>JBFHEP010000171.1:0-8935 GCA_041584095.1 Acidimicrobiales bacterium | reverse complement strand
CTGACGACGGCGGCCGACGTGATCGCCGCGGTGACCGCCGACGCCCCGATCCGGGATCTGGCCATCGAGGAGCCCGACATCGAGGACCTGATCCACCGGCTCTACCGGGAGCGCAACATCAGCGGCCGATAGCCGGCCGCGTTCTGTGCCGGGTCATGACCCCACTTCCGGGGTCCCGGCCCGGCACGGTTCGGCGGTCGTCCTCCATCGGCTACTCGATCGTTCCGAGGGCGTCCTCGATGCCTTTGTGGAACGTCGGGTAGGCGTAGATCATCGAATGTAGGGTCGACAGGGGGATCTCGGCGTGCACGGCCAGAGCCAGGAGCCCGAGTACCTCGCCGCCGGTTGGTCCGACCGACGTTGCGCCGACCAGCACGTCGCGCTCGGCGTCGACCACGAGTTTGATGAAGCCCTCGTTGCCGGCGGCGTGCAACCAGCCGCGGGCGGTCTCCGGGACCCGCTTGAAGCCGACCTTCACCTCGACGCCGGACTCCCGGGCTTCGGCCTCGGTCAAGCCGACCGATCCGACCTCAGGGTCGGTGAAGGTGACGGCGGGGAGTGCGTCGAGATTGAGCGGTTCGACGTCGCGTTCGAGTACGTCGGCCACCACGACGTCGGCCTGGCGGGTGGCGAGATGGGTGAACAGGCCGTCGCCGGTGATGTCGCCGAGCCCCCAGACCCCGTCGGTGACCCGCTGCCGTTCGTCGGTTTCGAGGAAGCGGGCGTCGGGGTCGAGGCCGATGGCGGCGACGCCCAGTTCGTCGAGGAACGTCCGGCGTCCGGTGGCCACCAGGAGCTTCTCCCCGGAGATCTCGGTGCCATCGGGCATGCTCACGGTGAAACCGTCGTCATCGTGGTCGACCCGCTCGGCGAACTGTCCGGTCTGGACCGTGATGCCCTCACCGTTGAGCACCTCCTCCAGGAGTTCACCGACCTCGGGTTCGTTCCGGGGAAGCAGGCGGGCCTCTCCCTCGATAACCGTGACCTCGACGCCGAACCGGGCCATGACCTGAGCCAGCTCCATTCCGACCGCTCCGCCGCCGAGCACGATCAACGAGTCGGGGAGGTCCTTGGTCTCGATGATCTCGTGGTTGGTCCAGAACGGCGTGTCGGCCAGGCCGGGAATCGGCGGTACTGCGGCCCGGGTGCCGGTGGCGATGACGATGCCCCGGCGGGCTCGATACCGGGTTCCGTCGACGTCGACGAGACCGGGGCCAGTGATGGTGGCGTAGCCCCGCACGAAGGTGCCGCCCTTGCCGACGAAGCGGTCGACGGCCACCGTGTCGTCCCAGTTGTCGGTCGCCTGCTCCCGGATCCGGCGGGCCACGTGGCGCCATTCGGGGCTCACGGTGGTCGGGCCGGCCAGGTTCTCGACCCGGCGGGTCTCGGCGAGCAGGTTGGCGGCGCGGATCATCATCTTCGAGGGAACGCATCCCCAGTACGGGCATTCGCCGCCGACCAGGCTCCCCTCGATGCCGACAACATCGAGTCCGGCTTCGGCCAGCTGGCCGGCTGCGGCCTCCCCGCCCGGTCCGAGCCCGATCACGATCACATCGACGAGTTGTTCTTCGGTCGTTTCCATGGCTGACAAACCGGTCACCCCAGCCGAATCTTCCCGCTTGGCCGTGTCCGCTCGGCCTCGTAGCTCATTGGGCGAACACCCTGACCGCATCGAGCGACTTACGCTGCAGGTCGGGCACGCGGCATCCGGGTAACGGGTAGCCGACGGGGAACAGCACGAACGGTCGCTCGTTCTCCGGCCGTCCGAGCACCTGGGACAGGAACGCCATCGGGCTCGGGGTGTGGGTGAGGGTGGCCAGCCCCATGGTATGCAGCGCAGTGATGAAGATCCCGGCGGCGATACCGCAGCTCTCCTTCACGTAATAGTTCTTGCGCCGCTCGCCGTCGGGCCGGACCTCGTAGCGCTCCTCGAACAACACCACCACCCATGGCGCCACTTCCAGGAACTCCTTGTGCCAGTCGGTGCCGAGCGGAGCGAGGGCCTCCTGCCACTCCTCGTTCATGCGGTTGTCGAGGTAGTTGACCCGCTCCTCGGCCTCCGCCGCCTCCCGTATTCGTGCCTTGAGCTCCCGTGAACGAACGGCGACGAACCGCCACGGCTGCTTGTGCGCCCCCGACGGGGCGGTGGACGCAGCCTCGATGGCAAGGTCGATGAGTTCGACCGCCACCGGTTCGTCGCTGAACATCCGCACGCTGCGGCGGCGCCTCATCAGGTCACGAAACGCCTCGCCCCGCCGCCGCTGCTCCTCGGCGTCCAGACGATCGAAATCGAGCTCGATGAAGCGGTGGGCGGCCGCCAGCTCCGGCGAGGGGTACGGGTGTTGGTACAGCGGGGGGTTTTGCGGGTTCGACGTCACCCCACAAGTGTGAGCCGGTGTGACATGGATTGCCGGGAAAAACGCAAAAGACGTCGGATGATTGTGGGTCGCCACGCAATCATCCGACGCCTGGAGGGCATTCCCTCCTACTGCCTTGCGCCGACCCGTGTTTCCACGAGGTCGCCCTCGGAACTGCCAGTACAGCATGGGTACACGTCGTTGGCGTCGTGGAAAACCACATTTCGCGCCTGGTGGGCGGCGTCGGCGCGAAGCCTGTGCCATCGGTCTCGTCGCCGGTCGGTGACCGGGAAAAAATCAGCTATCTTCACCACAAGGCGCGGAAAGGGGCGGACTTCACCCACATGGGTCAGACGATCGATGATCCCACCACAGTGTTTCTTCGGCACCTGACCGAGAACGATGCCGCCCAGGAGCCGGCCGCGTCCTCGGTCCGGATCGCCGTCCGAGCGGTACCCCCGCCACCCGACGACGAGGCCGACGAGACCGAGCACGACGAGTACCTGATCAGGCTCTTCGCCGCGCTGTCGGTTGCGTGCCGGCGGGCCGACCTGTCGGCGGCCGATGCGATCTGCGAGCGGATCGTCGAACTCGGTACAAGTGACTTCCCGGAGCTGGTCGACTTGGCGCATTCGACGGTCGCCCACTCTCGTGGCGACTACCGGAATGCGGAGTCGCTACTCACCGCCTGCCTTCGACGGCCGCACACCTACGAGTCGTTGACCCGCCCCATTGCGCTCGTCGAGCGGGCGACCCAGAGAATGCTGCTGGGTCTGTTCGACGCGGCGCTCACCGATCTGAACGAAGCCGAGCGCTATGGTGCCTCGCTCTTGAGCCTTCACGGCGTGGCGGTCAAGTCGCTGATCCACTGGTGGCGGGCCGACGATGCCCAGGCCGTCGAGGCGTTGGAACAGGGCCCCCGGTTCCTGATCAGGGGGCTCGACCTCGGTATCGGCTGGTATGCGCTGGCCGCCGAGTTCGTGCGGAACGGTCAGCTGTTCGCCGAGGAACTCGATCGCCAGCACGACTGCCTGGCCCGCGAGTTCTGGGAGGCCCGAGGATCAGATTCGGCGGCGATGTACGTGGCCGTCCTCGGCCCGCACATGATTCGCCACGAGATGGCGATCGGCAACGACCCCACGCCCCTGCTGGAAGAGCTCCGCACGGCGGCGGTCGACGGCTCGGCGGCAGCCCGGGCCTTCGGTTGGTGCGAGGCACTGGTCGAGCGCGACGTCGACCTCCTGGCCGAGGCGGCCGACCAGTACCGCGACGAGGGGATCCTCCTGGCCGCCATCCAGGCCTACCGGGACGCCGCGGGCGCCGCCCAATCGCCGGAGGCCCAGGAGCGCTTCAGCAGGCGGAGCCGCCTGATCTACGAGCGGCTCTCGAGGGCCATCAAGGTCGAGTCCCGCCCCGACCTGCCCGAGTCGCTGGCCCAGGTTTTGACCGATGCCGAACAGAACGTGGTGGCGGCCGTGGCTCAGGGCATGAGCAATCGTGAGGCCGCCGAGCTGTTGAACTGCTCGGTCCGCACGATCGAATCGCACCTGACCAGCACCTATCGCAAGCTCGGCATCAAACGCCGAACCCAACTTCCGGTGCTGATCGCTCAGGCGAAGATGGAGAGCTAGAGATCGGGCGTCGAGCTGGCGGCGAGTTCGACCTCCGGCTCGCCGGTCGGGCGGACCGTTGGCAGCGACCCGGTGATCGAACGGCTGATCACCTGGTCGACCCGGCGGAGCGTGATCAGCTCGAAGACCAGCTCACCCATGGTGGCCGACGCGATGAAGGCTGCGATGAGGGGCGACCAGGGCCAGGTGGCTGCAACGGCGACGACCGGGAGTACAAGCATCCGTCGAGGACGCAGCGCAGTGCGAACGTGTGGTGTCCACTGCCAGGCGACTGCCGCCACGATCAGTTGCCGGAGGAACAGACCGCAGCGAACCTCGATGTCCCAGCACCTCCGGCTCGCCGGTGCGAACACCGACAGTTGTGCCCGGGCCAAACGCCACCGCAGTTCCTTCAACCATTCTTCGCGGTCTCCCGTCCAGGAGCGGCCCGGAGGAGCCGTCGGTCGGGGCCGGGTTCGGAGCCGGCCCCAGGTGTGGGCCAGCGGTTCGAGAACAACGATCACGGCGACGGCCGGACCGATCCGGGGCGACCGTGCGCGTGCGCCAGATCGTCCGGTGGTTGCAACATCATGGGCGATGACCGCGGCGACAAGTCCGGCTACGATCACGGGACCCCCGGCCAGCAGCAGTCCGGCGCCGGTGGCACCGGCGGCAGCCACCACGACCCCGATTGCGGCCGTTACGGCGAGCAGCGGAACAAGATCGTCGAGTACGGCGCACAAGGCAACGGCGCGGGACGGTCGGTCACCGACGAGCGCAGCGGAGAGCAGCTCGATGCCGGACCGCCTCGGGCGTTCGTCTCCGGTCGACGACAGCTCGGCCACGTGGCGGTCGTCGGATCCACGGCTGACGGCGTCCCGCCACACGGCACCGAGGTTGTCGGGGGCGTGGCGAACGGCTTGAGCGGCGGGAGCGGTGGCGACGCTGTCGCCCGGCTGGGCGCCGATACGTTGAACCAGGTGAGCGGCAGGCGCCATCGTCGAGTCCGAAGAGGGTAGGTCTCGCCGGCGGAGGGTTGAGCGGCGAACGGCCAGGCCTGCAAGCCCGGCGGTTATGGCTGTCGAGGGATCGGTCGGGGGTGGTCGGTCGAGGTCGGCCAGCGCGGCCATGGCCCGGGCCACCGAGGTTTCGCCCTCGCCGGCTTCGACCAGGTGCTGGGTGACCGCCGCCGCCGGATCGGTTGAGTCGAATGCAAGGGCGATGAAAAACGGCCAGAGGCGGTGGCAAACCATGTCGGCGTCGAGGAAGGCGACGATCTCTCCCGACGCGGCCGCGAGGCCGGCCGCGACGGAGCCGCCGTCGGGGTGGTCTGGTTGCAGCGTCTCGAACGGATAGCGGGACGCGAGCTCGAGCGTGCGATCGGTGGAGCCTTCGTCGCAGACGATCACCTCGAGGTCGTGGTAGTCGCTCAGCTCGAGAGCCGAAAGACAGCGCTCGATGGTCGATTCGCTGTTGTCGGCTCGGACCAACGCGGTCACTCTCGGCCAGGCCCGGCGCAGGTCCTTGACATCCTGCCGAGCCCAGGTCTCCACGCAGCGGCCGAGTGGGTTGAGCGCTCCTTCCGAGGTCACGAGCGAGGTCGACCGCGGGTCGGCCGGCCCCTCGGCGACGGCGAACTCCCCGGCCCAGGTGGCCACAACGGCTCCCGCGCACCCTGAGCGGTCGAGCGCGTCGAGTCGATTCGCGAGATCGCGGGCCTGCATCACCGCCGTCGGGCCGGCCGACGGAGGATCGAGGTCGGTGACAACGAGAGGTCGGGCCGGTCGCGTCTGCTGGAGGAAGACGAGGTCCCGTTCGAAGGTCCGACCGCATTCGCTGTCGAGCATGATCGACTGCACGTCGCAGCCGTCCAAGGTCACGAGCCCGTCGTCGGCGCACCCCGTGTAGGTCGCAAGGAGCGAGGGGTCGACGGTATGGATCCGATCGACGATCGCGGCGAGCGTGTCGGCCACGGCACCGGGATGATGGACACGCACGAGGTCGGCCGGGAGGGCCTGGCCGACCGACACGGCGAGGACCACGGCCGGATCGTCGATGCGCTCGATGAGCCGGTCGACGGCAGCCAAGCCGTCGGCTGCGATACGTTGTCCGCTCGTCCGGTCGGGAAACGGCTCGAATCGCCAGTCCGGATAGTCGAGTCCGACGAAAACCCGCAGCCCGACGTCGGCTGCTGCATTCAACAGGTCGGGCGGCGGCACGTCGAAGGTTCGGATCGTGTTGAGGCCGGTGGCGGCGATTGATTCCAGATCGGCCCGCAGGCGAGGGGGTTCGGGGTAGCGGGCACCGTCGGTGCGGGGAGCGAACCGGCCGTAGGCGGTGCCCCGGACCACGAAGCGCTCTCCGTTCAGCCGAAGGTGTCGTCCTTCGACCTCGACGCGACCCATCATTTGCGACAGCCCCCTTTCGTTCCAACGTGACGTTGTCAGTGATCGTGAGGCTTCCGCTACTCGCCCGGGAAGGTACGACGAAGTCGAACCCGTAGCCGGCGCCGTTCAAAACCCTACTTGTGCACCCCGTCCCGGCAGAACGGGTACGAGACGAATTGGGCACCATTACCCCCCAAGTAGATCGGGGTCCTGGAGGCCGAGATCTACGAATTCACGGCCAACAAGAGCCATCGGACACCGACGATGCCCGACGCGACATGCGGCCGACCGCAACGTCACGCTGACTTCCGACTTCTCCTTCACTCCCCCGGATCGAAGATGTCTTCTATCCGCTGGTCGAAGAGTCGTGCGATCTTGAATGCGAGTGGGAGGCTCGGGTCGTACTTGCCCGTCTCCACAGCGTTGACGGTCTGGCGCGAGACTTCGAGCCGGTCCGCCAACGCGGCCTGTGACCATTCCCTCTCGGCCCGCAACACCCGGAGTCGGTTCTTCATCGGTATCGCCACGCCGCGACGAGTTGTCCGAGTCCCCACGCAATCGCCATGACCGCCACGACGTCGCCAGTTGCGATCTCGGGGGCGCCGGCCCTCTCGGCCAATTGGTACCCGATCCCGAATACGGCACCGATACCAAACCCGATCGCCAAACCTTCGAGCTGGATCCTGCGAACGAGCTCGTCGGCGTCTCGGAGGAACCGCACGTAGGAGAGAGCGGCGATGATCCCGAGGACGTTCGGCGCCAGCGCCAAGAGCCACGCGGTCGCTCCCGTTGGCGGGGAGTCCGACCTCAGGATCCACGTGACCAGGAGAAACGCCGCCATCCACGCGAAGACCCAGGCGAGAAACCGAAGCTTGTTGCGTCTGTCAGTTGGCGTAGCCGAGTGGCTCCAGACATGCTGCCACCAGCCACCTATCCTTCGAGTCTCATCCATTCTCTTCCCCGTTGGTCAAGTAACCTTTACATTATGACCAGAAGACTTGACTGTCAAGCGTGCTTGACAGTGGCGCGCCGGCTCGGCATTGACGTGGGACTTCTCTGTCGACGGCCTGACCGTCATCAACAACCCAGCCGACAAACTACAGTGGGCGGCCATGGACGATGGACGCCCGGCACCGGCCCCCGCCTCCCACGTGATCGAAGCCAAACCGACCGTGGCCCGGGTGGTCGTCATCGTCGGTGGCGTGCTTGCGGTGGTGGCGGCCGTGGTGGGGGTCCTGCTGTGGAACCGCGGCGGGTCGGGCCTGTCGTACCTTGCGCCCCGATTCCTGGGTGTGCTGCTGATGCTGCCGCTCCTGGCGTTGCTGGCGACGGCGGCGACGTCCCGGTCGGCCACGCTGACCGAGCGGCTGACGGGGTGGGCGAACCCGACCGTCGAGTTCTCGCCGTGGCCGCCTCGGTTGGGGCGGACGATGACGGCCGTGTACCGGCGTCGAGCGATCTCGCCTCGGGCTCGGAGGCGATTGCAGACATCGGTCGGTGTGGAGGCCGAGTTGGCGTGTGAGGAGTGGGTGCAGTACACGGTCGGCACCGATACCCGCACGGAGACGCACGATGTGGTGAAGCGTCGTTCGGCCGTCGCCGCCTCGACCGTCTCGGACGGGTTGGAAGCGGTGCTCGTCGTCACCATCCCGTCCGACGCCGGCGGGCCGACGCTCGAACTCGATCACAACCGGATCCGCTGGCGGCTCGACACCCGGCTCAGTCATCCCTCCGGGAAGCGAACAGCCGCCCGGGTCGAGCTGCAGGTCGAGCCGGTGCTCGATGTCGACAGCCTCATCGGCGAGGGCGGGGCGGCGGGCGGAACCCACCCGGAGGCCGGATCATGAGCCCGGCCACGCCGCACATCGAGTTGGATGACTGGTTCGTGGAGGTCGGCGGGCAGGTTCGGGGGCGGGTCACCTTGCCCGGGGCGGAGGGGATCGATCCGACCACGGAGCGCATCCGGGAGGTGCGGGTGAGTCTCCGCTACGAGACCGACGGCCGGGGCGACCGGGACCGGTGGACGGGTTCGGCGCAGGCGTTCGACGTGAACGTCGACGGCTCGTTGTATGCGCCGTTTGCGCTGGAGGTCCCGGCCGATGCCCCGATCTCCTATGACGGCTCGCTGTTCCGGGTCTGTTGGGCCGTGGATGCCCAAACCGATCTGCGAACGCGGCTCGACCGTAAAACGTCGCTCGAGTTCGTGGTCATCCCGGTCGGGGGCCACGGTCACTATCGCCAACCGCATCCGCTGCCGCCGATGAGCCGTTGATGGACCGCGCACCGATACGTTTCGAACGACCCGCCGCGGTTTCGGGCGACCCGTTCGTCGACCGGTATCGCCTGGTTGGGCTGCGAGGGAACCCGTTCAGCGCAGGCGGCTTCGATGATCCGAACGAACCAGTGACCGGTCCGTGGTTCGTCGACCGGGGCCTCGCTCCTCCGCCGCCTCCAGGATCCGGCGTGATGGTGCAGGTCATCGGCGATCAGGGTATGGGCAAGTCGACACACCTCGCCGAGTGGCGGCGGCTCCGACCGGGACCGTTCCATTACATTCCCCGCCGCCCCTACCGCGAGCGTT
>JBFHEP010000170.1:0-9019 GCA_041584095.1 Acidimicrobiales bacterium | reverse complement strand
TCAGTCCGCTCTCCTCGAGGCGATGGAGGAGCGGCAGGTCACGGCCGATGCGGTGACCCGCCGCCTGCCCGAGCCGTTCCTCGTCGTCGGCACCCAGAACCCGATCGAGCAGGAGGGCACCTACCCGCTACCGGAAGCCCAGCTGGACCGCTTCCTCATTCGCACCGGTGTCGGCTATCCGGGTCGCGACCACGAGGTGGAGCTGCTGATGCGGCGGGCCGGGCGCGCCGGTGACCGGCTCAGTCTGCAACCGGTCCTGACCCGCGACGACGTGGTCGGTCTGCAGCAGCGGGTGGAGCAGGTGCACGTGTCCCGGCCGGTCGCCCAGTACGTCGTCGACCTCGTCGAGGCCACCCGAAACACCCCACGGACCGAGGCCGGAGCCAGCCCCCGCGGGTCACTGGCCCTGCTCAAGGCCGGTCGGGCTCGGGCGGCGATGGCCGGGCGCTCCCACGTCCTGCCCGATGACATAAAGGCTGTTGCCGAGCCCTGTCTCTCCCACCGGCTCCTGCTCCAACCCGATCAGTGGGTGCGGGGGGTCAGAACCGAACAGGTGGTTCGGGAGATCGTCGGTCAGGTTCCGGCCCCGCAATCTGTCGAGCCGATGGATCAGCAGGCCGCCCACCAACCTCGTCACGAGAACCGGGCGCAGCAGGCAGCGGGGCCGCTCGATCCGAATGCCACCTGGCAGGCGCCGACGACACGGCCATCGCCGCCACAGCCGGCCTCGAGCCCCCCCGGGGGAGGTTATGTACCTGGCGACCAGGGTTGGGATCAGGGATTCGAGCCGCAGACCCGGTCGCTGTTGACCGACCCGTCGCAGGTCTCCGGATCCGCCGGTCGTGAACCGATGCCGGCCGGCCCGCCGATCGCTTCGCGGGGTGAGCGGGAGGCCCAGCGACGGGCCGGACCTCCGGAACCGCCGCGGGTTCGATGACCGACCAGTGACCCGCCATCTGACCCACCGCTTCTGGCTGTGCCTCGTGATCGGCCTCGGTGGTTTGACGCTGGCCCTCCTGTTTCGGGCCTTGGAACCCGCCGCACTCACCGCCCCGTTCATCGGCGCACTGGCCTTCTCGCTGGCCGATGGATGGTGGCACGAGATTCGGGTGATATCGACGAAGGTCAGCGAGAATCGGGTCGTCGAGGGTGACATTCTGACCTTCTCCGTCACCATCGAAGCCGACCAGTTGACCGAGGCCGACATCGAGATCCAATTCCCTCCGATGCTGGTGCCGGTGTCACCGGCCCGTTTCGTGGCCGCTGTTTCGGGTCGCCGGACGTTTTCGGTCGAGCTCGAGGCCAGAAGATGGGGTGCGGCCGGACCGGAGTGGGTGCTGATCACCAACCGCGACCGGCTCGGCCTCTCGGAGCGGGTGTACCGGCACCCCGTGAACACGCCGGTGCGGGTTCACCCGCCGGCGGAGCGCCTGACCAGCCTGATCCCGCTTCACCGGGAGCGGCCTGTCACCGGCGAGCACCGGGCGAAGAGCAAGGGCGCCGGCAGTGAGTTCGCCGAGATCCGCCCCTACCGCCACGGTGACTCGGTGCGCATGATCCATCCCCAGCTCACCGCCCGGCGGGGGACGCCGATGGTCATCGAACGGCACCCCGACCGATCCTCGACCATCGTCCTGCTGGTCGACTCCGCCCAGGATCTGGGCGTCGACATCGAGACATCGCTCCGCTGGACCGTAACCGCGGCGATGGCGTTGGGTGAGCGCCATCTTCGGGCTCAGGATCGACTGGGCCTGCTCGACCTCGGACGCGCAATCCGCTGGATCCCCCCGAGACTCGGGCGACGCCACCTGCACACGATCGTCGACTCGCTGCTCGCGACCGAGGTGTTCCCGCAGGACATCAACCCGCAGCAGGCGGTGCTACCGGCCAATCTGCCCTCGTCGGCCTCGATCGTGGCCATCTCCCCGCTGCTCAACGAACGGACGCTGTCGATGCTGGTGACGTTGAGGAGCCGGGGCCACGACATCATGGTCATCAAACCGGCCCTGCCTGAACCGGAGGACACAATCAGCTCGCTGGCCAGGCGGATCTTCGCCGTCGGCAACGAGCTGAACGAACGTTGGCTGCGGGAACGCCAGGTGGTTGTGATTCCGTGGAAGCCCGAGGATTCGCTGGAGCACGTGCTGCGACGGGTCGCGGTGCGGAAACGCCACAACGTCGGACGGACGCACCATGTCGCGTAGGGTCGGGATACGGCAGCGGATCGACGCCTGGCGGAGCAACTTCGTCAACCACCACACGCAACCCGAGTGGTTGGGTGGCCTGTCGATCATGTTGCTGTCGGCGGTTGTGGCGTTCGCCGATTCGGGTCTCCTGTTCGGTGCCGGGGCAGTCATCTTCGGTGTGATCCTGCACTACGTGGCGATGGAGAGTGGGAGTCACACGTGGATGTGGTTGGCGACAGGAGCAGTGCTCCTGTACGTCTTCGTGGCCTACGTGGTGTTGCTGTCCGGCTTCGGCCCTCTGGCGCTCACGGCGGGCGGCGCCAGCGCCCTGGCATACAACGAGACCGTTCGGGTCAACCACATGCGCCGGCGCGACGCGAAGATCGATCCGTCGGTGTTCACCGGATCGGCCGTGGCCGTGGCGGTTTCCACCGGCATCGGCCTGGCCGGCATCGGCGCCACCGTGGCGATCGGTGACGGCGCCCAGCGAGCCTGGCTGTGGATGCCGGCGGCCGCGCTCACGCTGTCGGTGGTGGCCTACCTGCTGGTGATCGTCCCCACGATCCGGGCGCCGGCCAACAGCGATAGGCGCTGGGTCCCGGGCATGAGACTCCCACCGCCCGACTCCACCGACTGACCGAGGGCCGCGGCTGTGCGGCTGAGCCGCCGGCACGCACCAACAGAGCCAGCGGGGTGAACCGTTGGACCCGGGTCGTCGGCCCCCGGCCATCCGTCCCACCGGGCGTGAGTGGAAGTACGTCCCCACCTCAAGCGCCATGACCCTCGACCCGATGAAGTTGAGGTGATCAGCAACTGCCGACGAGCCGGGCGAAAAGAGGCCCACCGACGAAACGAACGGGGGGCCGTGATGGTCGAGTTCGCACTCGTCCTGCCGGTTCTACTGGCGTTCCTGCTCGGCACCGTCACCGTCGGCACCGCGTACGACCAGAACATCTCGATGAACAACGCGGCTCGGGAGTCGTCGCGCTACGGAGCCGTGCGATCGGTCGAAAACGATCTCGCCGGCTGGCTCGAAGCCGTCGCCGACGTGGCCGTCGCATCCGCAACCGGCGATCTGAACGCCAACGTCGCGGGACAGTACGTCTGCGTCGCCTACGTCTACCCCAACGGGACGAGTTCCGCCGACAGCACCATCCGGATCATCGAACAGTCGGGCACCCGCCAAATACAGAGCGGCCAAACGTGCTTCGCCGACGCCCGCGCCGCCGACGAACGCCGGGTCCAAGTTCAGCTGACCCGCGACACCGACATCGAGGCCGTGCTCTTCTCGCAGACCATCACCCTCAATGCCACCTCCGTTACCCGCTTCGAGCGAACATCGGGGTGACCATGGACGGCGGCATACGACGCAGAGGTCCTGGCGACGAGCCGGGCGACGAACGGGGGGCCACCATCGTCATGGTGGCTTTCATGCTCATCGCCCTCACGGCGATCGCCGCGACGGTGGTCGACCTCGCCGCGGTGCGGGCCGATCGCGCCTCCAATCAGATCGCCGCCGACGCGGCGGCAACGGCGGCCGCCGACGTGCTGGCCGACCTCGGCGGAGGCGGCGCCTGCCTCGCCGCAATGGGCTACCTGGAGGACGTATCGGGGCAGTCCATCTCCGGACTGTCGTGCACGTCGTTTCCCAATCGATGCACCAGCACCACCACCAGCGTGCTAGCCCGGGGCACCGCCGGATCGTTGACGTTCGAGCTCGTCTATCCTGTCCCGGACACCAGCGGCCTCATGTCCTCGGGGGCCATCGGTGCGGTGAGCCAGCCACTCGTTCCGGGCGACGGCGCACCCTGCGATCGGTTCGGCGTGCGGATCGAGGAGGTCCACACCGCGTTCTTCGGCAACGTCGTCGGTGTCGATCAACTGACCACGTCGATTCACGCCGTGGCCATGTTGGGCGTCGCCCCGAACGACGGTCGGGTCGTCAACCTGCTGCTCCTGGAACGCGAGGATTGCGAGGTTCTGACCGTGTCCGGAGGTGGTGGCGGCAAGGGCGGCATCATCGTAGGCCCCTACGTTGACCTCGTGACCGGCGACGTGGTGCCCGGGCGCATCTCCGTCGACTCGGACGGATCCGGCGACTGCAAGTCCAAAGGGGTCGTCAGCACCGACGGCAGCAACGCCACGATCCGGGCGGACGGAGAACCCGGATGCGCCAACGAGTTGCCCGACGCGCCGGGCGCCGGCTGCGGTCGGATCGAGATCGTCGCCGCCAGCGCCGGCGGCTGCGGCTACCCGGCCTGCACCAGCACCGGGGTCGTGGCCCCGAGCCCGTTCAGTTCGTCGAGCCCGTTGACCCGGGCCTCCATCGACTGGCGGTACAACTGCAAGTCGCCCTATCCGACCGATCTCGACATCCGATCCTGCCCCGATTCCTCACGACCGGCCTACATCGACCGTCTGGTGGCCGACGTCGGTTCATCCGGCCGCCCCCCGGGCTTCAGCAGCTACTCCGCCAGCCATCCCTGCACCATCAAGAACAACGAGGTCGTCGTCGTACCGGCCGGCAACTGGGTCGTCGACTGCGACCTCAAGATCGGCGAGGAGCTCGTCTTTCTCGGCGGCAACATCATTTTCGACGGCGACGTCGACCTCTCCGGCCAGGCCACGCTCCGATTCAATACCGGCAACCTCAAATCATTCGGGTGGGTCGACAACGCGCCCTACGACATTCGCGACAACTCGAGCGAGGCGGCTTTCGTCTACCTCCGAGACGGCACCCTGTCGAAGGGATCGCAGTCGGTACTCGAGCTCGAGAAGGTCATGATGTACGTGAGCGCCACGTCGAGCCTCGACGTTGGCGACGGGGCGGGAACGCTTCGTTGGACCTCCCCGACGACCGGGCCGTTCGAGGACCTCGTGATGTGGTCGGAGTCCGACGAGGAACACAAGTTCGCCGGGGGGTCCTCACTCGAGCTGGAAGGCGTCGTGTTCGCACCCAACGCCACGTTCGTGTATGCGGGCAACAGCACTCAACAACAGGTTTCGGCCCAGTTCATCACCAAGAAGCTGAGCACGAACGGCGCCGGGCTCCTGGACATACGACCGATTGCCAGCCGCGCCGTGCCGTTTCCCGAGGATCAAGGCACCCTCATCCGCTGACAACGTCGGCGGCTTCACGAGTTACGGCCCGCATGGCCGAAACTCGAAACGAGGTGCTCCGCATCGAAGCCGCTAGTCTTGAGTGTCGACCGACGCCCTCCAATGCGGCGCCGGAACCGGCGCGGGAACAAACCCCCGGTACTCCTCCTTTAGTTGTAACCCCTCGTTTAGATAAGTCCTGAGGTCCCACGATGTCCAAGATCTGCCAGGTGACCGGCCGTAAGCCGTCGTTCGGTAGGAGCATTTCCCACTCGCACCGAGTCACCAACCGACGTTGGAACCCGAATATCCAGACCCAGCGTTTCTGGCTTCCCAGTGAGAAGCGGTGGATCACGCTGACCGTGTCGGCGAAGGGAATCAAGACGATCAACAAGAAGGGCATCGAGCCCGTTGTCGCCGACATGCGGCGACGGGGGGTGAAGGTCTGATGGCAAAGGCAAGCGACAAGCGTCCGATCATCAAGCTGCGGTCAACCGCCGGCACCGGCTACATGTACGTGACCCGCAAGAACAAGGTGAACAGCCGCGAACGGATCGAGCTGAAGAAGTACGATCCGGTCGTGCGCCAGCACGTCATCTTCAAAGAAGAGCGCTGAACGTGCGATCGACCTTCGGTCCCGGCCTCTAGTTTCCAGCGACCGGGAAACCCGCGCGGACAGGGCCAACACTGTGCTTCGCCGGCTGGCCGGCATAACCGCCGTGGGCATTGCGTTGCCGCTGGCCGTTATCACGGCTGTGATCTGGATTCCGTTCACCATGGCGGCTGACATCGTCAGTCGCCTTTGGCGTTTTCCGACGACGCGGCTGGCTCTGTTCGGTGTCGTCTACCTGGCCCACCAGTGGGTCGGTGTGGCCCGCGCCGTCGAGATCTCGATTGCGTCGAGGCTCAGCCGCCGCAGCCGCCTACCGGCGGAGCGTGACGTCCAAGCCTGGTGGGCCACATCACTGCTGCAGTGGGCCAAACGTCTGCTCGGCGTCGACTTTCACCCCGTCGACCTGTCACACCTCCCCGCCGGATCGTTCATCCTGCTGAGTCGCCACGCGTCAATGGTCGACGCCGTGCTACCGATCGTGTTGATCTGCGGCCACCTGAAACGCTATGCCCACTACGTGCTGAAAGACGAGCTGCTGTGGGATCCGGTCATCAACATCTTCGGCAAGCGGCTGGGCAATCAGTTCGTGGGCCGCGGATCCCGCACCGACGCCGACATCGACGGCATCGCCCGCCTCGCCGCCGGCGCGCTGCCCGATTCGGCGCTCGTCATCTTTCCCGAGGGGACCTACGCCACTGTCGGCAACCGCACCCGGGTGCTGGATTCGCTGCAGCGAAAGGTCGGGTCCGGCGAGCTGCTGGCCGAGGTCGTGGCCTATGCCGACAAGCTCGATCATCTGCTGCCGCCGAAGCCTGCCGGGACGCTGGCGCTGATGGCGCATCGCCCCGATGCCGACGTCGTCATCCTCGGTCACGTGGGCCTGGAGGACATGGCCGATCTGCGGGGCTTCCGTCGCCGGCTGCCGCTGCGCAGCCCCATCACGGTGCAGTGCTGGGTGCACGCCCGTGATGAGCTCCCGACCGGTCCGGACCATCGAGAAGACTGGCTGCGGCGACGATGGGTCGAGCTCGATCAATGGATCGATTCGCTCGATCACAGCCGAGACCCTCGATAGCAGTGAGGCCACGGGCTACGCTTGACCTTCGTCATCACAGATCCGAACCAACGTCCTAAGAGGTGATTGTGACCCAACTGTCGGCAGCCGATTACCAACATCTGTTCCGAGTGGAGGCGGCCCGACTCACCCAGGTCGACGAGCGTGACCTGCGGGTCGAGATCCCGCACCTCGAGGGCTGGACGGTGCAGTCGGTGGTCGGCCACACAGGATGGGTTTACCGGTTCGCCAACATGATGTTGCACGCCGATCCCGACAGCCCACCCAATCGCGGCTCGGTGCCGGAACCTCCGCACGGTCCTGAGGTGATCGAGTGGACGGCCGAGGGCGGCCACGAGCTGGAGAAGACCCTGTCGGAGATCGATCTCGACAGCGTTCATCCGACATGGACGGGCCCCCAGCCCGCCCTGTGGTGGTTACGCCGGATCGCCCACGAGGTGTCGATGCACCGGTGGGACGCCGAGTCGGCCACCACCACCCCCGATCCCATCGACGCCCGCCAGGCAATCGACGGGATCGACGAGGTGCTCGAGATCTTCGCTCCCAACCGGATGCAGTTCGAGGTGCTGGGCGGCAACGGCGAGACCGTGCACCTGCACGCAACCGACGTCGATGACGGCGAGTGGGTTGTCACCTACCATCCCGACCGAATCGAATGGGAGCACGCCCACGCCAAATCCGACGTGGCGGCCCGAGGTTCCGCCTCGGACCTCCTGCTGCTGGTGTGGTGCCGGCTCCCCCCGAGCCGGCTCGAACTCTTCGGCGACGCCACGCTCCTCGACCGCTGGCAAACGGCCGCCGCGTTCTGACCGCGGACGGTGCGACCGGCTGAAGGGTGGGAGGCCAATGGATGCCAGTCGTATCGCCGCTCGAACCGAGCGGTACCTCCACATTCCGTCCGTCGTCGGCTTCGAGCAGCCGTTCCTCGCCGCGATCCAATCCGATCTGGATGCCATCGGGCGAACCACGGAGACCAGACCGGGTCTGCTGTCAGCCCCCGGAGGGCCGGTGACGGTGTCGGCCCACATCGACCGGCACGGGTTCGTGACCCGGCACGATGCGAAGCTGGCCTACGCCGCCAGCGTTGTCTCACACCGGGCTCTGTCACCACGGCTGGCCGCGACGATCTGCTCCCGTTACGACCGGGAGGAGGTTGCCGCCTACGACCCCACCACCGGTCAAACCCTTGGAACTGCGGTCATCGCTCACGGTGCCCACTGCGGAATCGGCCCGGAGCTCGATCTCGAAGCACCCGCCCTCGCCCATCTGCCTGTGTCGACACCCGTCGCCTTCGCTCCTCCCCCTCAGGAGGACCCCGATATCCTTGTCGGCCAACTCGACAATACACTCTCCGCCGCCATGGCCGTTGAGCTGCTGGCCTCGGGGTTCGACGGAACCGTTCTGTTCACGTGCGGGGAGGAGGCCGGTCGGAGCTGGCAGGGGCTGGCCTCGTGGTTCGACCGGCCGTCGACGCAACTCATCGTTCTGGACACCAGCCCATTCGACGACGCCGGGCCGGTCGAACGCGCCGCAGCGGTGCTTCGCCATGCGGATGCCGGTGCCGAATTCGATCGATCGATGACAAATCGGCTTGCCGACGCCGCGGATCGCGTCGGCGTCGAGCCGCTCTGGAAAGACGAAATCCTGTCAGGCGCCGGACGCCCACTCGGCCGAACCGAACTCGGTCGTCTCATCGCCGAGACCGCGGGCCGTGCCAGTGGCTCGACCCTTCAGATCCCGACGACCGACTATCACACCAACCGGGAGTGCACCTCGCTGACGGCCATCGAGGCCGTCGGCCGGGTCCTGGTCGCAGCCACCGACTAGGTGAGCGGAGCGGACCGCGGATCCCATCGTTCCGTGCGCCCCCCGAGCTCGAATTCCGGGCGCCTGGCGCACAGGACGCCGTGGTGGTCGGGTCGGGTCGGGTCAGGGCAGGGTCGTGGAACTCGTGACGGGCCCGCCGCCACCGCTGCCGCCGCTGCCACCGCTGCCGCCGCTGCCACCACTGCCGCCGCTGTCGACCGTGCCACCGTCGAAGCTGGC
>JBFHEP010000169.1:0-9034 GCA_041584095.1 Acidimicrobiales bacterium | reverse complement strand
CGGAGCCTCACCCGCAACATCGTCCATTCGACCCAGGCGGCGATCGATGATCCGAGTCCGATGCCGACGACGCCGAGATGGGGTGTCACCCCGGCGAGAGCCCGTCGAGACCGGGGTACCTGCTCCCACAGCGGCCAGTGGGGAAAGGCGCCGAATTCCACAACCGTCGTACCTTCGAACGTCAACCAGTCGAGCTGCAACATCAGCAGATAGCTGGCGGCGACGCTGACGATCACTCGAACGAGTGCGATCCGGGCCGGGCCGCGAACGTCGCCAATGCTGTAGAGCGTGTTCTGGGTGACGCGGGCCGTGATCGCAGCGGGCAGGCCGAGCGCCATGGCCATCAGGAGATAACCGATGACGAGAATGCCTGCCGGCTCGGTCAGACCACGGTCGAGGAGTCGGGAAATCCAGCCGTAGAGGGCATCGGTCCAGGTAGGGCCCGCGGCCAGGTACGCGGCGGTGATGAAACCCGCCGGTACAACGGTCTTCCGCAACGCCGGCGTGATGCGGGCGGCCAGCGCATTCAGGTTCTGGGACCGGCGAGACATCTCGGCCAGTTCGGCGGCGGCAACGCTGAACCCGAAAAGCGAGATCGGCGTCACGTAGAGGGGGAGTGCATAGAGGTAGAAGGAAGCTGCGCCGCCGACGAGGAGGGTGAGGAAGAAGGTGTCGACGAAGCTCGAAATTTGCACCACGCCGCGGGCGCCGACGGCTGGAAGGAAACGTCGGATGACGTCGTCGACCAGTCGGTCTCGTTGGAGCGATGGTCGAAGTGACGGCACGTAGCCTCGCACCCGAGGCAGTTGGATGGCGACCTGGAGCACACCGCCGATGACGACGGCCCAGGCCAGCAGTAGTGCGCCGTCGGCCACGGACAGCGCAGCAATGGCGGCGCCGACGAGGGCGATGATCTGGGCCAGGTTCCAAAGCACCGGCGCTGCGTAGGACAGGAAGAAGCTGCGGTGGCTGTTGAGCACGCCGAGGCACCAGGCGGAGATCACCAGGAAGCCGATACCGACGGTGGTGATACGGAACAGCTCGATGGTGAGTTCGTAGCGGGCCGGATCCGACTCCCAGTCGGTGAACAACCACACCAGGGGCCGGGCGGCCAGTACCACGATCAGCACGATGACCGCCGTGACCAAGGCGAGGATCGACAGCACCGCGCCGGCCAACGCGCTGGCTCGCTTCTCGTCGCCCTCCTCGACGAGCCGGGCGTACACCGGAATGAAGGAGGCCGACAGCGAACCCTCGCCGAGCAGGTTCTGGAGCAGGTTCGGCACCCTCATGGCGAAGCTGAAGGAGTCGGCGGCTGCACCGGCACCGAGTACGACCCCGATCACGACGGTGCGAACGATGCCTGCGATTCGGGATAGGAAGATTCCAGCGGCGACGAGACTCGACCCGCTGGTGGTCGGCTTCCGGCTCACGCCGACGTATCGCCTCCGGGGCCGTCGCCGGCCTCACCCGGTGTGTCGGCGCCATTCGGTGTGTCGGCGCCATCCCTTTCCTCGTGGCCGCGCATTTCAGCATTGTCGGAAGGGACGGCTTTGCGCTCCCCGGACTGACGGGCCTCCCGATCGGCCTCGGTGGGAACGGTGGCGATGTCGGCTGCTTCCAGCGTCGTCAGCTGCTCGTCGGACGGGTTTTCGACGTCGACCAGTCGCTGAGCGTGGCGGGATACCGCGGCCTCGAACAGATTGCGAGCCAGGCGACCGTTGCCGAAACCCTGTCCCCGTTCGTGGGCGGCGAACCAGACCTCGGCCGCTTCCTTGGCCCCGTCGGTCAGATCGTAGGTTCCCTTGCCGGCGATCAACAGCAGGATCTCGACCAGTTCGGCGTTGGAATAGTCGGGAAAGTAGATCGTCTTTGGAAAACGACTTTGAAATCCGGGATTGGTTGCGACCAGGTCGGCCATCTCCTTCGGGTAGCCGGCGAGAATCACGACCATCGAATCCCGGCGATCCTCGACGTTCTTGACAACGGCGTCGATGGCCTCCCGACCGAAGTCCTTCTCGCCGCCTCGTGTGAGCGAGTAGGCCTCGTCGATCAACAGCACCCCTCCGTCGGCCTTGTCGAACACCTCGGTGACCTTTGTGGCCGTCTGGCCGACGAAGCCGGCCACGAGGCCCGCCCGGTCGACCTCGATCAGGTGGCCCTTCTCGACGACTCCAAGGGATCGGTAGATGCGAGCCAGCAGCCGCCCGACGGTGGTCTTGCCGGTGCCGGGATTGCCGCTGAAGATCAAGTGGTTGTTGGAGTCGACGACCGGCAGACTCCGTTCCTGGCGCAGCTTCTGGATTCGGAGGAGTGCCGAGAGCAGTCGCACCTCCTCCTTGACTTCGTCGAGCCCGATCAGCCCGTCGAGTTCAGCCAGCACGTCCTCCAACGGTTCAGGTGGCCCAACCGGCCCCACCGCCTCGACAGGCTCGTCGTCGACGTCGATGTCACCGGTCTCGGACGTCGGTCGACCTTCGGTCGCGGCCGTCGGGGCCGCAGAGCGCCCGCCCGGCAGTGCCGCCATCAGCAACCGCTGGAAGTCCACGAGTGTTCGTAGCTCGTCGTCGGACGGATACTGGTCGAGTGACACGACGGTGTGTGCCAGTGTCATCGCCTCGTCGTAGTACAGGCGAGCGAACGACGTACCCCGCTTCACGTCGACCTGACGAAGGGTTTCGAACAGATCGGACGGTTTCGCCAACCACGCCCGCTTGCCGTGCACCAGATCGTTGCGGCGTATGGCGTCGGGGGTCACAATTCCCGGGAGGAGATCGTGGTGGGCGAACGCGGCGACCATGGCCCAGAGTTCGTCGTCGGTATGTCGGTCGTCGACATCGATGAACGCCGCAGTCAGGTTGAAAGCCTCGACGATGCTGTCGCGTTCCAGCTTGTCGGCGTCGACACTGGTGCCGGTCGCCGCTTGCCTGAGCGCCTGGCCGATGAGGCGGGAAAACCGATCGACGGCTTTGGTGAGTCCTCTGTCCATTGGGCTGCTTCGAAGTTGTCGGTACACCGCCGGAGTGGTGGGCAGTCCGTGCGCACCTCGCGCACATCCGAGCAGCTTAGCCCGCCCGAATCCCCGTCTCGGTCACTGGTCGTCGGCAGCCGAATAATTTGACCATCTAATCAACTGGTCTTGTACCGTGTTCTGGTATGAGCCATCGTTTTGATTCCATCGATGCCGTGAGTGAAGGGCTGCGGAGCGTCCAGTATCTTGCCGACCACTCCATCGCAGGCGTTGCCTTCCTGGCCGATCGGTTGGAGAAGCCGGTGCTGATCGAGGGTCCGGCCGGAACCGGGAAAACCCAGCTGGCCAAGTCGATCGCCGAAATGAGCGGCGCTCGGCTCATTCGTCTGCAGTGTTACGAGGGTCTCGACGAAGCCAAGGCGCTCTACGAGTGGAACTACAAGAAGCAGCTGCTGCGGATCCAGGTCGAGTCGTCCGACGGCGACGCCGAATGGACCGAGATCCAGGACGACATCTTCTCCGACGAGTTCCTTCTGCCACGCCCGCTCCTCGAAGCGATCACGGCCGATGATCCGGTGGTTCTCTTGATCGACGAGGTCGATCGGGTGGAGCTCGAGACAGAGGCGCTGCTGCTCGAGATCCTTTCGGACTACCAGGTGTCCATCCCGGAACTGGGCACGATAGAAGCGAAGCAGATCCCGCTGGTCTTCCTCACCTCGAACAACACCCGTGAGCTGTCGGAGGCTCTCAAGCGGCGCTGCCTGTTTCTCCACCTCGACTATCCGACGCTCGAGCGGGAGAAGGAAATCGTTCTCACGAAGGTTCCGGAAATTTCGGAGAATCTGGCCGACCAGGTCGCCCGGATCGTGCGCTCGATCCGCCAGCTCGAGCTGAAGAAGCACCCGTCCATTTCCGAGACCCTCGATTGGGCAAGGACCCTCGTATTGCTCGGCATCGAGAACATCGACGAGTCCGACGCCGTCGACACCGTGCATCTGCTACTCAAATACCGGTCCGACATCGAGAAGGCCATCAAGGACTTCACCGCCAACTCGGCCGCGCACTTCGAGGCCTCACAGGCCTCCTGACTCAAATGCCCCGATGACCTCCACCGATACTGCTCCCAGGCCACAGGCCGGTCCGCTCTTCGATATCCTCGAGGGTTTCGTCGTTGAGCTTCGCAGCGCGGGGCTGCCCGTTTCGCTGTCGGAGAACATCGACGCCGCCGAGGCGGTACAGCACATCGACATCGAGGACCGGGTGGCGTTCAAGTATGCACTGGCGGCCACGCTGGTCAAGAACGACGCCCACTGGAAGACCTTCGAGACGCTGTTCGAGGTGTACTTCTCGCTGCGTGGCCCCGAATACGCCCTCGACGGCGACGCCGTGGAGTTCGACGACGACGTCGACTTCGACCCGGGCGAACAGCCGCAGGGTGAGGGTGGACAGGGCGGGGGCGACGGCCTCAGTCCGGAAGAGCTCGCCGAGCTGCTGTATCAGGCGTTGCGTCAGGGAGACGAAGCGTTGATGCGGGCCATCGCCCGCCAGGCTGTGAAACGCTACGCCGGTATGGAGCCGGGCCGCCCCGTCGGAGGTACCTATTATCTGTACCGAACCCTCCGCAACCTCGACCTCGACTCGGTCCTCGAACGATTGATGGACCAGAGCCGCTCCAATGCCGATCAGCAGCTGACTCCTCTTCAGGAGCGGCTGGAGAAGGACGAATACGAGGACCGCATCGACAAGCTCCGCAAGGAGATCGAGGCTGAGATTCGCCGCCGGTTGGTGGCCGACCGTGGAGCGGAGGCCATGGCCAAGACGCTGCGGAAGCCGCTGCCGGAGGACGTCGATTTCATGCACGCCAGCCGCGAGGAGATGGTCATGCTGCGGCGGGCCATCTACCCGCTGACCCGCAAATTGGCGGTCCGGTTGGCCCGCAAACGGCGCCACAAGCGCCGCGGTGCGCTCGATTTCCGCAACACGGTCCGCCATTCGCTCAGCTACGGCGGGGTGCCTGTCGAACCGAAGTTCCGCCACCCCAAACCGGCCAAGCCGGAGATCTTCGTGATCGCCGACATCTCGGGATCGGTGGCAGCCTTCGCCCGGTTCACCCTCCATCTCGTCTACGCCATCTCCAGCCAATTCAGTCGCGTCCGCTCCTTCGTGTTCATCGACGGCCTCGACGAGGTCACCTCGTTTTTCGAGGGCGTCGAGGACATCACCGAGGCGGTCCACCGGGTCAACACCGAGGCCGACGTGGTCTGGGTCGACGGCCACTCCGACTACGGCCATGCGCTCGAAGTCTTCTGGGACCGGTATGGGAACGACGTGGGCCCCAAGACCACGGTGATGATCCTGGGGGATGCCCGCAACAACTATCACGCCTCGCAGGCCTGGATCACCAAGGAGATCCAGCGCAAGGCTCGGAAGCTGTTCTGGCTGAATCCCGAGCCGAAGGCCTACTGGAACACCGGCGATTCCATCGTCGGTGAGTATGCCTCGTACTGCGACGGGGTGTTCGAGGTCAGGAACCTGCGGCAACTGGAGCGGTTCGTCGACAACCTCGTTTGAGGTCGTCTCTCGGCGCGCACATCCGGGTGCAGGGGAAATTCCCCCCGATGTTCGCGGTTCGGTATCCGGTGGTTTACTCTCGTGGTGTGCCCACAACAATTGAAGACCGGTTGGTCGTGGGTGACGCCTCGGTGGTCCCCGATCTGTATCGGCAACACGGGGCGTTCATCCACACGATCAGCCGAGAGCTGGTTGGTGCCGCCGCCGACCGACTGACCCAGCAGGTTTTCACCGAAGCCTGGCGCGACCGTTTGAGCTTCGATCCGTCGCTGGGGACGGTCCGGAACTGGTTGATTCGCCGCGCCCGGGCTCGCGTTTCCAAGATCTCGCCCGAGGCCGAGATGGCCGTCGACCGGCTCGTTCTCGCCGATTCACTGCATCGGATGGACGACCTGCGTCGCCAGGTCGTAGTGGCCGGCATCGACGCCTCCGACGCCGATGCGCTGGCCCGCCGGCTGGATCAACCGGTAGCCACCATTCGCGCCAATATGCGTCGAGGTACCGATCAGCTGACATCTGATCTTGCCGAGAGTAGAACGGACGGCGATCACGACGGCCTGATCAACATCATGGCCGACGGGCCGCTGGAGTTCGAGCTGGTGACGCCGCCGGAGGTCGTTTGGCAGGCCATCGCCGCCGAGCTCGACCTCGATGTCGGAGCCGTCACCACCGAAGACTTCAACCGGCCCGACGAACCCGCGTCCGACGAGCCCGCGTTGGACCCCGTGACGTCGGGCGACGAGGTCGACACCACCGCCGAGGCCGACGAGGTCGTCCCGACGCCAGCAGGCGAGGAGATCGAGGAGACCGTCGGTACTGACGGTGTCGACCGGTCCGACGACACCGTCACGGAGCCTGCGGACAACCCGTCGGCTGAGTCCGCGGCCACTCCCGCCGCTGATCAGAACGGCGACATCCATTCGGTCGATCAGCTGCGATCGATGGCCGAGGCCGCCGAGCTGGATCGGCCTTCGTGGATTGTGCCCGCGGTGATCGCCATCGCCCTCGTGGCTCTGATCATCGTGATGCTGACATCGCTCTGAAGACGGCTTCAGCCGCCCATCAATTCGGCGACCTGGAACGCCAGATCCAGTGACTGGCGGCCGTTCAGTCGGGGGTCGCACATCGTCTCGTACCGGCGGCCGAGGTCCTTCGGTTGAACCTCTTCGCCGCCCCCGAGGCATTCGGTCACGTCCTCGCCGGTCAACTCGATGTGGATTCCGCCGGGCCAGGTGCCGACCTGTCGATGAGCATTGAAAAAAGCTTTGACCTCGTTCATCACGTCGTCGAAATGGCGGGTCTTGTGACCCGACTCCGATGTGAACGTGTTGCCGTGCATGGGGTCGCAGGCCCACACAGCAGGATGGTCGGCGTTCCTGACGGCGTCGAGCAGCGGCGGAAGGTTGTCGCCGAGGGTCTTGGCTCCCATCCGGGTGATGAAGGTCAGCCGCCCCGGGATCCGCTCGGGGTTGAGGATCTCGCACAGTTGGAGAATCTCGCCGGGTTCGACGGTTGGCCCGATCTTGCAGCCGATCGGATTCTTGACACCCCGGAGGAACTCGATGTGGGCGCCGTCGAGTTGCCGGGTCCGTTCGCCGATCCACAGCATGTGAGCCGAGCAGTCGTAGTACTCGCCGGTCAATGAATCGAGGCGGGTGAGCGCCTCCTCGTACTGGAGGATGAGTGCCTCGTGGCTGGTGAAGAACTCGGCCTCGTGGATCTCCGGATGGCTCGACGAGATGCCCGCAGCCTCCATGAACCGCAGAGCTCTGGTGATCTCCGAGGCCAGATTCATGTAGCGCCGACCTTCGCTGGAGCTCGAAACGAACTCCTGATTCCACGCCTGTACCCGGTGGAGATCGGCGAACCCGCCCTTGGTGAACGCCCGAAGCAGATTCAGTGTGGAAGCCGACTGATTGTAGGCCCGCAGCAGACGCTCGGGTGCGGGGCGGCGATCGGTCTCGGAGAACGGCATGTCGTTGACCATGTGACCGAGGAACGACGGCAGCTCGGTGCCGTCGATGGTCTCGGTCGGACGGGAACGGGGCTTGGCGAACTGACCGGCGATGCGGCCCACCTTCACCGCCGGAACACCCGACGAGTACGTGAGAATCACGGCCATCTGCAGAATCACCCGGAGCTTCTCCCGAATGGCGATCGCATTGAAGCCGTCGAACGACTCGGCACAGTCTCCGGCCTGAAGGAGGAAAGCCTCGCCTACTGCCACCCGACCCAGATACGACTGCAACTCCCGAGCCTCACCGGCGAAAACGAGCGGTGGCACCGAGGCCAGCTCCTTCTCGACTCGTTCCAGCACGGCGGAGTCGGGCCAGCTCGGCTGTTGCGCCGCCGGCTTCTGACGCCAGGATTCAGGTGTCCAAGTCACCGTCTCAGTCTCGCTTCGGGATCAGTCCATCGCAATCGATTTCGGACAAATGTCACCGCCGGTTCGACCGGCAAGAAAAGTCGGAGCCGCCTCGACGGGCGGCTCCGACTACTGATCGATTGAGTTCGGATTTCTTTTAAGCGGCGTCGAAGTCGCTCATCACATCGCCCGCCTGGTCACGAACGGCGCTGACCGCTCGTTTCACCAGACGACGGGCGGCTTCGGCGGTCACACCCAGTTCCTCGCCGACCTCGCGGTAGCTGCGCTTGCGGCCGTCGTTGAGGCCGAATCGCTGCTCCACCGCATACTTGGCCCGGGGGTCGAGGACCTCGAGCAGGCCGGTGACCATCGTTTCCTCGGCCCGAGCCATGACCTCGACCTCGGGGCCGGGGTTGGAGTCGGGGAGGAGATCGACCAGCTCGTTGGACTCGTCGTCGCCGATGGTCCGGTCGAGGGAGGTAGGGGTGGTGAGGCGGTGGAGGCGTGCATGCTCATCGTCGAGCTCGTCGACCTCCTGCCCGACTCCAACCCCGGCCCCGAGGTCGAGGTCATGGCGAAGGCCGAGGAGGAGATGGTCACCGGTCTGCTCGACATCCTCGATGAGCGGGCCAAGTACGCCGTCGAGCAGCGTTTCGGCCTCGGCGACGGCCGCAAGCGGTCCTACCGTGAGGTCGGCGAGGACCTCGGCGTCACCGCCGAAGCCGCCCGCCGTCTCGTGAAGCGAGCCATCAACTCGGTCCGCGAGCACGCCTCCACCATCGCCGACACCGTCGACGCGGCCTGACAAGCAGGCCGTTCGCCGCCTAGCTCGAACAACAAGACGCAGAACCGGGGCCCTCGCATCGTGCGGGGGCTTCGGCCGTTTTCGGGGATGGTCGGATGGGGGGCGACGCGAAACAGGTTGGAAGGCGGCGCGTGGCGCCAGCAGACTTGAGGGGTGACCGCAACGTGGACCCCTCAGAGCTGGCGTGACGTCGATGCGAAGCACCAGCCTGCCTGGCCCGACGAGAACGAGCTCGATCGTGCCCTCAAGACGCTGGGCGACCAGCCCCCGCTCGTCTTCGCCGGCGAGGCCCGGGAGCTGACCCAGGCCCTCGGCAAGGTCG
>JBFHEP010000168.1:0-9044 GCA_041584095.1 Acidimicrobiales bacterium | reverse complement strand
GATCGTGATGACCTCGACCGGACCGTGCCGGTCGACGACCACCGTGAGGGGTTCGGACGTGGTGAGGTCGGGCTGGTCGCTCATGATCGAACCATAGAGGATCGGCTTCTTTCGCACGGGTTCAGCCGGATGTGTCAGTCTGGGGCCATGACCGGACATAACCAGTCGATGAGCACCCAGGTCGACGACTTCCGGGCGATGTTCCATGCCAACCATCAGAAGGTGGTGGCCTACGCTCGACGGCGGGCCGACGACGCCGTGGCCGACGACGTGGTGGCCGAGACGTTTCTCGTGGCCTGGCGGCGGCGGACCGAGTTGTCGACCATGGACAACCCGCTCCCCTGGCTCTACGCAGTGGCAGGCAACCAGCTCCGCAATCAGCATCGCAGCGCCAACCGTCATCTACGACTGGTTTCGAAGATGGCCGGTGACGTCACCGCCGGTGACCAGGAGCCGGCTCGAGGGGGCGAGGGTCGACCGGCGTTCGAGACCGACCCGGCGATCGACGTCGTCCGCTCCGCGCTCGCCACGCTCTCGTTCGATGACCAGGAGGTCCTCCGCCTGGTCGCCTGGGAGGAACTGTCCTACCAGGAAACAGCCGACGTTCTGGACTGCTCGGTCGACGCCGTGGCTCAACGCATCCGGCGGACCAAACAGCGCCTGGCCCGAGCGATCGACAACCTGACCGATGCCGACCCGGCACTTGAAAAAACCGACACGCAAACGCACACCCGAGGTGCATGACATGACCGATTCCAACCAAACGGACACGCCCTTCGACGATCCCCTCGGCGACGATCAGCTGATGAACCGCCTCAAAGCGGCCAACCCTGTCACTTTTGATGCGCAGCTGGTCCCACAGGCGGCCGCCGACACGCTCCTCGATCAGATCACGAGCCGCAGCGGCGGGTTCGCGCCGTATGCCGACACCGATGCAACGCGGGCCACAAGGTCGGTCGAGGTCTCGACCCCATCGATCAGATCCATTGCAGCCTCACGGGCAGCGAGAGCCGGCCGAGGCCGTTGGGGTCTGCTGGCTGCGGTGGCCGCGCTCGCCATTCTGCTCATCGGAGCTGTAACCGTGTTCGCTCCAGCCGGCACCCAGCCGGCGCTCGCCGTCGTGCAATCGGCGGCTCAGGAGACGGCCGAGGCCCGCAGCGGTCGGGTGATCACCGACTTCGACGTCGTTGGCCACGAGGACGCCGAGCAGGAGGCGCTCAGCGGCTCGATGACTGCGGCGTTCGCCGACGACGACTTCGCCGTCTCCGTCGACCTCGATCCCTCGAGCACAGTGATGTCGGCTGCCGAGGCGGCCGAGATCGGCAGGGCCGAAACCCGACTCGTCGACGGTCAGCTCTACATCACGCCCGACGGCGAACAGTGGATGACGATCGAGGCGCCCGAGATCCTGCAGTCGACCCTGGCCCGCCTCACCGACCTGCGCACGATCCTGGCCCAGGTCGAGGAGCTGGTCGAGGTGGAGACCGTCGGGCCGTCGGATATTGACGGTCTCGACGTGACTCACTACCGGAGCGAGGTCGACCTGGCCGATCGGACGCTGGCCGAATCCGGCTGGTTGCCGGGAGCCCAGGGAACCCAGGGAACACCGGTCGACATCGACGCTCGGGGGCTCGTGACCATCGACCTGTACGTCGACGACCAGGGCCTCATGCGGCGAATCGAGGTGTCGGGGCAGGCCGAGCCGGTCGATGCCACCATCGAGGCCTCAGCCGATTTCTCGGTGACCACCAACTTCGTCGATCTCGACAGCGACATCACCATCGAGGCACCGGATCCGTCGGCGGTCGAGACGTTGGACTTCGATGCCGAGAGCAACCTGAGCAGCTTGGACAACTGATCCCGATCCCGGGTCGGACTCGACGGCTCGACGTTCGATACGATTCGCCGCCCGAGTCCGATAGGTTCGGGTGGATGGTGACAGGCGATCCGATCCCGTCGCGCCGGCCGCTGGTGGTGACGACCTGGCTCTCCCCCGGTCTGCCGGTCGGCCTGTTCCAGGCGATCGCCGACCATCTCGGCGAGGCTCTCGATGTCACCACCGAGCTCACCGTCGAGTCGAAGATTTCGGGACCGCTCAAGGCTGAAGACGACCGGTTTTCGCTGGGCCTGACCGACGTCGGTTTCCTGTGCCCGCCTGCCTACTTGTGGCTGCGGAATCCGCCGGTCGACTCGGTTCGCCTCGTGCCGCTGGCTCCGGTCCACGACGATCCACGCAACGACGGCCGGCCTGTGTACTTCTCCGACATCGTGGTTCACATCGACGCCCCGTTCGAGCGATTCGACGATCTAGCCGGGGCCCGGTTCGGCTACAACGATCCGTCGTCGTTGAGCGGCTATCTCTCGGTTCTCGGCCGGCTGGCCGCCAGCGGCCGCGACACCGGATTCTTCGGCTGTTTCGAACAGGTGGGCGGCCATCGCGACACCCTGGAACGGATCGTCGATGGCCGCCTCGATGCGACAGCCGTCGACGCCAACGTGTGGCGGGCATGGAAGGCCGAAAATCCGGGCGCGGCCGGGCGGCTGCGGTCGATCGATTCTCTCGGCCCCCATCCGGTTCAACCGGTGGTCGTCCGAACGCCGCTGGCCGATGGTCTGTTGGAGCCCATCACGGCCGCCCTGTCCGAACCGTCGCTGCTCGCCGGCGTGCGCCGGTACGGTGTCGTCGGATTCGGCCCCATAACCGACCGCGATTTCGACATGGTGGCGGCCAAGGCTCGCCTGGTCACCGACGTGGCCGCGGCCTCGTAACCGGATGGCCGCTAGAGCCGGAACAGGGTTTCGAGGGTGTGGGCCACGCCGTCGTCATGATGATCGAGGTCGGTACGAAGGGTGGTCACGTCGAGCAACCGGGGGTGGGCATTGGCCATGGCGTAGGCCCGGCCGACCCACTGCATCATCTCGAGGTCGTTGACATTGTCGCCGAACGCCATGGTGTGTTCCCGAGCAACGCCGAGGTCGGCACAGAGATCACCAAGACCCTTTGCCTTGTTCACACCCGGTGCGGTGACCTCCAAGAACGCCGGCCCCGAGGTCGACACACACAAGCCGTGCGGTATCACCTGCTCGACGATGTCGAGCAGTTTGTAGCTCACATGGTCACGATGCCCGAGGTAGATCTTCACGGACAGCTCGGGGGGCGGGGTGTCGTCGGCGATCCGTCTGCTCGTGGCGACGTCGTGGAGGCCGGTCGCCAGAAACGACTCGGTCCAGTAATGGCCCTGCTGGGCTTCCCAGGCCCATACGGTGCCGGGCAGGACCGCATTGACGGCCGCCCGGAGGTCGCGGAACTGATCACCGGTGATGGTTTCGGCGCGGACGCGGCGCCGGGCAAACAGATCATGGAGCGATGCGCCGTTGGAGCAGACAGCCCAGCGGACAAACGACAAGTGGCCGACCCGGTCCTCGATGCTGCGGTGGCTGCGGCCCGAGGCCACGACGAGGTGCACGTCCAGCTCCGCCACCCTGGCCAATGTCGCAGCCGTCCGCTCGGAGATGACGACGTGCCGGTTGAACAGCGTGCCGTCGAGGTCGAAGGCGATGAGCCGGACGTCGTCGACGCTGCCCTGGCGCGAACCGTGCGTCGAACCTTGCATATTGGTCACGACGCCCGATCCTACTGCTGCAGAGCGAAGAGCGGGCTATCGATGGGTCGTCGCAACGTCGTGTCACCCGTTCAAGGTCTGCGGCCGACGAAAGCGATCAGCTTGTCCTGGGTGCTTGCGTCGTCGGCAATATCGACGGCAGGGCCGAACATTCGATCGCTGCGGAGCATCGCTTCGGGAAGTTGTCGAAGCCCCCGAAGTGTCGATTCGGCGGCAGCCTCGGGAAGCGTGGCGTCGACACCGATCGACCTCGCGAGATCCCACGAGTGAACGAGCAGGTCGGCGGTGATCAACCCTGCCACCGCCTGTTTCGGTGTGCCGCCGAGCTGCTCCGCCTGTCCCTCGAGGTTGGCTGGATCGGCCAGCGCAACGGCCAGCGCCGGTCTCAGTGTCGCCCAATCGGCGTCGGGACCGACGTCTGCCCCGAAGACATCGCCGCCGCGCGCCTGCCAACGCATCGCATGGTCAACCAGGTCGCGTACCGTCCACCCGTCACAGGGGGTGGGCTTCCCCCAGTCGTCGTCGCCGATCCGGCTCGCAACCTCGTCCCACTTCTCTGCGGCCTGTGCCCAGGCTTCACCAACACCGTCCATTTCCTGTTCCTCTCGTTCTCGCGTCGCCGGTTCACTGCAGTCGAAGGCCTCGCTTGGCTTCGCCCAACCAGAACCCGGAGAACATCGTACTTGGGCCACCGTTTCCGAGCAGACGCCTCAGCAGCGCCGCCGTCAGCTGACGACGCCCCTGGCGGCCCACGCCGTCGCTTCGACGGTGAATGGGCCGTGGCCCAGCATCTCCTGACATCGTCGAGCCAGCCGTTGCCTGGCCTTTTCTTCGAGGCCGCCGACATACGCACCCGCTGGGCCAACCCCCAGCTCGAAGGGCTCCCACCAGTCGGCGAAGGTCGGGTGCTGCACAGCAGCGGTCAGCGTCGCCTCTTCGACGTTCTGGAGACCCGCAGCCCGCAACAGAACGCCGAGGTGCCCGCGACCGGTTCCCGGCAGCTCCGCCTCTCCGGGAGCATCGGGGTCGAGTTCGGTTGCAGCCGCCCACAGGGTGTTCAGCGGGCCGCCCCCTTCGTGGAAGTCCCACACACATGCCGCCACCACACCACCCCTGGCCGTAGCCCGGGCCATCTCGACAAGACAGGCCACCGGGTCCGACACGAAGTGCACCACCAGCTGCGCCAGGGCAGCATCGAACGAGTGGCCCTCGAACGGAAGATGCTCTGCCGTGGCCTGGCAGACGAGCGTGCCGGGGTGACGATCGCGAGCTGCGGCCACGAATCCTTCGGCAGGATCCACGCCCGCCACCCGTTCGGCACCAACACGAGCCACGAGTTCGCCAAGGAGTGCCCCCGGACCACAGCCAACATCCAGGACCCGCCATTCGGCATCGACGCCGGCCAGGTCGGCGAACGGTGCGGCGAGACGCTTCGAGTACCGACCCATGAAGCGGTCATACGCGTCGGCAGGCACAGCGAAACTCACGCCCGAACACTACACCGGCGGATTCCTCGGATCCCGGCGGTTGATGATCTCCTCGATGTCGAGGAGGTGCTGCTGCAGGTAGTCCTCGATGCTGCTGCCACCTGCGTCGGCGGCCTGTTCGGTGATGGTTGCGAGTGCACCGACGAGACCGACGACGAGTTCGAACCGAGTCTCGTCGGCAAGAGTGTCGAGGTCTGCGGTGACGACCGTCCGTAGCTCGTCGAATCGATGGTCGAGCGCGAGCGTGAGGTACGTGTTGATCCGTGGTCGCTGATGGTCGTGGGCGGACCAGAAGTCATCTTGTGGGGTGTTGGTCATTCGCTTTGGGTGGGCTCTTGTCGTTTCAATTGGCAGCGTGGCGTTGCCGGCTCCCGGCTCGAGAACGGCCGTTCCGGCTCCGTCTCCCGCGGCCTCGCCGACGGGCGCCTGCCCCGTTGGCTGGTTGCCGTGAGGCCTTTTCGGGTCGTTTGGCGGGCTCGGTTTGGACTGGTTCGGTCGTTCCGGTGGAGGTCGAATCTGTCACGATGCGGACCTGTTGGAGGCCAAGCTGCCGCTGAAGGCGCTTGGTATCACCGACCTGGTCGGGCTGGACCAGTGAGACCACCAGTCCGGTGCGGCCTGCCCGTGCCGTCCGGCCCGATCGGTGGATGTAGGCCTTGGAGTCGGTGGGTGGATCGTAGTGGACCACCGCGGCGACATCATCGACGTGAATGCCACGGGCTGCGACGTCGGTGGCGACCAGGGCACGAACGTCGCTGTTGGTGAACCGCTCGAGCGCACGGTTCCGGCGGTTCTGGGCGTGGCCTCCGTGTATCGCGAGAGCGGGGACGCCTCGATTGGTGAGCTGGCGGGCAAGTCGGTCCGCCCCGTGGCGGGTCCGGCAGAACACGATGGCCTGGCCGGCCTCGTTGATCACCTTTGCGCTGGTCGCGATCCGATTGGCCCGGTCGACGGCCAGGAACCGGTGCTCGGCAGTGGTGATGTCGGGAGTGGTCGACCCGACCTCGTGAGTCACGGGATCGGTCTGGAACCGGCGGCTGAGCTCGGCGACCTCGTGGTCGAGGGTGGCCGAGAAGAGGACGGTCTGGCGGTCCGGTGACGTCTGGTCGAGGATGCGACGCACCGCGGGGAGGAAACCCATGTCGGCCATACGATCGGCCTCGTCGATGACGATCTTGTCGACCTGGGTCAGGCTGAGTGCACCCCGCTCGACGAGGTCCTCGAGACGGCCGGGGCAGGCGACGAGGATGTCGACGCCACGGCGCAGCTCCTGGTTCTGTCGCCCGTATCCGACACCTCCATAGACGACTGCAATGCGCACCGAACCCGACAGCGTCTTCAGTTCATCTGCGATCTGGTCGGCGAGTTCCCGGGTCGGAGCCAGGACGAGACCTCTGGGGTGCTTGGCGCCGGCACGGTCGATCGTGGCGACAAGCGGGATGCCGAACGCCAGGGTCTTGCCCGATCCGGTGGGGGCGCGGCCCCGGATGTCGCGACCCTCGAGCGCATCGGCGATGGTGGCGGCCTGGATCTTGGAGGGATGTTCGATGCCTCGGCGCGCCAGGGCGCGCACGATCGGTTGGGGGACGCCCAAGGGGGCGAATGAAGAGGGCATGTTGCTCCTTGCCCGCAGTTGTTGCGGGCGATCTGGTTCAAGAGCCGCTACGACCCATTGGTCGACAAGATGTGCGGCGGTTCGGGTGGCTCACATTGACAGAAGAACCGGGACCCGTCTGCGAACCCGCCGGCTGGGAAGCCCAGCGACGGCGACACCAAAGCTAGCGCAACGGCGGGTTATTCCCACCGGCAGCCACAAGAGCTACATGTACGAGACTCCACCATCCGCCGTCGCCCGAAGCTCGCCCCGATGCCGGCCAAAACGCCAGACACTGCTGGCCTTCGGCCAGCAGTGTCCATGTGTTTCGGCGAGGACGCGCTAGATGGCGCGAACGTTCTTGGCTTCGTCTCCCTTGCGGCCCGGCGCCACGTCGAACTCGACGGTCTGGCCTTCCTCCAACGACTTGAACCCGTCGCCGGCGATGTTGGAGTAGTGGACGAAGACGTCGTCTCCCTGGTCACGCGAGATGAAGCCGAAGCCCTTCTCACTGTTGAAAAACTTGACAGTGCCTTGCATTAAACGCTCTCTTCTTCTGTACGGACCCGCCAACTGGCGGACCCCCCTGATGCTAGGGCCACCGTGCCGGGATTCCTCGGTGCAAGGCGGAGGCCGATCCGATTCGGCCGGCTCGTTGGGGCTCGTCGCCGGGCCACGGCCGACCGGTCGGGACCCGGTTTGTCGCCTCGACTTCGGTCGCGGCCGGCCGGCGAGGTAGTGTCTATCATCCCAGGACGAGTCGCCACGCTTGGCACGACCGAAACGACACGGTGCTTGCCGGAGGCCCGACGCCTCGACCTCCAGTCGAGGAGCGAACGTGCCAATCGAAGACCCTGCGGTTAGAGACAAGGTGAGGTCCCGCTGTGGCCGGGGACGGGTTTCGTGACCGCCAAACGATCCACTGTTGTGGTCTATCCGATCCATGGCATCGCCGAGATCGTCGGCAAGGAGTCGCGGACGGTCGATGGTCAGACGACGACCTACATCGTCCTGCGCATTGCCGGCGAGCATCGGGTCGACGATCTCCGAATCCTCGTTGAACACGACCGGTTCGACGAGATCGGTATCCGCGCCACCATGTCGAAAGAGACAGCCGACGATGTCCTCGACCTTTTGGCCGTCGCCAACCCACGCCTTTCCACGACCTGGGCTCGACGCTACAAGAACCATCAGGCCAAGTTGAAAAGCGGCGACGTGTTCGACCTGGCCGAGGTCGTTCGGAACCTCGCTGTGCTTCAGCGAACCAAAACCCTCGGAGCAGCCGAGAAGGCGCTCTATCGACAAGCCAGAGCAGCTCTGGTCTCCGAACTCGCCGTGACCTGGGGGACGAGCCAAGACGCCGCAGGGGATCGCATCGACCTCGCCCTCCATCGCTGACACGCAACCTTCGGGTTGGGCGACGTGACAGCGGTGACTCGACAGCTTGAGGACTCGGTGCCAACCTCAGCGCTTACCGTATCTCTCCCCTATTCGGAGTTGGCGATCTCCCGTTCGAAGGCGTCGCTGATGCGGTCGTAACCATCGTCGTTGGCATGGATGTTCGGCGCGGCGGTGGGCGAGGCCGGACACATGGAGGTCCAAACGCAGATCACCTCTACGTTGTTCGGCACCCCGTCGCCGTCGGCGTCGCCGTAGTCCTCACCCGAGAACTCCGACTCCACATCGGCCACCAGAACGCCTCGGGCCTTGAACTGCAACTCGAGCAGATAGTTGGCCCAGGTCGAGATGACGTTGGATGTCATCGCGAAATCGGGATTCGGCTCTTGCTGACCCGGTTCGCCGGGTAAGAAGCCGATCGCTGTGGCCAGGTTGGGGTTGTAGTAGTTCATGGCCACGATCTGGACGTCGGGGTCGACCGCTTGGAGGGCGTCGATCACACCGCCGACATCGGCTGCGATCTTGCCGAGGATGGCGAAGACGCAGTCGAAGTTCTCACCGCAGGCAAAGATGTCGCCCTGGGCGTTGAGGAAGTCGTTGGCTCCGAGATCGATGGTGAGCAGATCGACGTCGCCTTGGGCAAGCCGGGCCTGGGCCAGTGACAGCTGGGTGATCTTGCCACCCGGGTAGCAGATGCCGCCGTTGATGAAGGAGTCGACGGTCTCGCCCGGACATCCCAGCTTGACGTGCTCGGAACTGCTGAGGTGGGCTGCCAGCTTGTCGGTGTAGGACTGGTTGGTGAACAGGATGTTGTTCCCGTCGGCATCGGCCATCGTGCCGGCTGCCAGCGAGGTCCCAACGGAGATATAGACATCTCTCACCGGGATTGCCGACGCGGGTGACGGGACGACGGTCAACAGTGCGATCATCGCAACGAGCGCG
>JBFHEP010000167.1:0-9091 GCA_041584095.1 Acidimicrobiales bacterium | reverse complement strand
GTCGAATGGAGATTGGTGACCACGATCTTGGCCCGTTTGCCGCCAAGATTGAAGCCCTCACCGAGGCTGGCGCCGTCGCCGGTGCCCATGGTCATGATCACCTTGTCGTAGCCCCGGTCCCAGGTGACCTCCCCCAGTTTCTCCGCGGCCTCGGCCATCGACGAGAAGGCGTGGGTGGCGCCGAACTCCATGGCCTGTTCCCGCTTGAACGCCACGGGGTCGATGGCGGCCACCACCCGAGCCCCGGCCATGGCCGCACCCTGGACGGCATTGGCACCGATGCCGCCGCAGCCGACGACGGCCACGTAATCACCGGGTTCGACCGCAGCGGCATACACCGCCGATCCCCAACCGGTGACGACGCCGCATCCGAGGAGGCAGCCCTTGTCGAGCGGCCAGTCCTTGTCGACCTTGATGATGCTGGCCTCGTTGACCACCGTGTGCTCGGCAAAGGTGCCGATCAAGCACATGATGCCGAGATCCTTCCCATCCAGCGTGTGGTGGCGGTGTGTGCCGTCGAGAGCCTGCGTGCCGTCGCCAAAGGTCGCGAGCAGGTCACACAGGTTGGAGTGGCCGTCGGCGCAGGATGGGCAACGGCCACAGGCCGGGATGAAACCGAACACGACGTGGTCGCCCGGTTCGAGCCAGTCGACCCCGTCGCCCACCTCCTGCACGATGCCGGCGCCTTCGTGACCGCCGATCATTGGCGGTCCTGGTACCAGCCCGGCGATATGGCCGTCCATGGCGTGCTCATCGGAGTGGCACATACCGGAGGCCACCATCTTCACCAGCACCTCGTTGTGTTTCGGCGGATCGAGTTCGATCTCCTCGACACTCCATGGCTGATTGTACTCCCGCAATACCGCGGCCCGAGTTCTCATGAGCTACCCCTTTTTCGATTGGACACATCCGTGACGGATGACAACGGCTTGATAGTAGGTCGGGGGCGACGACGCGGACAAAAGCGCCGGCGGCTCGGGATTCGACGGCTGTCGCTTTTGCTCCTTTGTTCAAGGCAGAACTAGCTTTGTCGGTGGCCGTGCGCAAGCACGAGGGGAAATGGGTCAAACCCACCGGAGAACAACCAAAGAGGAGTAGGCGGTGCCCACCACACTGGCGGAGGTCCTTGCCGAGGACCGGATCGAGTTCAGCGAGCTGAAGGAGGAATACAGTCCGGTTTTGAATCTGGTCAACGTTTTGATCGGCGTCATCCCGAACTGCGACCCGTACCTGGAGATCTGGCCGCCCGGCTTCCGGACCTACAACCTCATCGTCCCCAACTTCCTCAATCTGCCCCATGCGCTGATCGGCCGTGGCGCACCGAAGGACGTCGTCGGCCTCGCGATGTACGAATCGTCACGGGCTGCGGACTGCATGTACTGCTCCGCCCACACCTGCTCGTTCGCCTTGCGCCGAGGGTCGACCGCCGAGGCCGTTACGGGCGAGTCGAGGTCCGCCGGCGAGGCGGCTGCCGTCGCAGTGGCCGAGGCGTTGTCGACGATGCCGCATCGCTACACGCCCGAACTCGGTCGGGAACTGCAGCGTCATTTCTCCCCTACCGACACGGAGTGGATCGTGATGGGCGTTTGCATGATGGGTTTCCTCAACAAGTTCATGGACGCCGTCGGGGTCGAGCTGGAACCGGAGGCGGTGAACGACGTGTCGGACCTGATCGGCCCCACCGGATGGTCGATCGGCCGGCATGGTTGGGACGGCTTGGGCGATACGCCCGACAACGACGGTGCGTCCGGCCTGCGCGACAACGGAGCCGAACCTGTCGACCCCCCTCCGACCGACTCCCTGTCGTCGCTGCTGAGGGTGCTTCGCAACGCGCCGGGGGCGATCCGGCTCGAGCGCCGGTGGATGGCCGGCCTGCCCCGCGACCCCGAGGCGTCGCGACGGCATATCGCCGACACCTACGGCTTCGACGAACCACTGCTGACCACGCTCGGCCAGCCGAGGACGCGGCGGGCGCTGGCCGCCGTGTTGCGCCACAACCTCGACGGGACCCAATCCGAACTGGGCATTCAGTTGAAGGCGCTGGTCGGGCTCGTGTTCGCCCATCATGCACAGAACGCTCATGTGATCGACCGGTCGAAGAAGCTTGCGGCTCACAGCGGCGTCACGGCCGAGATCATCGAGACCGTCGCCGGCTACAACCCCGACGCCGCCGACACCGATACCGCGGTGTTCGATGACCGCACCCGGGCCGCACTCAACACGGCCTTTCGCATCGCATCGAGCCCGGCACAGGTCGACGAAGCCACCATCGCAGCGGCCGGCAAACACCTGTCGTCGGCCGAAACGGTCGAGATCGCCGTGTGGGTCTCGGTGCTCCAGCTGATCCATCGACTCAGCGTCTTCTACGGGCTCGACGGACATCATGAGTAGTGCTTGACTGGAAAGGTGTCGGTGCTGCCTACTCTTTGGTTTGGCAACGCGTCGTCGACACCGACCGAGCTGACGATCCGCGATGGAGAACAGGTTCTGGGTCGAGCCGCCGACGCAGACCTTTGCGTGTCCGAGACCTTCGTGAGCACGTATCACGCCCGACTCATGTGGCAGAAGGGCCAGCTGAAGGTCCTCGACCTCAACTCGACCAACGGCACGATGGTGAACGGCGTACCCGTCGTCGGGTGGACGACGCTGACCGATGGCGACGTGATCGAGTTCGGCGGCATCGAGGCCGTGGTGGAGATGCCGAGGGTGATCGACCTCGACGAGCCCTCGGCCTCGTCGCCACCGCCGCCTCAACACGAGAGGAAGCTGACGACGGAGGAGGTCCCCCGGGTCCTGGCCGACGGGTCCGACGATACCGCGCCAATCGAACGCCAGCTTCCCGACGAGGTTTCGACCTCGCCCACCGGTCGGGTGGCTCCGGTGACCCTGCCCCCGGGGCTACCGACCGGCATCACAATCACCGACATCGAGGCCGTCGCCGAAGGCTATGACGACTTCAGCGACCAATTCGGGGCCGGCGTGCTCGGCACCGATACCGGCTACGAAGGCCGTGGCGGGTCTTCCGGCGGCTACGGCGGGTCATCGGGCGGCTACGACGGTTACGACGGCTCTTCCGGCGGCAACCACCCCGAGAGTGTGAGACATCGAGGACGGAGTCGACGTCGCCTGCTGGAGAACGGGTCTCGATCAGATGAACGCACTCGACCGTCGCCTGCATTCAATCGCGACGGCGTAAGCCCGATCGTGATCATCATCGCCGTTGCGCTGCTTGTCGTGATCATCCTGGCCGCCGTGTTCTTCTCATGACGGGGCGATCGTGATCGTTGTGCACGCCGGCCACCGGGTCGACGCCCCGGGTCGGGCGACCGGCTTGTTCCCAGCCGACCGTGACGGCAGTGTGTACCGCCGGCTCTATCTGCTGATGATGGAGCTTCGACCCCGCCTGGTCGTGACCGCGGCAGCCGGTGGCGCCGACCTCCTGATGCTCCGCGTGGCCGAGGACCTGTTCATTCCACGATTGGTGGCGCTCCCGCTGCCGGTCGACGACTTTCGCCGCCGGTCGGTGGCCGACCAGGGCGACCGGTGGATCGAGGCGTTCGAGCACTCGATGGCCTGTGCCGACACCGTGGTCACAACCGACCTGTCCGAGTACGACGACTGGTGGCGCCGGGGCAACGACTTCCTCCACCATTGCGCCATGGAGGCGTGCGACGGATCCAACGGGCGTCGTCCCCCCGAGCCGATCACCGCGGTGGTGGTCCGTAACGGCAACTGCTCGGGATCGTCCGGCACGGCCGACTTCGTGACCAAGGCGACAAAGCGGGGCTGGCCGGTCCACGTGGTGGATCCGCTCGACGACTGAGGCCGCCCTTTCTCAGCCGCTCATCCGCTTGATCAGGGAGTATCAGGGTCGAATCAGGGTGAGACCTGATACCCGATTGCGGTCCTGCGCCTCATCATGGAATCCATGAACGAGATCAACACCACATCGTCCGGCGTCAACTCCCGGGTCAAGGTATTGGAGCGGAAGAACGGCATGATCGCCGGCGTCGCCGGAGGCCTGGCCGACTACTTCGACATCGACCCCACCGTCGTTCGCCTTATCCTCGTCGGCTTGGCCCTTCCCACGATGCCCGCCATCCCCCTGGCCTACATCGTCGCATGGATCATCATCCCCGAGGAGGGCAAGTCGGCGGTCACGGCGACCACGGCCTGACGAGAGCCCTCACGCCGAACGCTCAGTCGGCGTCGGTCGCAACGTCGGTCGAGGCGTCCGGGTTGTCGACGGCGTAGGCCTTCAGGTCGGCCAACTCGCACCAGTCGAGGGTGCGGGCATGGGTGGCGGCCAACACCACCTTGGGCGCCATGCCCGCCTCCAACGCCTCGGTCCAGCGGGGCGCACACAGGCACCACTGGTCGCCCTCGGACAGACCGACGAAACCGAACTCCGGACGGGGCGTCGAAAGATCGTTGCCCTTCGCAGCCGAGAACTCGAGGAACTCGGCGGTCATGATCGCACACACCGTGTGCACGCCGTGATCGTTGCCGTCGGTGTTGCAGCAGCCGTCGCGGAACCAGCCGGTCCGCGGATTCATGGAACAGATCTGCAGCTCTTCGCCGAGCACATTGAGGGGCATGTCCTGATTCAACCACCATCCACCGACATCTGCTATCTGCCGGCGGCACCGCCACCTCGCAGAATCGTCGAACCGGGGTCTACTCGAAACAGGCGATGATCTCGGCGAGATGACCGAACAACGGATCACCGCCGTTCTCGAACGGGGTCTTGCCCAGGCGTACGATCACCAGGTCGAGCCCCGGCACCACCACGATCACCTGGCCCTCGTAGCCGCTGGCGCGGAACGAGCCGTGGGTGCAGGGATACACCCACCAGTGGCGGCTGTGCCAGTTCAGCGAATCGGGTTCGACCGACACCGGGCGGCGGGCATCGTCGACCCAACCCTCTGGCAGCACTCGGCGGCCGTCCCAAACGCCGTCCCGCAGGTAGAGGAGGCCGAATCGGGCGAAGTCACGGGCAGTGGCGTAGAGGAAGCTGGAGCCGACGAACGTCCCCGACTGGTCGAAGTGGGGGTCGGCCGACAACATCCCGAGCGGGCCGAACAATTCCTCGGCCATGAACCGCCGCACGGCGGACTCCTTTTCGGCCACCGTCGATCCCGGACCGGCGACCGAATCGGTGATCAGTCTCGACACGATGTTGGTGGTGCCGCTCGAATAGTAGTAGTGCTCGCCGGGCGGGTGGGCCAGCGGCTTGTGGGCGGCGAAGGCGGCCATGTCTTCGGCTCCGGCTCCGAACAGCATGTCGAGCACATCGGTGAGCGTCCCGTCGGCGGCCTCCTCGTATTCTTCCACCCAGCTCAGGCCCGAGCGCATCTCCAGGAGCTGCGCGGTGGTGATGGCCGACCGACCGTCGCCGGCCCAGGCGGCGACCGGCGCCGGCCCGAGTTCGGCGGCGAACCGACCCTGCCGGACGAGAATCCCCAGCAGGGCGTGGGTGAACGATTTCGCCATCGACCACGAGATGAGCGGATCGGTTGGCGCCGACGAGGGATGATAGCGCTCGGCCACGATCCGACCGCCCTGCACGATGGCCAGTGCCAGCGTCTGACCGAGGCCCGTACCGCCCGACGGCTCGTTGGGCTCGGCAAACGCACGGTTGATCTCGGTTCGGAGTCTGATCTCGTCGGCCCCGACGGGCGGTCCGGTCGGCCAATCCCCTGTCGGGAACTCGGCGTCGCGCGGCTGTGAAGGCAGCGGCACCAGATCGCAGGGCATCGGGAGGGGAAAGGCAATGGCCGCCATCGGACCAGGGTAGAGCCTCGGTGTTCGACGAGCCGGGTGCGGCGCTCCCCAGGGTGTCATCCCGGCTGATTAAGGTGTAACGGTGACCCTTTCTCTCGCCGAGCTGGCGCACGACGCCGCCCCGTACCTCGAGCTCGAGGTCGGCCGCCACGGCGATCCGATAACCTCCGACACCAAACCGAACGCCGAGCAGCCGACGTGGGACGATCTGCGAGATCTCCGGCGATACCTCCAGCTGGGCCTGTCCGAGCTGACCGCCGACCGCCACGCCGGGTCCGAGACCGGAGCGGTCACGCCGCTACGGCTGACCAAGGGCCGGGTCCGCACGGCGGCCATCTGCCCGGCCCAGGTGCTGGCCGAGGTCAACCCGTTCGGAATCAACTTCAATATTGCGGTCGGTATCGTCTGCGACGCAGCAGCCGGCATCCTCGCCCTCCACCCCGGCTTCCGTCCACCCGACCGGTCCAGCTGGTTCGAAAGCCTACGTCCCAGCCTCGAGCAGGAACACCCGCACCTGATCGAGTTCGTCGACGCACTCGGTCGCAGCGATCGGGCCGACTTCGACCACGTCGTCGACGATCTGAGCGGCGCACTCCCCGACCTGCTCGGCGACGTCCGACCCCACCGCCCGACCGTGCATCACCGGATCGCCCATGTCCCCGTCCCGGGTGTACAGATCACCGGGGAGATCGACATCTCCTGCGACGTTTCGCTCGGCGGGACCGTCCGCGGCCGGTTGGTGGCCGAGGTGAAGAGCGGCAGGTTCACGCCGCGTATCACCGACGAGCTGGCCCACTACGCGTTGATCACAACGCTACAACAGCTGCGTAGGGAGCCTGGCGACGACCGCGAGGGGCCACCGCCGCAGATCATCGGCTGCTCGATCAGTCTCGGCGATCTCGCGGTCGTCCCGATCGTCCTGAGTATGGAGATGTTGGGGACATCGGCCCGGCGCCTGCTCGACACGGCCAAGGGCCTTCTGGCGATCGATGAAACCATGCAGAACGGGGGTCGCCCGCCCACGAACCCCGGCGATCATTGCCGTTGGTGCCGCCGGGTGGCCGAGTGCGGCGACGCCCCCGACCTGGTGATGGCCGAGATCAACGAATCGCTCCGCCCGCTCGAACCCATGCGGTTCGATCCGGAGTTCGACGACGGCGCGGTCGACGATTCGTTCGACGGCACGGTCGATGACGCGGGAAACGTGGCATCGTGAACAGCGTTCCGTCCGCAAGCACCGAAGTGCCCCGACTCCACCAGCGGCTCACGATGGAGCTGGCCGATCGTCTGACCGAGCCTGCGTTGCGCTGTGAGGAGGGGGAGGTCCGCGACCTCGATCGCAACCGGGTTGTCCGGGTGTCCGACCACGACGTCGCCACTGCCGCCCGATGCCAGGCCAAGGCGGCGGCCGTGCCCTCGGAGTTCGAGGCCACCATCTTCACCACGAGCCGGGCGGTGGCGCTGCGGTCGATGCGGTGGTTGCGATCGAAGGGTTCGGTGGTCGATGCCGTCGGCCACACCATGCGCCAGGCCCGTCGAGCTGACCACGATCCGTCGAACGATGCTCCGGCTCCCGAATTCGACTGGCTCGGCGACTACCTGTCGGACCCGGTGCTGGCCCCGATCGACGTCCGGGTCCGGATCGCCGCCCGGGCCACCACCTGGCTGACCACGACGCTCGATGTACTCGGCGTCGACGAGCCGAATCACACACGGGGATGGCGTTTCGACATCCGACCCCGGTGGCGCTATCCAGGTCGGGGACTGGCGCTCGACGGGCGGGTGGATCTGGCCCTCCCCGCGGCCGGGAATCACACCCCGGTGTTCGTGCTGTCGAGCCTCCACCCGGCGGTGCTCGACCAGGCGGCGTTCAACATCTGCCTGTGGACCATCAGCCAGCGCAGGCCGCCCGACGAGGTCCTGGTGGTCGAGCTGCCCACCGCGGCGTTGCACCGGCTGGCCATCGAGGACCTGTTCGATCGTGGTATCGATGCTGCAGCCCGGGCCACCCACGCCGTCACGGCCCGTACCCCGGGGGTCCCCGAGCCGATCGTTCGCCTGTCCCGAACCCCGTCCAGCTTCACCTGCTCGGAGTGCCCCTGGGCACCGGGCTGCGAGGCCAAAGCGGCGTTCGACCGGCAACCGATCCGCCGTGGCGGCATCCAGCTGACACCGTCACCGACCTCGACCACCTGACGCGTCCAAACCTCGAGTCGACACCAGCGGCGCGAAACCATTCCCGCAGACCCACGCTCCACCCTCTCCTCGCCAAGCTCCCCCAGCCTCCCCCCAACTTATACCCACAAACCATCCACAACCTGTGGATAACTTTCTGTGGAAACCGACCGATGAGTGAAATGTTGCAGTAATCGACATTCCGTTCGACTTGGAGTTAGTATCGTCCCTGACGGGTGGAGTCGTCGAGCTTCGTTTCCGACCCTCTACGGAGGCACAACATGCCTAAATGGGTTTATCCACTCGCATTCGTCTTCCTCATCTTCGTGATCTACAACGATCCGGCGGGGGCCGGAAGCATGGCCCATGCTTTCGCCGATTTTGTGGGTCGACTCATCAGCGCGCTTGGCGAATTCTTTTCGGGGCTCTTCGGCTCCGACGGCGGGGCCTCGACGACCGCTGAAAGCAGTTCGAACCTCAATATCCAGCCCCAGGTCACGGTGCCGTCGGCACCGACGACCGACATCTACGTTCACGGACACTACCACGGCATCACCGGCGGGTGAGGTAGCGGGCCATGGCCGCTCGAGGGTCACGCGGGACATCCTCACTTCTCAAGCCGCTCAACGTCATCGATGTCCTCATCCCCGATGAGGTCGTGCAATACAACGAACGTGAACACTGGGCCAGCCTCATCCAGCCTTTTGTCGAGACGGTCGCCATCCTCATACTCATAACCATGTTCGCCGGTGGGCTTCCTGATGGAGCACTCGGCGGTTTTCTCTTTTTGATGGCTGCCGCCGTGGCGTTCGTCATGTACCGCCAAGGGAACTGGAGGAGAGTCGACGGGCCACGCGGCCGTCAAGTCACGATCAAACGAGGTGCCCGGAGGCTGTCGGTCTACGCCATGGCCGCCGGGCTTGTCATCGGCTACATCGTCCTCGCGGTCGGCCTGGCACGATCGGGCCTCGTCACCAAGGGAGCAGCGGTGCTCATCGCCATCGGCGCCGCTGCGACGCTGATCACCACGCCCGGTCCCATGACGCCACTGCTGGTGCTCGCCGCCCTGCTCCTCACCGCGGGGCACGGCCTCGCCGCCAGAACGGAGCGCTGAGATGACGACAAGCACCCT
>JBFHEP010000166.1:0-9114 GCA_041584095.1 Acidimicrobiales bacterium | reverse complement strand
GGCGGAAGGCTTCTCAGGCAGCGGTCGGGCCGTCCTGTGTCCGAAATCGGCCCGTCCGGGGGAACGAAGTGGACGCGAAAATGGTTGAGTAGGGTGAGAACCGGGCCCGTCGAACCGATCGTTTCATGGAAGGGGCCCCGACCCAAGCGAACGGAGTTGCCCCATGTTCCGCCGAGTAGATGCACGGAAGCTCGAGGTCCCGGCTCCCGAGGACACCCTGCCCGGGCGTTTGGATCCGATGCCCGTCCCAAACGCACACTACGTCAACGGCAATCCGCTGGTCGGCCCTTTTCCTGAGGGAACCGACACGCTGATCGTCGGCATGGGCTGCTTCTGGGGGGCCGAGCGGTTCTACTGGCAGCAACCCGGTGTCTACACCACGGCCGTGGGCTACAGCGGCGGTACGACGCCGAACCCCACCTACCAGGAAACCTGTACCGGTATGACCGGCCACACCGAGGCCGTACTGATCGTGTTCTTCCCCGAGCAGGTGAGCCTGGAGACGCTGTTCAAGATCTTCTGGGAGAATCATGACCCGACCCAGCACATGGGTCAGGGCAATGACATCGGCACCCAGTACCGCTCGGCAATCTATGCCAACTCGCCGCAACAGCTCGAGGCGGCGCAGAGAAGCCGTGACGTGTACCAGCGTCAGCTGACCGAAGCCGGATTCGGCCAGATCACCACCGAGATCGCCACGGCCGGCCCGTTCTACTACGCGGAGGAATACCACCAGCAGTACCTGGCCAAGAATCCCGGCGGGTACTGCAATCACGGATTCTGCCAGGTCGGCTACCAGACGGAACCGACCGGGTGACGGCAACGGGGCGGACCTTTCGTCAGCTCCACGATCCGGGCAACCCGTTCGTCCTGGCCAATGCCTGGGACCTCGGGTCGGCCAAGGTGTTGGAGGCCCTCGGAGCCGAAGCGATCGGGACCTCGTCGGCCGCTCACGCATTCACCCTCGGGTTGCCCGACATGGGTCATGTGAGTCGTCTACAGGCGCTCGATCATGCATCGACCATTGTCGCCGGGGTGACCATCCCCGTGTCCGGTGATCTGGAGAACGGCTACGGGCACACCGGGTCCGACGTGGCCGACACCGTGCGATTGGCCGCCGACGCCGGTCTGGCCGGATGCTCGATCGAGGACACGGCTCTGCCGGAAACCCGGCCCTATCGGATGGTCGACGCAGTAGCCAGGATCGAGGCGGCGGCTGAAGTTGCCCGATCCCTTCCGGGCGACTTCGTGTTGGTGGCCCGAGCCGACGGCGTCATGAACGGGCACTACGACGTCGACGAGGCCATCTCCAGAGTCCGGGCATTCGAATCCGTCGGCGCCGATTGCGTCTACGTCCCGCTTCCACCGACGATGGGTGATTTGGCCCGCATCTGCGATTCGGTGGACATTCCGGTCAATGCGTTGGTTGGCGGCCCGTTCACGGCCTACAGCCGCGCCGACTTCGCCGAGGTCGGTGTCGCACGGCTCTCGCTCGGGTCGACGCTGGCTCGTGCCACCCACCGAACACTGATCGATGTTGCCGGCAGCGTGCTCGCCGGGGACGGCGACTTCTCGAAACTCGGCGGCGGAGCGCCTGGATCCGAGGTCGACGCCCTCCTTGCGGCCGTTGCGCCCGGCACTGGAACCGGCGCCTGAGCGCACCTTGATCGCTGATCCTTGATGCATCGCCCAGGAGCAATAGGCTGATCGGCGAGTTTTGACTACGGTGGGTGTGTGAATCGGGAACCAATCTCCGTGCAATTGCTCGGTGGTTTCAAACTCGGTTGTAGTGCTGGAACGATCGACTCGCTGCCCCGCAAATCGGCGTCTCTGCTGGCCTACCTGATCATGAACCGACACCGGCCGCAGACCCGCGACCTCCTGGCCGGGCGCTTCTGGTCGGATCTGCCCGACGACAGGGCCCGCAAACGGTTGAGTAACACGTTGTGGCAAATCCGCAGCGCCCTGGCCGAGATCGGGCTCGACGAGTTGATTGTCTCGACATCGTCGACGATCCAATTCGCGTCCGGATGGCCGCTCGAGATCGACGTGGAGGAGTTCGAGCGGCGGCTCGACGATATCGATCGCGAATGGGGTCAGCACGCGGCTCGCCTTCCCCTGGCCGACAAATTGACGTCCCTGATCGCCGACTATCCGGGAGACCTGCTCGCCGGGCACTACGACGACTGGATCGAGGCCGAGCGCACGGCCGTGAAGGATCGCTACACCAACGCCATCCGGCAGGCGATCCGCCTCTACAAGGGCCGGTCCGACTATGTCACGGCGCTACGCTACGCCCGTCAGCTCGTCGGCTACGAATTCCTGGCTGAGGAGAATCACCGAGAGGTCATGAGGCTGTGTGCACTCCTCGGTCAGACGGCGGCCGCCGAACGTCAGTACCGGAATTGCAGTCAGGTGCTGGCCGACGAACTCGGCGTCGAACCCTCCTGGGAGACAACTGAACTCCACGAGCGCATTCAGAGCGAGGCCTTCGGCGCGACGGCACCACTGGCCGAGATGGGCGAGCTCGACACGCCGATCATCGGTCGCTCGCGCGAGCGGGCGGTTCTGCTGGCCCGGATCGATGAACTGCTCAACGGTCAGGGCGGGCTACTGCTGATAGAGGGGGATCCGGGTATGGGCAAATCGCGCCTCGTCGAGGATCTGGCCGACGCCGCCGACTGGCGTGGCATCCGGTTGTTGACGACGGCAAACACCGAAGTGAGTCGGATGCGACCATACCATGCCATCCGGTCGGTCCTTTCGCCCGCCGTCACCGGCTTGCGCGGTGAACACCTGGCGGAGGTCACCGATCAAATCTGGCTTCAGTATGCCTCAGAGGTGCTTCCCGAGCTTCGACAGTACGTTGCCGTGCCCACCGAGCGAGCACTCCTGCCGGAGGAGGAGCCAAGTCGTATGACCGAGGCCTTGGCCCGGGTCCTCCTGGCCCAGGGCGGGCTGGGTCCGACGCTCGTGGTGCTCGAGGACGTGCACTGGTGCGACGACGATTCCATTCGGGTCTTCACGAACCTCGGAAAACGTTTGAGCCGCAGCGGCGTGCTCATCTGTCTCACCTACCGCCGATTCGAAGCCGAGCAGAACGAGGGGATCTGGTCGGCCGTTTCCCGGCTGGAGAGTCTTCCCGGTTCGACGAGGGTCGTTCTGGCCGCACTGAATCGATCGGAGATCCGAGAGCTGGTGTCGGCGGAGCTCGGGCCCGGCGTGTTGCCGAGCCGAATCCAGGAACGTCTCGTCGACGAGTCCGGTGGGAATCCGCTTTTCGTCCTCGAGGCGTTGCAGGATATCGACGCGCTGTTGACAAGCGATGGGTCCGACTCCGAACCGCACGCCCACCCCGATCGGTTCCCGAGCACGGTCGCCCGGGCCCTTCAGCAGCGCTTGGGCTCGCTGCCTGTCGACGTGCTGACCGTCCTTCGGGGCATGGCGGTGCTGGCCGAGCCGTGTTCGTCCCTGCTCGTGTCGAAGATCACCGATCTCGATCGCCGGCGAACCCTCGGGGGTCTGACCGAGGCGGTCGATCGAGGCTTTCTGGTCGAGATCGGAGCCGGCATCTGCCGGTTCTGCCACGATCAAACCCGGCGGGCGGTCTACCACGCCATGTCCGACGACGAGATCGTCGCCTGGCACCGTCAGATCTACCATGCGCTCGTTGCAGGCGAGCGACCACAGGCGGAGCAGGTGGCCTATCACGCGGACCTCGCCGCTTTGTGGGCCGAGTCCGTGCGCTGGCACACCGTTGCCGCTCGTTCGGCCGAAGACGTCGACGCGCTGGGGGTCGCGGCCGAACACTACAATCAGGCCGACAAGGCGGCACAGCTTGCCGGGCTCAGCGAGGTCGACCGCTTTGGCGATCTCCTCAGCCACGAGCGGGCTCTCGATGTCCTCGGCCGCCGTGACGATCAGGAGATCCTGCTGAAGCGCCTGATCGACCTCGATCTGGGCCTCGTGGAACGGGTCGACCTCGCCGAGCGCCAGGCCTGGCTCATGGGTCATACTGATCGGCACGAGGAGGCGGCCCGCCTTGCCTCCGAATGGGCCGAACGAGCAGACGACGCCGGCCTGCCGAACTACCGACTCTTGACGGTGCTCGGGGTCGTGCGTTACTGGAACGGCAGCCTCTACGAGGCGATCGAGGCGCTGCGCCTGGCTCTGAAGGCCGCGCCCGACGATCAGGCCGACATAACGATCAAGAATCATCTGGGTCGAGCCCTCATCGACGTCTCGGAGTTCGATGAGGGTAACGACCTCGTGGCCCAGGCGCTCCAAACAGCCGAGAACATCGGAGACGTTCGAGGCCAGGTGGAGGCCATCATTCATCAGGCGATCTCGGCGCTGCGCCGAGGACACAACGACGAAGCCATGGCCCGGGCCGAGGAGTCACTCCCACTGAGCCGGTCGATCGGCTATAGGTACGGCGAAGGCGTGTCGCTCATGAACCTGGCTACGCTACGTGCCATCCGAGGCCAGGCCGGTATCGCATTGGAGCTGTTCGACGAGGCGGCCGAGGTGTTCGACGTGCTGGGCATCACGCGGACCAAGGCGATCGTTCGAACCAATCTGGCCGAGATCTACGCCGGCTTCCTCGGCGAGTACCACGAGGCGGCCAAGCTCTACAACCAGGCGGCCGCCAACTTCCGGAGCCTCGGCGACGAGCGACGCGAGCTGCGCTGCATGAGCCGGCTGTCCGGAATCGATTGGGAGAGCGGGCGCCGTCGGCTGGCCCGTCGCCGACTGCAGCGCATCATTGAGCGAGCGGACCAGCTCTCCGATCCTCTAGTCGAGCTGGAGGCGAGGCGGGTCGTCGCCGCGTGTTTGAGCCAGAACGGTGACTACGTCGATGCCATTCCGCACCTCGACCGAGCACTCGAACTCATCGAGGAGAACGCGCTGGCCTACGCAGTGCCGAGTCTGTTGGCACTGCGCGGCGAGGTGGCCGCCGCCGTTGGCGAGCTCGATGCCGCTGTGGCGTTCGCCGATCGGTCCGTGAAGGCAAACAAGCCAGAATCGGAGTTCGGGTTCCTCACGGCCTGGCGGTCGGGTCGTATCTATCAGACCGCAGGCCGTGAGGAGGACGCCGCCGATCAGTTTGCCCTGGCCTTCGATCTGCTCGAGTCAAACCTCAACGGCGTCGACGATGAACGAGCCGCTGCGGCCCGCAGCCGGCCGCGGTTCGCCGCCGTTACCGAGGATTATGAGCGATACCACCCTCGGGTCATCGAGGTTCGGCTTCCGGTCGAATCGGCTCCTACGGGTCGACCCCTCAAAGCCGACGAATACACGATTGTCGCCTGGACCGCTTCCGAACCGGCCGACTGGAAGGTCGGGAATACCGCACAGCGGCGCCGGCGGCGTGTGCTGAGGCTCTGTCGAGAGGCCCAGGAGCAGGGCGCACTGGCCCGAGTCCACGATCTGGCCGAGCTGCTCGGTGTCAGCGAACGCACGGTAAAGCGAGATCTGGCCGAACTCAGACTCGAAGGAGAGAGGCCGACGACCCGCCGATCGGTGTGACCCGACAACCGACTGCAAAGTTTTTCGACATCAGATGGCGCTGCAAATCCCCAGGTCAGGAGCTATTCGGGCGCGTTGTCCCCATGGTTTGGCCTCACACTCTCACCAGCGGGGGATAACTGGCGGAGACGGCGGGGACACACTTGCGACATCTAGCTTGCATCGACAAGCTCCCTCAGTCGTCATCAAACGTGTTGGAGTGATTGTAATGTCTCGTCGCCTGTTTGTCCTCCTGTCCCCAGTAGTCTTTGCCGCCGCCACCGCTCTTCCGGTCGTGAACGCTGTGGCCTGGGAGTTCGGCTGAGCCCCATTTCGAGGTCCTTCTCGGTCCCCTTCCGCCGTGGCTGAGAAGGATCTTCCTGCTGGCATCTGTTAGCAGGGCACCAGGGTGTGACCGTCGCAGAATCCTAGCGCTGCGACGGTTACACCCTTGGTTTCGCAAAGGTGCACTCACCGCTCATCCCTCCATTCCCTGAGATGCGTGAGCTCCGAGGCTTCCTCACACTCCGGTATTTCACCACCGCCTTTTGATCGGGGCGATGCCGCCGGGGTCTGGGGAAGTTCTCGGTTTTGGCCCGGGATCCCAGGTGGCGGCGGCACGGCGAGACGGTAGAGTGATACCTACCCCGCGGGGTAGAGCAGCCAGGTAGCTCGTCGGGCTCATAACCCGGAGGTCGCAGGTTCAAATCCTGCCCCCGCCACCAACACGTGAACAACGAACCGGATGCTTCAACTGCATCCGGTTCGCTGTTTTTGTCCTGTCGCTCAAGGTGGCGCGCGACCGGTGCCGATAGACCAACGTGAACCCGAAGGGTCGACGAGTCCGGCGAGGTCCTCCATGAAAGCCATTCGAATCATTGCGGTTGTTGTCATGCTGTTGGCAGCCGGCTGCCGGTCCTCGGCCGACGAGGTGACGCAAATCTCGTCGACCGACGCAGGCGCCGTGTTCGACGATGCAGCGCCCGACTCGGCGGTGGACCAGAACGAGGCAATGACCTCCGAACCGGCCTCGGACCCCGTGCCGGCCGGTTCTGACGGCTCGTCCGCCGACGAGCGCGGCGACGACACCGATGACGGAACCGAGCGCACTGCCGATGACCCTGAGAGCACCCTTTCCACCGACTCGGTCGCCAGTGGGTTGCTGGCCCGAGTGTCGGATGCCACGGTCGAGGCCTCTACCGGCAGGTTCGAGGGCCGATTGCTCGTGACGGCCGCTCCCGGCGTCGGAACCGGTGGCAACTTCGATCTGACGCTGACGGGTTCCTACGATCTCGAAGCCCAATCCTTCGACGTCAACGTCGACCTCTCCGGGCTGGCCGGACTTGCTGCCGCCGAGGCATCGCCTGCCGAAGCCGACATGTTCGCATCGATGTTCGCCGAGCCGGTGCAGCTCCGATCCATCGGCGGCACCGCCTGGGTCCGCTGGGGGCTTCTCGCCGGTATGTTCGGAGCCACGACCGATGACGGTGGAACAGCGTGGATCGAGGCCGGCACCGACGAGGCGGCTTCGATGACCGGACAATTCGGCGTCGACGGTCCGGAGTCGGCAACCGACCTGCTGCAGACACTGGCAGAGATGGATGCGACTGTCACCGAGGTGGGACGAGAGACGGTCCGCGGAGTCGAAACAACCCACTACGAGATCGGCATCGACCTCGAGGCGGCGGCTGCGAATCTTCCTCCGCAGGAGCGGACCGAGTTGGAGGCTGAACTCCAGGGTGGTATTTCCGGCACATTGCCGATCGACCTGTGGATCGGTGACGACGGATTGCTGCGCCGCCTGGTCGTTGAACTCGACGATCTCGACAGCATGGGCTTCGGGGCCGATGCATCCGAGATCGCCTCGGTACTCATAGAGTTCGAGATCTTCGATGTGGGGCAGCCGGTTGACATCGGTCCGCCTCCCGCCGACCAGGTGATCACCATCGACGAGCTCGGTTTCAGCCTCGACGGCGGCTTCTGAGAGCGCCCAGTCGGCTTCGAAGTTCGGGCCTCATCCGGCCCGGCTCACTGCAACAAGCAGCTCGTCGATGCTCGGGCGGGAGTCCGGCGATCGTGGTCGGAACGCTGCCACCAGGCGACCGTCACGATCGATCACGAAGTCTCCGCCGAGCTGACGGGTGTCCTGCAGCGGCCGGCGGAGCCTACGTCCTCGGCGTAACAGCTCGCCGTAGAGGCGGAGCGTGCTGAGGCTCCAGACCTCGGTCAGAGTGCCCCTTCCGAGGCCGAACTGCTCGTAGACGGCTCGCTGCGGATCGGCCAGCAGCGGAAACGATAGACCGAGGTGTCCCCGGTGGGCGGCCAGCGGCTCGACCGGGGCAAAGGTCACCACGGCAACCCTCATCGGGGGGAATTCGTCGAGGCGCTCGCTCACGGCGAGAAGATGCTCCTGGCAGGGCAGTCACATGAGGTGACGGTGGAAGATCAGCAGCGTTGGCCGCCCGCTGTTCGCGGAGAGTGACCACGGCCGCCCTCGATCGTCGAGCAGGGTGAAATCCTCGATGCGATCGCCCGGCTGTGGTGACCTTCGGTTCTTGGTCACGAGTCCACTCCGCTCTGCGCTCGGGTCACCGAGGTGACAGATGGTCGGGCACCGTCAGACCGAGTTCGCCGGCGAGCCTCATCCCGCTACGACGGATCGGAACTCCGATGGCATCGAGCAGTCGATTCATCATCTGAAAGTTGCCGGCCACCGCTGCCGCACGGATGACGGCGGCTTCGCCGGCAGCCCTCCGGAGGGCGGTTCGAGCCTCGGGCATCTCGTGGCCATCGCGCAGGACGGCGGCATCGGTGAACGCCACCAACTCGGATCCCGCTGGTAGGCGGGAGTCGATCATCGGATCGACAACAGCCCGAAGATTGTGGCGACGACCGGTTCGTTCAGCGCTCGCACGGAGCGTCTCGCCATGGGCCAGGAGTCAGAAGAAGCACTCATTGAGCAGCGACGTCCTGGCCGCGACGAACTCCATCTGGGTGCGGTGGAGGCCCCGATCGGCGTCGAGATCGGCCATACCTTCGATCGACAGGTAGAGAGCGCCGTGCAGGTCGTGCATGGCTTCGTGTTCACTCGGTAGCAGCGTCAGGGCACTGGGCGGCGACGCCGGGCCCACGGTGGGAATCCAGCCACCCTGCAGCCGGGCATCCGTGGCAACGATGCCCGTCGGAGGACCGTCGATCGGTTCGGGCAGTTCCGGAAGCTCGGCTCCGATGGCGAAACAGAACGTGTCGACCGCCTGCAGCCGGGTCACCAGCCCGAGCATCTCCACGTACATGGCCGCGCCCAGACCGGCGTCGCCGAGTTGACCGATGTGGGCCGGGCGGATGGTCGCAGCGGCGACCGTGATCCGATCGATGAGCCAGTTGCGGGGGTCACCGACAACCACGTCTTCGGGAGTCGCCTCCATCAACGCGCCGATCGACGCGTCGGACATCGACTGCCGGGACCGGAGCGCAGCATTGCGCCGTTCGGCGCCGGTCAATGTCGCTCCTGCGGAGGCGGTCGAAGCGATGACCCGATCGACCGCCGCGGCTTCGACCGCCGCCAGCACCGGCCCGGTGCTCACAACTCCACTCTCGGCGCAGCGG
>JBFHEP010000165.1:0-9162 GCA_041584095.1 Acidimicrobiales bacterium | reverse complement strand
TAGGATGACAAGCGGTCGTTCGTGGACCCACCCCAGGGGAGAGGAACGGGGAGCGCCCACGAACGGCCGCTTTCTTTTTCCCGTCGGTCACGCTGCGGTCGTCCCGGCAGACGCTGGACCCATCCCGGGATTCCTGCTCTGGGGAGCGCACCCAGTAGCCTTGACGGTTGTGAGCAATCGGATAGAGGAAGATCGCGACATCGTCATCGAACCGAAGGTCATCGAACCCAAGTCGGTCGACGAGGTGATGGTGGGTCTGGCCGAACATGACTATCTGGCCGACGAGGGCCTCGCCACCTCGATCTTCCTGTCCTTGACTCTGGGTCGACCGCTGTTCCTGGAGGGCGAGGCCGGGGTGGGCAAGACCGAAGTGGCCCGAGTCTTGTCCCGCTGGCTCGGTGGCCGCCTGATCCGGCTGCAGTGTTATGAGGGCATCGACTCGGCCCAGGCCGTCTACGAGTGGGATTACGCCCGTCAGCTACTACACCTGCGCACCGCCGAGGCCGCGTCGGCCGACCTCGACGCCGCCCAGCTGGAGGCCGAACTGTATGATGAGCGGTTCCTGATCAGGCGGGCGTTGCTGGAGGCCGTCGACGCACCCCCCGGCCCGCCGCCGATCCTCCTGATCGACGAGATCGACCGGGCCGACGACGAGTTCGAAGCCTTCCTTCTGGAGGCGCTGTCGGACTACAGCATCACCGTGCCCGAACTGGGTACGTTCACCGCCGAGCAACCTCCCCGGGTCGTGCTCACCTCCAATCGCACCCGAGACGTCCACGACGCCCTGAAGCGCCGCTGCCTGTACCACTGGGTGGAGCACCCCGACTTCGATCGCGAGGTCGAGATCGTCAAGCTCCGGGCGCCCGGTGTCGCCGACTCCCTGGCCCGCCAAGTCGCTGCGGCCACCGAGGCCATGCGGGGCTTCGGTCTTTATAAGCCGCCCGGTGTGGCCGAAAGTATTGACTGGGCCCTCTCGCTGGCGGCCCTGGGACGAGAGACGGTCGACGAATCATCGGTGATGGCAACATTGGGAACGGTACTGAAATACCGCGAAGACCAGGAGCGGGTGGTCAATCACGGAATCCCCGACCTGGTTCGAAACGCTCTGCTTCGTAGCGGTTGACGTGGAACCGGTGGGAACAACCGACGAGGTGATCCTGCCCGTCGATCACGGCGAGCGGCTGGCGGTCGGCTTCTGTCGGGTTCTGCGCCGGGCCGGGTTGCGGCTGCCCCCGTCGGCCACGATCAGCTTCGTCGAAGCGCTGGGCCTCGTCGGAGCGGAAACCCGGGAAGCGCTCTACTGGGCCGGGCGGGCCACCCTCGTTCACCGGCCCGAGGACATCGCGATCTACGATCGGGTGTTCGCCGTCTACTGGCAGAAACAGCAGGGCGAGACCATCGGGTTCGAAGGCACGCCGCAGCCGATTGTGCTGGCGCTGGACCTTGGGGAGGACGACGACCACGACGACGCCGCAGAAGACGCCGACGAGGAAGACGGCGAGATACAGCCCGTGCGGTTCAGCCGCACCGAGATCCTGACCAACAAGGACTTCGCCGACTGCACACAGGACGAACTCGACGAACTCACCCGTCTCATGTCCCGCCTGGCGTTCACCACCAGCCTGCGAAGAAGTAGGCGTCTGAGCCCGGCGAAAGGCAGGGGCGACCGCCCTGACCTGCGGCGTACGGTGCGTTGGGCGCTTCGCCACCACGGCGAGCCGATGCATCGGGCCTACCTGGACAAGGCCGCCCGACCCCGTCGCCTGGTGTTGCTCCTCGATGTCTCCGGATCGATGGAACCTTACGCCCGGGCGCTGATCAGGTTCGCTCACGCCGCCGTCGTGGCCCGAGGCCGCACCGAGGTGTTCGCCCTCGGCACCCGGCTGACGCGGCTTACCCGTCACCTGACCAGTCGAGACCCCGACATCGCGCTTCGGGCCGCACTTCCCGAGGTGAAGGACTGGGCCGGCGGTACCCGTCTCGGCGAAGGCATTCGGGAATTCAACGACGAGTGGGGCATCCGAGGGATGGCCCGGGGCAGCATCGTGGTCATTCTCAGCGACGGCTGGGATCGGGGCGACCCGACACAGCTCCGAGAGGAGATGGAGCGCCTGCATCGGGTGACCCGGGAGCTGATCTGGGTCAACCCGCTGAAGGCCACACCCGGCTACGCCCCTCTGGCGGCGGGAATGGCGGCGGCCCTCCCACACGTTGACCGATTCATTGAAGGTCACTCCTACGCGTCGCTGGAACAGCTCGCCATCATCCTGGCCGGCGTGGGCGCGGACAGAGTCACCGAAATGAGAGTCACATGAACACACCTCCACCGATGCCACCGCCCACCGGACCGCCGAACTCGGTCACCGCACCCCCTTATCCGCCCTCAAAGTCCTCGGAACCGCCGCCGAACCCGACGGGGCTGCCGACGCCGCCGTTTCAGCAAGCGCCTCCGCCGGGCGCGCCCGCGCCCGCGTTCCAGCCGGGGCGCTACCGTCCGCAACGCCCCTGGTGGGGGTTCGGCGATGTGTTGCTCGGGGTTCCCTTCTTTCTCGCCCTGTCGATCGTCGGATTCGCAGTCGGACTGGCGGTGACGGGCGTCGACGGGCTGATGGACATGGCCAACTCCGGTGACGTCGCGGCGCTCCCGCTCGGGATCCTGGCGTTCTCGCTCCTCTTCCAGCAGTTGGGGCAGGGAATCTGGCCGATCATCGTGTCCCGATGGAAGGGGTTGGGTCCCGTCTCCGACTGGCGTCTGGCAGCCGAACCCCGCGACATCGGCATTGGGATCGGCGTCGCCGTCGCCGGCCTGGTCACTGCCGGAGTCGCCGGGATGGTCACCACCGACCTGGTCGGACTGACCGACGAAGCCGCGGCCGACAACACCCAGTTCCTACGGGAGGCGGCGGGCACGCCGTGGCTGGCCGCCATCCTCTTCGCAGCGGTGATCGGCGCCCCGATCACCGAGGAGCTCTTCTTCCGAGGCCTCACCCTGCGAGCGATCGAGAAACGGCTGGGATCGATATGGGCCGTCGTGCTCTCGGCGGTCATCTTCACGCTGCCCCACTTCACCTCGCCCGACCTACGGGGCACGGCGGTGTTGTTCTCGTCGATCTTCGTCGTCGGCCTGATTCTCGGCGCCGTCACCGTCAAGACCGACCGACTCGCGCCGGCAATCATCGCCCACATGATCTTCAATGGCGCGGGCGCCGCGGTCGCGTTGGGCTGGTTCGACCAGTTCGGCCTCTAGACAGGGTGCACGTGGTGTCTCAACGCAGGTTTGCGCGTTTCTGCGTCGTCACGACCCACAATCGCGCAAACCTGCTGTCTGGCCAGCCTTCTTCGGCACCCTGCTAGCGCCGGGCCAGGGCAAAACCCCTCGTTGGAGAAACCAAGGAGGGCACGGCCGAGGAGCCACCGGGTAGTAGCTTTGGTGATCGATGACCGCACCAACCGGGGTCCTTCAGGCCGACGTCGCGCCGATCACCGCGAAGGTCAACTATGGGATCAAGGCTGCACTCATCCTGTCGTTCGCCATCGCCATCATCGTGCCGCCCGAGGCGGTGGCCGGTAAGGCCATGGGATTTCGCGCGCCACTGTTTCTCGCACCGGCGGTGCTGATCCCGATCATCGCCCGGTGGCGCAACTGGGATCCGTATCCCCACACCGCCGATGCCCTCGTTTCATTGCCGTTCCTGATCGACACCCTTGGGCAACCTCTTCGGTTTCTACGACCGCTACGCCGTGACCGACGACGTACTCCACACCCTCAACTGGGTGCCGCTGGTCGCTGCCTTCCACGCATTCCGGTTCCGCAACGTGTTCGACCGTCGTGATGCGTTGCTGCTCGGCTACGGCTTTGGCGCGCTGGCCATCGTCTGGTGGGAGATCATGGAGTGGGCGGTGTCGGAGGACGGGTTCGGTGGTGCCGGCGGTTTGGCGCTGACCTACGGCGACACCGTCGGTGACCTGCTTCTGTCGAGCGCGGGCGGGCTCATCGGCTCGGTTCTCGGTGTTCGCCACCTCGGGCCGAGCGCAGGCCGCGTCGATCCCAACGGCTAACCTTCGGGCCGCTCGGCGATTCGCCATCGGTTGCCGTCGGGGTCTGTGAGTTGGATCTCTCGTCCCCAGGGTTGTTCGTGGACGTCGACACCGAATTCTGCGGCGATCGCGTCGACATCGTCGACCCAGAAGTAGACCAGCGTTCCCGGTCGGGCGTCGCCGGCGTGTTCCGACAGGTGCAGCGCGATCCCATTCCGTTCCAGGAACAGATAGAGCGGGAGATCAGGAGCGAACCGGTGCTCGCCGACCACCTCGAATCCCAGGCGGGCATACCACGGTGCGGTTGCCGACCCGTCGTCCACCCGGAGGATCGGAATCAGTTGCTCGGCCATCACGACATCCTACGCTCAACGCCTCCGCTGGCTACGCTCGGGCCATGGCTGACAACCCGCTGGAACCGGTGCCCGAAGACTGGAGTCGAGGCCTCGCCGTGGTTGCCCACCCCGACGACATGGAATACGGAGCCGCATCGGCCGTGGCCCGCTGGACCGGTCAGGGGAAGGAGGTCGCCTACCTGCTCGTCACCCGGGGCGAGGCCGGGATCGATTCGATGAGCCCGGAGGAATCCGTGGCGGCCCGGGCGGGGGAGCAGGAGGAGTCGTGTCAAGTCGTCGGCGTCGAGCGGATCGAATACCTGGACCACCCCGACGGTCTCGTCGTCGCCGACCTCGATCTCCGTCGGGATCTGGCCGGGGCACTGCGACGGCACCGACCCGAGGTGGTCCTCGGGATCAACTTCCGGGAGTCCTTCGGCGGTCCGTCGTGGAATCACGCAGACCATCGGGCGGTCGGCATCGCGCTGCTGGACGCGGTCCGTGACGCCGGGAACCGGTGGATCTTCCCGGAGCTGGGCGAGCCATGGTCGGGCACCCGGTTCGCGCTGTTCTCCCACAGTCTCGAATCGACCTACGGGGTCGACGTCACGGAGACGCTCGGTGCGGGAATCGAGTCGCTGCGCTGTCACAGGATCTATCTGGACCACCTCGGTGGGGACGTCCCGGACCCGGACGAGATGCTGCGAAGCTCAGCGGCCGCCTCCGGCCCCCGCCTCGGCACGACCTACGCCGTGCCGTTCGAACTGTTCGAGTTCTAGACCGTTCGGGCCGGCGTGGCCGTCGGCTCGGAAGGCGACGGGGGCGAACAGCCGCTCGGTGAACGGGTTCACGAAGACTCCCCGGGGATCGGCCTCCGCCTGCAACCGCCGGAACGTCCTGAATCGCTCGCCGTGCATGCGGGCGATGTCGTTGACGTCAAACGACTCGCACCACTTGCCGAGGTGGACTCGGGCGTCGTTGTTCCGCACCCACTCCTCCACGGCGGCGAAGTACCGGCCGACGGCGCCCGACTGGTTGCAGCACAGACAAATCCACGCGGTGTCGCGGTCGACGCCGGCCCCCAACAGCGTGGTGTCGTGGCCGGCCGGGCTGAAGCGAACCTCGACGAGCAGAAACGGCAGCCGCCGCCGCGTCCGGAATCGCCCGGAGCGGTATTGGGCCTCGTAGAGGTCGAGCAACTCCTTCAGCCGGTGCCACACGTCGTCGCGGGGAACGGCCAGCTCCAGTTCCTGATGAAGGTGATACTGGGTGCGGTTGAAGGCGTCGTGAGCCCGGTGGACCAGCCCGATCGGCGCCTGCAGCCGCATGGCCACCGGTGCGGTCCAGGGCAGAACACCAAAGTGGGCGGCGGCGTCACCGATCACTGACGCAGCCACCGCCGCCTTGGCCTCGTTGAGTGCCTCCCGCGTTCGTCCGAGCACGCTGGGGGAGTCGTCCGTCCGGTCCCAGGTGTGCACGTGGACCTGGTCGGTGAAGGGGTACGCGTAGAAGCTGACGTGGTCGTTCGCGTTCGTCAGGCGGTCGAGGTTGGACCGAGCCCACTCGAGCGACCGAACGTCGGTGGCCTGCACCAGATTGAACGCGTCGACGCACTGCACCGTCACCTCGGTGATGATGCCAACCGCACCCAATCCACCGACCGCGGCCCGGAACAGGTCGTCGGCCGGACCGAGGACGTGCGCCGTTCCTCGTCCGTCGACGAGGCGGAGTGCAACCACCTGGTCGCTGAGATGAGCGGGGCCGTGGCCGGTTCCGTGCACGTCGGTGGCGAGGATGCCGCCGATGCTCTGTGCGTCGTGGGAGGCGAGCGAGCGGAGCGCCAGGCCCCGGTCGTGGAGTTCGCCGGTCAGATCCCGCAGCCGGGTGCCGGCCCGCACCGTGGCGCGCCGATTCGCAGTATCGACATCGACGATCCCGCTCAGCCGGTCGAGCGACACCGTCAAACCGTCGCAGGCGAGAGCGTCGTTGAACGAGTGGCCAGAGCCGACGACCCGCACCGAGTCGGCGGATCGGATCAGTGCGACCAGCTCCTCCTCGCTCTCGGGCTCGGCCCAGTTGACCCGGTGGCGGCGATCGCCCGACCAGTTGTGGTACATGTCGCCGTGGCGGCAGCCCTCCAGCATCAGCGGCTTTCGGCGAAGACCGGTGAGGTACAGCATCGAATTGGCCACGGAGCGGGCAGCCGAAACGAGGAAGGTCGGATAGTGAACGACGCCCGCCGAGAGGCTTCGTCGGTCGACGGACTTTGTTGCGGTTCCCAGCATGACAAGTAGACGTTGCAAGGGCCGGATCAGATACGTTCCCATCTCCCGGGCGGCGAGGGGGCGGCCGTGCGAATGGCCGCCTCCTCCCTCGACCGCTACCGTCGAGTGCTGATGAGCGACACACCCGACCCTTCTCTCGACCGCTACGCCCCGTTCGACAGCCTCACCATCGATCGTCTCGAGCCCGGAATTCTCCGGATCGTCATCGACACGCCCGGTCGGCTCAACGCCGTCGACGGCGTGAAACACGCGCATCTCGCCGATGTCTGGACCGTCGTCAACCGCGATCCCGACACCAACGTCGTCGTCGTCCACGGTGCCGACGGTGCGTTCTCCGCCGGGGGCGACCTCGGCATGATCGACGAGATCATCGCCGACCCGGCCTACCGTGCCGAGGTGTTCCGCGAGGCCAGGGATCTCGTCTACAACATCATCAACTGCTCGAAGCCGGTGGTGTCGGCCATCGAGAAGGTGGCGGTTGGGGCCGGTCTCGCCACGGCGCTGATGGCCGACATCTCGGTCGTCGGGCGGTCGGCCCGGATCATCGACGGCCACACCAAGATCGGGGTGGCCGCCGGCGACCACGCAGCCATCATCTGGCCACTGCTGTGCGGCATGGCCAAGGCCAAGTACTACCTGTTGACGTGCGAGCCGCTGTCGGGCGAGGAGGCGGAGCGGATCGGTCTCGTGTCGCTGGCCGTCGACGACGACGTCGTGCTCGACAAGGCCTACGACGTGGCGCGCTCACTCAACACCGGGTCGAACCAGGCCGTCCAGTGGACCAAGCTGGCGCTGAACAACTGGCTGCGGTTGGCCGGCCCGACCTTCGACGCATCCGCTGCGTTGGAGATGCTCGGTTTCGGCGGAGCGGACGCCGCCGAGGGTGTCGCCGCTGTCAGGGAGAAGCGACCCCCGAACTTCGGCTGACCGCCAGGCCAATCCGCACTGGATCTGGCAGATTCTGCGCGCGCCATTTCTTCCAGATCCAGTTGACGATCTGCCGCTCCAGTCTGCGAGCCAACCCGCTCTGACAGCCGGTAGGATGGATATCCGGTGCTCACCCGGCACCGGATTCAGCGCCGAGTTGATCTCGTTCTCCAGCGGGTTTGAGAAATCACACCCCAGTTGTGAACGCTGTCAACCGGCCGTAGCCTAACTAGCTGGCGCGTAAACGCACTGCATGTGCTTCGCGCCCCAGTCTCATACTCCCAAGCCGTCGCTCATCACGTTCCGGCGGTTGCGCTCAGCAATCGAATTGGCACTGCTTCAAGTGACACCGGCCAGCCGTGTTTGCCAGGGCCTGGGGCCAAGTCCGTACTGACCGTCCAACTCATCGAGCCGCCCACGAACGCCCCGAGAGGTTTCTGGTGCCCACCATACAACAACTGGTCCGCAAGGGCCGTCAGAGCAAAACGAAGAAGGGTACGACTCCCGCTCTCATGGGGTCGCCCCAGCGTCGTGGTGTGTGCACCCGTGTCTACACCGCCACCCCCAAGAAGCCCAACTCGGCGCTGCGGAAGGTGGCCCGCGTTCGGCTGACCAGTGGCATCGAGGTCACCGCCTACATTCCCGGCGAGGGTCACAACCTCCAGGAGCACTCGATGGTGCTCGTCCGCGGCGGCCGTGTGAAGGATTTGCCCGGTGTTCGCTACAAGATCGTCCGGGGCACGCTCGACACCTCCGGCGTGCGTGATCGCAAGCAGGCTCGTAGTCGCTACGGGGCCAAGAAGGACTAAGGACAAGGACCGCTCGATATGCCTCGCAAGGGACCAGCCCCCCGCCGTGAACTACAGCCCGATCCGGTGTACCGGTCGGTGCTCGTCACCCAACTGATCAACAAGGTTCTGCTCTCCGGTAAGAAGACAACCGCCGAGCGAATCGTCTACACCGCCTTCAACATCGTGGCCGAGAAGACCGGCGGCGATCCCGTGGCCGCCTTCAAGCGGGCCGTCGACAACGTCCGCCCGCAGCTCGAGGTGAAGAGCCGCCGCGTCGGCGGCGCCACCTACCAGGTTCCCGTCGAGGTTCGTCCTCGCCGGGCCACAACACTCGCCATCCGCTGGCTGGTCGGCTACGCCCGCGACCGTCGCGAGCGAACCATGTCGGAGCGGCTGGCCAACGAGATTCTCGACGCCTCCAACGGCATCGGCGCCGCAGTGAAGCGCCGGGAGGACGTCCACAAGATGGCCGAATCCAACAAGGCCTTCGCTCACTACCGCTGGTAGTCACTCGCAGCGGCTGGCGCCGCTGCTCCTTTAACGAGTTTTCGGCTACGCCGAAAACATCGAGAAACCAAACATCCCCACTAAGGCAAAACAATCCCATGGCTGACCGCCCATCCCCACTCGATCGATATCGCAACATCGGCATCATGGCCCACATCGATGCCGGCAAGACCACCACGACCGAACGTATCCTGTTCTACACCGGCAAGAACTACAAGATCGGTGAGGTCCACGATGGCGGCGCCACGATGGACTGGATGGAGCAGGAGCAGGAGCGCG
>JBFHEP010000164.1:0-9249 GCA_041584095.1 Acidimicrobiales bacterium | reverse complement strand
CGGACAGTGGCCACTGGTAGACCCGACCCTGGAATGTCTCGGCCACGTACAGTATGTCCTGTTCCGGTGACAGACCGACACCGTTCGGGGCGTCGAGCGGGTACACGATTTCCCGGATCTCGGATCCATCGGCTTTGGCGTAGTACAGGCCGCCTCGGTCACGCTGCCTCGGCCGGATCTTCCCATGGTCTGTGAACCAGAAACCTCCGGCGTCGTCGAACACCAGATCGTTCGGACCCCGCAGCATGATCCCGTTGGCCTCGTCGTAGAGCACCTCGATCTCGCCGGTCTGCAGATCGACCCGCTGAATCTTGCCGCCGGTGTAGTCATCGGGCTGATTGCCGGGAACCATGAGCCCGTTGACCTCACTCCAGGTGAGACCGCCGTTGTTGCAGACATAGATCCTGCCGTTCGGGCCGACCGCAGCACCGTTCGGCCCACCTTTCAGATCGGCCACGACGTCGACGTCCCCCTCCGGCGACACCCTGGTCAGTGTTCCGCGGGCGATCTCCACCACCAGCACCGAGCCGTCGGATAGCCACACGGGTCCCTCGGGGAACTGGAGGTTGCTCGCAAGCAGGGTGGTTTCAACCGGCTCGCCGGATGTTTGGATGTGCAACGTCGCTCCCATGGCTTGACGATTCCGCCTTCGTCAGTAATTCGGTTCCAAGTTTAGGTGTACCGCCGAGCCAGTCCAAGGAACCCGCTGGAGTGACGATCAGGCGCCGGGTCAGGCCGGCAAGGCGCGAATCGCCTCGACGACTCGAGCCGCTCCGGCCTCGCCGACGAGGATGGTGTAGTGATTGGTGTCGTCGACCGGCACCGCTGTGAGGTGTTCGAGGTCGGACACCGCCGTGGCGATCTGATCGGCGGGATAGAGACCGGGACGTTGATCGAGAATGCCTCGAGGAGCCCACAACAACATCGACGGCTTGTCGATACGCCGAAGCGCCGAGGAGGAATCCGGATCGACGATGGCCGCACCGCCGTCGACCAGCACCGCGTCCTTGTCGACACTGGAACGGACCCGTCCGTCGTCGTCGAGCACCGCGTCGTACCGCACGTAGGCGTCGACCGCCCGATGCCATTCGTTCGGCGGGCTGAACGCCGGGTGGGCCCGAAAGAATCCGACGTAATCGTCGATGTCAGACCAACGTCGGCCGAGGCGGTCGAGGGCGGGACCGATCACCGACTGGATCACGGCCTCGGTGTCGGCATTGGGCGGTAGCTCCAGCGGAAACGGCAACCCGCCGTCGACCAGAACCAGGCCGGCGACCCGGTCGGCGTGACGCTCGGCGGCAAGGGCGACCACAAAACCTCCCATCGAGTGTCCGGCCAGAACGGCCGTCTCGATGCCCAAATGGTCGAGGGTGGCGGCAATGTCGTCGGCGTGCCGGGCGAGCCCGAACGGGCCGGGAACCGAAGCGCTGCCGGCTCGGCCGCGGTGATCGATGGCCACCAGTGAGGCCGTCCCGTCGCTGCGAGCGACGAGCTCCTCCCCGACGGCCTGCCACGACCGGTGATTGGCGGTGATGCCGTGGGAGGCGACGACGATCCGATCGCCGTCGCCCCACCGACCTGCGGCCAGCATTCCGCCGTCGACCGGAACGTGCAGCTCCCTGTACGAGGTGGGGTGGTCATCGCTCATCGTCAGCGACAGTAGCCGTTGCACCGGCGACGGGACACACCAGCCCGGGTTCGGATCGCCATCAGCCGGACCCGCCGAGGGCGACCGTGACGGGTTCGGTCGCTCCACGGGCCATCAGCACCACCGACCCCAGCCAGATCGCCAACAACACCGCCGCTTCGATGCGGTGGACCCGCTTGCGGCTCACCATGAAGGCCCACGCGATGAAGGCGACCAGCGCCATTCCGATCACGCCGATCGTGGCCAATTCCTTGTCGTCGACGGCACCGGGATGAATGGTGGCGATGACGCCGCCGACGGCCAGGCTGTTGAAGATGTTACTGCCCAGGAGGTTGCCGAGGATGATCTCGGTCTCGTTCTTGCGGGCGGCGGCCACGGCGGTCACGAGTTCCGGCAGCGAGGTGCCGATGGCAACGAGGGTGAAACCGACGAACCCTCCCGAGATGCCGGCCATCTCCGCAATCGCCGAGGCACCCCAGACCAGCAGCTGGGCACCGGCGATGGTCCCGAGGAGGCCCCCGGCCGTTCGCACCGCCTGGCTCGACAGCGGTCCCCCGTCGTCGAGAGAATGGCTTTCGACATGATCGACCCGTCCACCCACGACGATCCATGTCAACACACCCACGAGTGCACCCAGCAGGACGATCCCCTCCCACCGTTGGAGGCCGCCGGTCGTGAAGTAGGCGAACAACAGCACAGCCAACAGCGACAGCGGCGCCTCCCGGGCGAGTACCGACGGGGTGACCCGGAGTGCAACAATCAGCGCCGCCGCGCCGAGTACCAGCGTGAGGTTCGCGACGTTGCTCCCGACGACGTTCCCCACCCCCAGATCGAGATCGCCGCGCCAGGCCGCCAGCGATGAGACGAGCAGTTCCGGTGCGCTGGTTCCGAATCCGACGATGACGGCGCCGATGACGACCGGTGAAATACTGAGAGCACTGGCGACGTTGGCTGCACCTTCGACGAACTCATCTGCCGCCTTCGTGAGAAGCCACAACCCGATCGACACCTCGATGAGCGCAACGATCAAGGTCGGTTCGGTCAGGAAGCCCACCAGTGGAGACTATCGGCGGTCCCGTAACCTTGACCGATGGGGACCGTGGCGGGTTGTCGGGACCGAGTCAGCCGCCCGGATAGCCCGGGGGTGGGGCGAGAGCCGAGTCGAAGTCCCCGTCGAACTCGTCGTCGTCATCGTCGAACTCGTCGAACTCGTCCGACCAGTCGTCGGCGTTCAGCGCCTCGGCATGCAACTCCGGGGCATCGAACTCGTCATCGTCGGCGTCGGGGTCGAAGATGTCGTCGTCAGCCACACGGCCGTCATCGTCGGGAACAGCGTCGTCGGGAGGCCGTTCCTCCTCGATGTCGAATGGCGTGTGACCGTCGTCCGCTTCCGGCTCGATCCCCTTGACCACCCGGAGGACCGGGGGTGACGAGCCCGCCTGCTCGGCCGCGTCGGTATCGGTAGCGGGGCCGGACTCGAACTCGACGTCGAGAGCGGCCCGCTCGACCTCATCGGGCGCATCGGCCTGCGGACGCTCGAGCAACCCGACCGAGGAGCCGGCATCCGGCTCCAACCCGAGTTCGGGATCGGGACCCACGGTGCTGTCGAGACCGGGGCGACCAGGTGGCGCACCGTTGGTTTTCCTACGAGTCCGCGATCCGGACGGATCCGGGATGCGGACCGGTTCGGGATTGGGAATGTCGGCGAGCGTTCGGCGCCGTTTCCGAGGTTTGTCGAGGACCGGCTGATTGTCGAAGGCGGTCGGGCCGGATTGCCGCGGCGGATCCTTTCGTGTCGGCAGCGCCGGTGAGTCGAAGGGGTCGTCCGTGGTCGATCCGGGCCAGTCTGCCGACGACGGGTGTCCGCCGCCTCCCGGTGGGGAGCCGTCGGGGTCGGCCGAACCACCCGTCCCCTCTCCGGACACCGCTCCCGGCCCGTGCGAGGCACCGGACGGCCGATCGCCGTCGTCGGCGTCTCGCTTCATCTCGGGGTCGGCCGCGACGTCGGCGGTCGAGGGCGGCGAAGCCGGAGCCACGCCGGCGGTTCCGGCCATGACCGGTCCGGTCGGCGCCGCAGGCGCCGCCTCGGCGGCAGGTACCGCCACGCCCCTGGGCCAACGACCGGCGTCGAGGTCCTCGGCGGTCATCAGAACCTCTCGGGCTTTGGAGCCGACCGACGGGCCGACCACGCCGCGTTCTTCGAGGAGGTCCATGAGGCGCCCGGCCCGGGCGAACCCGACCCGCAGCTTGCGCTGCAGCATCGACGTCGAACCCAGCTGTGATCGAACCACGAGCTCCATCGCCTGCAACAGCAGGTCGTCGTCGCCCTCGTCGCCGGTCGAGCCTCCGGGGATGAACGATGCCGCCTCTCCCCCGCCTTCGTCGCCGAGAACCCGGGAGTCGTAGGTGACCTCCGGTGCCTGGCCGGTCCAGTGGTCGACGATCGCCGAAACCTCCGCCTCGGTGACCCAGGCACCCTGGAAACGGGTCGGGGTCGAGGTGGTGCCGTCGTTGAGCAGACCGTCACCACGCCCGACGAGCCGCTCGGCGCCAGGCTGGTCGAGGATGACCCGGCTGTCCGTGAGTGACGACACGGCGAAGGCCAGGCGGGCCGGCACGTTGGCCTTGATGAGGCCGGTGATGACATTGGTCGACGGCCGTTGGGTTGCGATGACCAGGTGAATGCCGACCGCTCGGGCCTTCTGGGCGATCCGGCAGATGGATTCCTCGACATCGCGGGCGGCGACCATCATGAGGTCGGCCAGCTCGTCGAGTACGACGAGGATGTAGGAGAGCTTGTGATACTCCATCGGCTGGCCATCAGGTCCCGTAATCGGATCGAGAATTCCCTCCTCCACGCCGCGGTTGTAGCCGTCGAGATCGCGTACGCCGACCTCGCTGAGCAGGTCGTAGCGCCGTTCCATCTCCCGCACCGCCCAGGCCAGCGCATTGGCCGCCTTCTTCGGATCGGTCACCACCTCGGTGAGCAGGTGAGGGAGTCGTTCATACTGGGTCAGCTCGACCCGCTTGGGGTCGACGAGGATCATGCGCACCTGATCCGGCGTGCAACGCATCAGGATCGAGGCCAGCATCGAGTTGATGCAACTCGACTTGCCGGAACCGGTCTGGCCGGCCACCAGCAGGTGGGGCATGCGGGCGAGATTGGCAATGATGGTGCGCCCGGTGATGTCGCGGCCGAGCGTGACGTCGAGCGGATGCACGGACTTCGCGGCCTCCTCCGACATCAGGAGGTCGCCAACGGTCACCGTCTGACGGCGCACGTTCGGTACCTCGACACCGATCGCCTGCTTGCCGGGAATCGGGGCCAGGATGCGCACGTCGGGTGTAGCCATCGCATAGGCGATGTCCTTGTGCAGCGACGTCACCCGGGACACCTTGACGCCGGGGCCGAGTTCGAGCTCGAAGCGACTGACCGTGGGCCCGACGACAACGCCGATGAGCCGGGTCTCGACGCCGTGTTCGGCCAGCGCGTGCTCGAGTCGTCGGCCGGTACGTTCGACCGAGGCCCGATCGACGTCCTGGACCTCGGAATGATCGAGCATATCGAGGCTTGGGAGGTGCCATATCCCGTCGGGGGGCTGAGGCGTCGCCACCGAGAGGCCCTCGACCATGGTTGGAATCGGCACCTCGATAACCGGCGTCGGCGAATCGTCGGACCAGTCGTCGTCGAGCTGACCGACGATCACCGTCTCGTCCTCATCGAGGGCGACGACCGGCTCGGGATCCGGTTTGGTCCGTGATGAGTCGCCGCTGTGGCGCAGGTCGATGTAGATGTCGGCCTGCTCGCTGGGATCGTCGTCGGCTTCGGTGAACATCGAGGCGAGGCCCGCGGGCCGCTCGTCGGTGATGTCGCCCGTGCGATCGCCATCGTCGCGCCGCAACCAGTCGCGATCCTCGAATCGTTCGCGGGCGCGACTGCGGCCACGATCCCAGATCAACCCGAATCGTTCCGCCATCGTGTCGGCCGCGGGGCCGAGTGAGATCGAGGTGAGCAGCACGGCGGCAACCAGTACGAGGGTGACGGTGACGACGATCTCACCGATCGACCCCAGATAGCGCTCCAGGGTGCCGCCGATGGCAATGCCGACCCAGCCCCCGGAGCGGCTCAGGGCCTCCGGCGTCGAACCCCAGTGCGGTTTACCGCCAAGAATGTCGAGCAGGCAGAAGACGGCTGCGATGAGTGAGCCCCAGGCCACCAGCTGCGTGTGATCCGTCCGTTTCCTCCGTCTCCGGCTACGGGAGGTGTTGGTTCGCAGCAGCTGGAACCCGCCGGCAACGAGCGCCGGTGGCCCCAGATAGCGAACGAGGCCGAACAGGACACCACTGGCCGAAGCCACGGCCTGTCCGACGATTCCGGTTGCACCGGTGTAGAGCGCAAGGCCGATGAGAACACCCAAGGCGATGAGCGACAAGCCCTGGATGTCCCGACGGTCTTCCTGGGCGCGACGCTTTGCCGACTTCTTGCGTGTCGGTCTGCCTCCGCCCGTAGCCCCACGACCGGAACGCGATTGGTTCCGAGTAGATGTTGCCACAGTGCTGCAAAGCCTAGCGCAGTTCGCCGCTGGGGTGGTGCACCATCGGCCGCGGGAGGCTCCTCGAGAATTACTGGGTCGACTCGACGATCACGGACCGCAGGGAATGGACGAGAGTATCGTCGCCACCGACCGTCAGACCGTCGAGCGGACCACGGCCCCAGGCCCACAGGTTCAGCTCGAGCGCCGGTCCGTTGAGCTCGGCGGACCAGGAATGGCCGGACTCGGGATCGACCACGTTGATCGTCGGCGCGTCGACGTAGTCGGTTCCACGGGGCGACCGGCCGGTGATCGTGCCGAACTCGAGTAGCCAGTGATCCTCGGTATCGACCGCCCGGACGGCGAGCCGGCGGTCCGACGGCTTGTAGGAGGCCCAGTCGGGAACCCCTCCGGCCATGACCGTGACCAGCTCGTCGAATCCGTCGGCGGCGAGAGCGGGATCGACGTCGGGAGCCGGCCCGTTCATGGCCAGCACCGCGTCGAAGCAGTGGATCAGCGCTTCGTGGGTTTGGCGTCGAACGGTGAAATCGACGTCGCGGTGCTCGGGATGCCAGGTCCAGGCCGGCTCGTCGAAATGGGCGGCGTCGAGCGCGGCGCACAGCCGATCGTTGGCGTCGACGAGTTGGGCCCGAAGCGCAGCAGTCACCGCTCGCTCCGGCATCTCGGCCTCCTCGACCGGTGCCGGCCGGTTTTCGATGATCCACGCCCAGAACGATTGGACCTCGGCGAGATGCCAGACGAGATCGGCCATGGTCCACGGGTCGCATGTGGGGACCGCCGCATCGAGCTGCACGGGATCGGCCAGCTCGACGAGATGGCGGGTGAACCGGGCGATGGCTTCGGTCCCCAGCACCTCGGGGTGCAGTCCGAATCGGCTGGTCACCGGTCTACCTTTTTGTGCCATACGAACGACCACCGCGGACGACGTTCTGCCGTCAGGCGAATCGGATGGAGCCGGGGGTTTGGCCAGCGACCGGACCCGACCGATCTCCAGGTGACCGGACGGAGCCACGAGTTCTGGCCGCATAGCCAAAACTCTGTAAGCACCTGCTCCGCAGGTGCGACCGCACGACCGGACCCGACCGATCTCCAGGTGACCGGATGAAGCCACGAGTTCTGGCCGCATAGCCAAAACTCTGTAAGCACCTGCTCCGCAGGTGCGACCTCATGGCCGGACTCGACCGATCTCCAGGTGACCGGATGAAGCCACGAGTTTTGGCCGCATAGCCAAAACTCTGTAAGCACCTGCTCCGCAGGTGCGACAGCGACGGTCATGACGACGAGCCGCCCTCGTGGGCGCCGAGTACGACGGGAACGACCATAGGTCGGAGCTTGGTGCGCCGGTTGATGAACCGGCCCACGGCCCGGCGGGTGATGCGCTCGATTTCGTCACGACCACGTTTGCCGTCGGCCAGCGCCTCCTCCACCGCCTCCCGCACGGCCAGGGTCGCCTCCTTGCGAAGCAGATCGCCCTCGTCGCCCTCCACCCAGCCACGGCTCACGATCTCGGGCTCCCGGAGCAGCTCGGCGGACGCGCCGACGATCGAGATCGGCACGATGACACCGACGAAACCCTCCTGACCGAGGATGCGACGGTCGATCAACACGCTGTGGTCGAGAGGTCCGATCGACCCGGCGATGTAGATGTAGTCGGCCGGGATCTCCTCACCCCGCCGAAGACCCTTGTCGGTCAGCAGCACCGAATCGCCGTCGGAGCACACCATGATCTTGTCGGCGGGCTGACCCATGCCGGCGGCGAGCCGAGCGTGTTCGGCCATGTGACGGTATTCGCCGTGGACGGGGATGAACCACTCGGGCTGCACGATCGAATGCATGACCCGGAGTTCCTCGGCCTTGGCGTGTCCCGTGGCGTGAACCCGGGCGATGCCCGAGTGCACGACCTCGGCGCCACGCCGTATCAGGCCGTCGATGACCCGGGACACGCTCGACTCGTTGCCGGGGATCGGATGGGACGACAGGATCACACAGTCTCCCTCGTGGACCGACAGCCACCTGTTGTCACCCGAGGCCATGCGGGCCAGCGCCGACAGTGGCTCACCCTGGGACCCGGTCGAGATCACGCACAGCTTGCCGTCGGGAATGTCGTCGACGTCCTCGATGGCCCGCAGCTTGGCGTCGGGGATGTGGAGCAGCCCCATCTGGCGGGCCAGTGCGACGTTGGAGTTCATCGAACGGCCCATGGTGGCGATCGTGCGGCCGGTGGCGATGGCGGCATCGGCGATCTGCTGCACCCGGTGAATGTGGCTGGCGAAGCAGGCGATGATCAGCCGCCGACCCTCGCGAGCCCGGAAAAGATCCTGGATCGACTGCCCGATCGAGGTTTCGGATTCGGAGAATCCGGCTGACTCGGCGTTGGTGGAGTCGCACAGGAACAGACGGATACCGTCGTCCTTGGCCAGGTGGCCGAGCCCGGCCAGGTCGGTGAGGCGCTGATCGACCGGCGTCATGTCGAGCTTGAAGTCGCCGCTGTGGAGCAGGACGCCCTGGGGGGTGTGGAACGCGGTGGCGAAGCCGTGGGGCACCGAGTGGGTGACCGGGAAGAACTCCATGTCGAAGGGCCCGACCTGGATGCGATCGTTGTCGCTCACCTCGATGAAGGTGGCCTGATCCATGACCCCTCGCTCGCCGATCCGGTTTTTGGCCATGCCGATCGTCAGCGGCGAACCGATGATCTGCAGCGGCATCTCCTCGAGCAGAAAGCTCAACGCCCCGATGTGATCCTCGTGGCCGTGGGTGGCCACCACGCCTTCCACCCGATGGGCGTTCTCCCGCAGGTAGGTGAAGTCGGGCAGGATGATGTCGACACCGGCATGATCGGCCTCGGGGAACATGAGGCCGCAGTCGATGAGCATGATGCGTCCGTCGATCTCGATGGCAGCACAGTTTCTGCCGATCTCACCCAGGCCGCCGAGGAACGAGATACGAACGGGTGCGGCCATCAGGACACACTCCGACCGAGACCGGCGAGGACCGCTCGAGCCAGTTCGTCCTGGTTGTCCGGGGCCGGACCCATCGGGAGCCGGCACT
>JBFHEP010000163.1:0-9297 GCA_041584095.1 Acidimicrobiales bacterium | reverse complement strand
GGCGAACGCCTGCCGGGCTCCGGCCCTCGCCGCCAGGCCGAACAGTGTGTAGATGACGCCGAAAACGGTACCGAGTTCCGGATTGCCCCACGGGATGCGCCACAGCGCCGTTACCCCCGTTCGACGGGAGGTGCCCCGATCGGGCCACTCGTTTGCGGCCTCGTACTCGGTGATCTCCACCGACGAGAAGCGCCATGGTAGATGCAGCCGACGTGGGGCTTCCAGCGTCGATGCCAGGTAGGCCCCTCCACCGCCGGCCACGACCACGGTTGGTTTGTCTGCATCGACGGTCGGCTCGTGGCGGGAGTAGAAGTGTTTGTCACCGGTCATCACCAGGCGAACCGCGTCGGGCGCCGCCGTCCCGAGCGTCTTTTCCAGAAAGTAGGTGAGGCGGTTCCACTCGTCGGAAGCCTCGGTTTCGTCCTGCCGCCCGAACCGTTCCCGCATTGATTCCAGCCAGCGCTCGAACCACCCCCGCTCACCTCTCCCGAACCAGGCGGGTTTTCCGGTGCACAGGATGATCCGGGCCTCGGCCGGCATCATGGCCGCCACCTGCCGGAAGTATTGCATCTGGGGCGTGTCGATGTCGGCGTTGAGGGCGATGTCGATTCCCCACAGCCACCACGTCTCGGTCAACTGCACGGCGAAGTAGCTGCGGGTCTGGTGCAGCGACCAACCACGGCGCTGGGAGGTGTCGTCACCCGACTGGAAGACGGTGAACCGTTCGAGAAACGCGGCCAGTCCGTCGTACCAATCGTGGTTGCCGGGAATGGCGAACAGCGGCACTCGGCGGTCCGACCCGTCCGGAGCGGTGCTCGACTCCGGAGGAAAGGCCGTACGGTAGGGTCCGATCGTGCGGTCCCGGTAGTGTTCCGGGCCGGCAGCCGGGTAGACCTCGTCGCCCCCCATGACGATCAGATCACCCCGGGGCAACGTCAGCCTCGTGCCGCCGTCGCCGGTGACCGACGTGATCGGTGATGCCAGCTGCCGGGCGATCGTGAATGTCGGGCTGAAGCCGTCGCCGATGTCGGCAACGTAGTCGACCGTCAGTTCCGCCGGTCGTTCGAGGGCGCGGTGGAAGGGCAGCTGATCGTTGCAGAAGATCAGGAAATTCTCGGGATCGATGGTTCCCAGTCGCTCACCGAAGACGGGACCCTGGGCGTGATGCACGACCGGTTCGCGCAGCGCGGCCTGCGTCTCGCGGCTGTCCGCATACAGGCCGAACAGCCGGCCAAAGAATTCGCGGTAGGCGCCCCTGAGGATCTCGGTCGGGGCGAACCACCGAACCATCGAGTGGGCTCGGTACCGCAGAGGCGGGATCCATGGCTCGTCAGCCACGGGGCTATTCGGCCTCGAGATCCAGGTTCAGGTCCGACAGCGCGTCCCAGCGGGGATCGACGAGCGCCCCGTCGTCGTCACGTTCCCGGGTGTCGGTGTCGTGCGGGAGGGTCGGGTAGCGATCAGGATCGGGCCCTGCGCAGTCTGGCCTGCACAGCGGCGCCAGCGGCAGCGACAGCACCACCGCATCCTCGACCAGTGGAACGAGATCGATCTGATCGCCGTCGAAGTCGATGATGTCGGAGTCGGGTGGGGCGTCGACCTGGAAGATCTCGTCGATCTCGACGGTCATCGGGCCACCGGTTGACTCGAGGCAACGCCGGCAATCGCCCTCCCACACGAACGTCACCGATCCGAGGACCGACACCCCGCGCTCGATCGATTCGATCGTCACCTCGCCGACGATCGGGGCGTCGGTGGTGCGGGACGAGATCACTTCATGAGGTCCGAGCACCAGTTCGATCGGCTCGACCTGCCGCTGACCCAGCCGCTTCCGCAGGTCGGCAACGTTGACCGGTAGCTTCGCCGGCCTCGTGCCGGACGTCCGACCGGCCCGGTTGGTTGCGTTGGTTCCGTTGGTTGGGTTCGACTCACCGCCGACGGCCAATGAGATCTCCTCGCCGGTGCCCGTCAGGCACGCGCTTCGTCGTCGGAAAACGGCTTGCCGCCATCGAGGACGTGGGAATCGCGGGACCCGTTCGACCCGAGAATCTCCTCCGTGGTCAGTTTGGCGGTGGCCATCAGTCGTTCCCGACCCTTTCGCACGGTACTGGAGGTTCGGTCGAGGATCATCTCGAAGCTGGCCAGCCGCTGATCGCAATAGTCCTCGACCTGCCGTTTGAGCGTGTTCGCCTCCTCGGTGGCCTCGGCCACGATCTGGCGGGCACGCTGCTCGGCCGCCTTCACGATCTGTTGGCGTTCGACCATGCGGCCGACTTGAGCCCGACCCTCCTCGATGAGGTCCTGATGCTCCTGCCGGGCCTTGGCCACGAAATCGTCTCTCTCCTTCAACAGCCAGCGGGCGGCTCGCAACTCCTCGGGAAGGCGCGCTTGCGCTTGTTCCAGCAGATGCAGCAGCTCGTCGCGGTTGACCTTCACCGTGTTCGACATCGGCAGGGGGCGGGACTCGGCCAGGATCTCGATCGCCTCCTCGAGCAGGTCCTCCACCTCTGGCACGGCGTAGGGGTTCGGGAGATCGCCATTTCGGCCTCGGCCCCGCCTGTCCGATCCGGATCCGTCGCCGTGGTTTGCGCCGGATCGCTCGTCGTCGTGGTCGTCGTAGTCGTCGTAGTCGTCGTACTCGACGTCGTCGTCGCCGTGGTTGTCTCGATAGCGGTCGTTCATGCGGTCACCCGTTCGGGCCTCGGAGGCCGAGAATGCGTTTGTGCACCACGGCTGGTACTACTGACTGTACGTCTCCGCCCGCCGCAGCAATCTCCCGCACGTATCGAGACGAGATTAACGCACTGGAGCCGAGTCCGGGAAGGAATACCGTGGGAAGCCCGCCGCTCGTCTTGTGGTTCATGCTGGCCTGGAGCATCTCGGCGTCGAGATCGGCGCCGCTGCGCAGCCCCTTGACGAGGCAGTCTGCGCCCTCGTCGCGGGCGGCCATCGTAACCAAGCCCGTGAAGGTGGTGACTCTGACGTTGGGCAGATCGAGCGGTGCGAGGCTCTCGGCGATCAACTCGGCCCGTTCCGGGCCGTCGAACATACCCGCCGGCTTGCCCGGGTTGTAGCCAACGGCGACCACAATCTCGTCGAACAGTGGCGAAGCGGCGGCAATGATGTCCAAATGCCCGTTGTGCACGGGATCAAAGGAGCCGGGATACAGCGCCACTGCCATGGCAACCACGCTAGTTTCCAGACGGCTCAGAACCGGTGATCTACAAAGAGATTTGGCCACGCGGACTTCAGGGGACAGCTGGGCGCGAAGCTCCGAACCGCGATGAACCCCAGGTCGAGGGTGAGCGCAAGCACCTACCCGCCCGGCACCTCGACTCGGCGGGCTATGACGATGTGGGCCCTTCCGTAGGCGCGGCGGGTGATCTCCGCCCAGCGCTCGGTCAGGACCACCGGTGTCTCGGCGTGGCCGACCAGCAGCTCGGCGTCGATTCGATCAAGGAGATTCAGCCACGGGTCGTCAGCGTACGGCGGGTCGCAGAAGACCAGATCGACCGGACCGAGTCGTCGCAGCGCCGTGTCGACCGGTGCAACAATCAGGTCGGCCTTCTCATTGAAGCCGAGTGCGTCGAGATTGTCGGCGAGTACCCGGGCCGCTTCCCGGTTGCGTTCCACGAACGTGGCGTGGGCCGCTCCCCGACTCAACGCCTCGATACCGAACGAGCCGCTGCCGGCGAACAGGTCGGCCACGGTGATGTCGACGAGGCTGATCCTCGCCGCCAACATGTTGAAGATCGCCTCCTTGGCGCGGTCGGTGATCGGGCGGGTGCCCGATCCGGGCGGGGCTTTGAGCTTGCGTCCCCTGGCGGTTCCTCCGACAACACGCATCGGAACCAAACCTAGACGAGCCGACCCACGAGGTGCTGACCTGACGGTTGCAGGTGAGCACCGGGAGTTACGCGCGGACTCATACAGAACCGCGCGATTTCGCGTGGTATCGGACCCCTGCCGCCCATCTCGAAACGCGGCGCTACAGTGGTGCCGTGAGAGTTCCCGACTCCGAAATCGTCTGCGTCGACTGCGGTGGACCGTGCTATCCGCTCGGCTGGCAGCCCGCCGATGGTGAAGTAGCCGACGGAACCGTGATCCCGTATCGGTGCCGGGACTGTCACGATCGCTGGGACGTGGTGATGTCCTCCGACGACGAGTTGTAGCCGGCCTCGCCGGCAGCCACATCGATCGGCCCGGGTACGGCGTCCGGCACGTCGTCGTGACGGTGACGGCGACGCCGACGCACGAACCCGGCCAGGAGCGCACCGAGCACGATCAATACCGTCGACCCGGCCACGGCGACCCTCGTGCCGCCCCGCCGCCGCGCTGAATCGAGCAGCACGTCGCCGGCGTCGGTAACAGTGGCAACCTCCTCGAAATCGCCTTCGGTGAAAGCATCGACAGCGGCCGTCCCGGGGGCGTCGACATCGGTGCCGATCAGACCGATTCGTTGCCAACGATCGACCGAGGCGACCCGATCGAGGAGGTTGATCACATCATCGCCGGCGATGACCACGTCCGCACGATACGCCGCCATCTCCTCGGCGGAGGCGAACCGGGCGAACCGGTCGTCGAAGTCGATCGGGAGTGACAGGCCCCTGTCGGCCAACCGGGCGCTCAATGACTCGACGTCGTCGAGAAACTGTTCCACGAGATCCATCGCGTCATCGGCCGCGTCGAAATCCCAGCCGCGCATCGGCCCGCGGACCGCTGCCGGTAGCACCGCACCGTTGACACGCGCCCGCAGATCGCCGTACCGTCGGCGGGCAGCCGACCGCTGCTCGAACCGGTCGCTCCACTCCCCTTCGACCCAGGTTGCGTACAATTCGGCCAGTTCCTGCTCGTCGGAGCCGTGATCCGATGCCAGGTCCAGGAACTCCCGCCACGTGCGTGATCGATCGGTATCGGTCGAGATCCGGCCCTCGGGTCCCGGGTAGGAGCGGGTGTCGCCGAGCATCGAGCTGGTCACTTCGGTGAACGCCTCGGCGCCGATCGCCTCCCGTGTTGTTCTCATCACGTGCCAGGCCGCTTGATACGCCCACCGTTCGGCCTCGAGCTGCGACGTCGTCGTGTCGTTGATCGACGGCGGGTCCATCCACCCGTCGAGCGCGAAGGCCACCTCCTCGTCGAGTGAGACCTCCGGCTCGCTTGTTCCGGTCGGCCCGTCGGTGGCGAGCGCGGCGAACTCGTCGGCCAGCCCTTCGATCAACCAGCGGTCCGCCAGGTTGTCGTAGTGGAACCACACGTGCGACAACTCGTGCAGGACCAACTCCGGGTTGATGGATCGACCGATGGTGATGCGGTTGTCGCTGCTCGTGTACCAACCGCCGTACGACGTGCCCAGCGTCTGTGCCGACTGCTGGACGACGAGCGGCCGGCCGGGCCATGCGGTGCCGGTAAGCTCGATGAGCGTGGAGAGCTTGCCGGTGATCTGTTCGGAGACCCGGTCCAGCCACGCCACGTCATCCGGCCAGTACCGCACCGTGATGTCGTGTCCGTCGAACGCCACGACCGTCTCACTCATCGCCCGGTCGTTCTCAATCACCACGAAGTCGTACACGAAGTCGTCTCCCGAGGCCTCCAGGACCCTGGTGCCCTCACGCCGACGCCACACTTCGTCGTCGAGCGGCTCAACGAATCCCGGTGGCAACGTGAACTCGGCCGTCCAGACGTCGGCCCTGGGATCGGAGTAGAAGGCCCAAGCGACCGCGGCGTCGTTCACGACGACCTGATCCTCCAGGATCAGCTCGGCTGCGTCCTCGAGTCCAACCGGAGGCGGTTCCGACGGCAGCGAATACGACATCGACAAGGCGAGCGACTCGCCCGACGAAAGATCTCGGCGGAAGTCGACCATCACCAGCACGAGCCCCGGCTGGTCGACCGAGTCGGTGGTATACGACAGGGGACCTTCGGCATCGGCCACCGTGATCCCCTCGGCCGACGAAGGCACAAAGGCATGCCACTCGGTCATGAAATAGCGAAGTATCCGGTTGCCGTCCTGTTCCGGTGGCTTGGTGTAGGTGATGTCCAGCGCCATGTCGACGTCGATCTCGGCGTCGACCAGGTCGATGGCCAGGTCGTAGTCGACTTCGACGTCAGCGTCCTCATCGAGCACCGGCACCTGATCGGCCAGTGGGGTCGTCGCGACCTGCGACCCCGGGAGCAGGAGGGCGATGAGCAGCGAGGCGAGCACGGAGTCGGTATCAGCTCTTCAGCAGGAACTCGGCGTCGCCTTGCTCGAGAAACAGCTGCAACTCAGCCGCCAGCCCGGGATGGGCGTCGAGCGACGGATCGGCGTCGGCCACGTCGATGGCCGCCCGTCGGGCTTGCACAACCACCGACCGGTCGCGTCGCAGCGACGCCAGCTTCAGATCGTTTCTGCCTTTTTGTCGCTCGCCCAAAATCGTTCCCTCGCCTCGCAGATCCAGATCGACCTCGGCCAGTTCGAACCCGTCGGTGGAATCGACCAGAGCCTGGAGGCGAGCCTCACCGTCGTCGGTGGTCGTCTCCCCCACCAGCCAGCAGACCGACTGATGGGAGCCTCGGCCGACCCGACCCCTCAGCTGATGGAGCTGAGCAATGCCGAAGCGGCCCGCATCCAGGATGATCATGACGGTTGCATTGGGGACGTCGACCCCGACCTCGATCACGGTGGTGGCCACGAGCACGTCGAGGTGACCCGAGCGGAACAGGTCCATCGTCTGGTCCTTCTCCGCTGGAGTGAGGCGACCGTGGAGCAGACCGAGGCGTCGATTGGCGAGCTCCACCGTCGACAACCGCTCGAAGATCATCTCGGCCGACGCGGCGTCGAGCTTCTCCGACTCGTCGATCAGCGGGCAGACGACATAGGCCTGACGACCATCGTCGAGCTGCCGGCGAACCTCATCCCACATCGTTTCGAGATCAGCCAACGAGTCGAGTGCGCCCGCCGGATCCTCGAGATTGCCGGGGGCGGCCACCCAGCGGGTCACGATCGGGCTGCGTCCCGGCGGCAATTCGTCGAGGACCGACACGTCGAGGTCGCCGTACACGGTCATGGCCGCAGTTCGGGGAATCGGGGTGGCGGTCATCACCATCACATCCGGTGCGGCGTCCTCATCGCTCCGGTCCCGGAGGGCGGCCCGCTGCTCGACCCCGAACCGGTGCTGCTCGTCGACCACCACCACCCCGAGCGACGAGAACATCACGTTCTCCTGGATGAGGGCGTGCGTGCCGACGGCGATGTCGACCTCACCGGTGAGCAACTGGCCGAGGATGCGCTTGCGTTCGGTAGCCGTCACCCGATTGCTCAACAGCTCGATCCGAAGCGGGCGATCTTGGAACAACGAGGTCTCGTCGGTTACCGTCAAGCCCTCCAACAGCCGGCGGATGCCGGCATGGTGCTGCTCGGCCAGTACCTCGGTCGGCGCCATGAGCGCAGCCTGGTGGCCGCCGTCGACCGCGGCCAGCATCGCCGCCACCGCCACCAGGGTCTTGCCCGCTCCGACGTCGCCCTGCAACAGCCGGTGCATCGGGATGGGGCGCGCCAGGTCGGCCAGGATCTCGTCGATGACTTTCCGTTGGGACCGGGTCAGCTCGAACGGGAGACGGTCGGTGAACCCGGTGATCAACGGCCCGTCGATGGTGTGGGCCACCCCGGTTTCGGTCCGTTCGATGGCCCGTTTGCGCAGGACGAGGGCGAGTTGGAGGCGGAACAGTTCGTCGAAGACGAGGCGGCGGCGGGCTTCGGCGACCTCGGCCAGGCTCTCGGGCTGGTGAATTCCCTTGAACGCCGCATCACGGGTGATGAAATCGTGCTCGTCGAGCAGGTGCTCGGGAAGTGGGTCGATGAGACCCCGCCCCGATGGGGGCAACGTGCGACGCAGTGTCTCGGCCACCCACTCGGCCAGATCCCACGAGTGCAGTCCGGTCTTCTCCGACTGTGGGTACACCGGGATGATGCGGCCGGTCTTGTCGCCGACCAGGTCGACGACCGGGTTCGTCATCTGCCGCTGCCCCCGGAACATCTCGATCTTGCCGAAGATCACGGCCTGACGACCGGGGCTGAGCTGGCGTTCCCGCCACGCCTGGTTGAAGAACGTGAGGCGCAGCGACCCCGAGTCGTCGCTCACCGTCGAGGTGACCATGACCTTGCCGCCCCGGATGCGGCGGCTGGAGGAGTTGTTCACCGTGACCAGCACACTGGCCTCCTCCCCCTCCATCAGCTCGACGATCCGAGCCTCCTTGGTCCGGTCGAGATACTTGCGCGGATAGTGCGTGATGAGATCCAGGAGGTTGTGGATCTCGGCCTTGGCCAGCGACTTGGCCTTCTTCGGTCCGACCCCGTTGAGCACGTCGACGCCGAGCTCGGCCAGGCGACCAAGGTCGACTCCATCACGGGTGTCGGTGCGTGTCTCGGCCGTGCTCACCCGCTCAATCTACTTGTCGACCCGGAGGACGCGGACCGGCCCACTCCGACATCGGAACGAGCCGCCGGGCACGGAGCCGATCGTAGAACGGTCGGTGGTGGGCGGCGAAGGAGGCGAGGCGCTCTGAATTCTCGACGGTCTGATCATGCTGACGGGTACCGCGCTCGAATCCGGAACTCGACGCCGTGCGTTGGTGCCAGCGGGCCGTTTGCCGCCATTCCGGCCGATCGCCCGGCGGCCACCTCAGTGAGCGGGCGAGGAATGGGAGGCCAACGGCGTGGCAGTAGGCGGCAATCGTGGCCGTCGGCCGAATCACCAAATCATCCGAGTCGATGACCACGGGCTGGTGGCCACCCGCACCGGCGACCGCCGTGTACAGCTCCTCCAGGGTTTCCAACCCGATCTCGTGTCGCCGCATGTCTGGGTGGAGGGCATGGTAGGAGGCGGCGATCTCCTCCGGGCGGCGAATCAGGAAGACGTGCCGGATCTCGCCCAGGAATCGTTGATCGGTGAAGATCGCCTCGTAGCGGTGGTCGGTCGTCTCCTTGAAGAACAGATCCTGACCGTCGGTCCGGGCGACAAGCCCACGGACGAGTTCCTCGGCCGTGGTGAACCGATCGCCGTCGATCTCGGTATGACCGACGGCGCGCACGTCGAAGAACGGCTCGTGAAGCACCAGGAGGTCGCCTCGCTCGGCCATCGATCGGAAGAAGGCGGTGGAGCGGGACCGCGGCGAACTCCACAACGCGAAGACGGTCATCGATCCATCGTGCCTCGTGGGATCAGCCGGCGAAAGGACATTGTCGAGGATTGGACGCTGGGTGATCGCCGACGTGGGTCCGGGTCCAAACTCTGGTTGCGGCCCCGGTTTCTCGGCCGC
>JBFHEP010000162.1:0-9423 GCA_041584095.1 Acidimicrobiales bacterium | reverse complement strand
GTAGCGCTCGACGGCGACCGCCCCGGTGTCGGGATCCACCTCCACGACGGCGGCGTGCACGCCGTAGGGGAAGGTTTGGGATCCCGGTACGTACCATTCCTCGTCGGCCACCGCCACGCCGAGACGGCCGGCCTCGACGACCACCTCGCTGAGGGTGGCGGTTGCAGTGGGCACGCCGCGGACCCGGAACGTTCCATCCTCGACCTCTATGTCCGCCGCAGCCGCCTCCAGGATGTTGGCGGCCACGCCCCGAAGGTGATCGACCAGGCGTCGGGCGCACCGGTGCACGGCCGAGCCGCCGATCTGGGCGGAGCGGCTGGCCGACGAACCGGATCCCCGGGGAATCCGTTCGGTATCGCCCTCGATCACCGTGATGCGTTCGCTCACCGACGACGCAGTGAACCCGAAGGCCCGGCCGGCCAACTGGGCCCACACCGTGTGATGACCCTGTCCGGAGTCGCAGGATCCGGACAGCACGATCAATCGGCCATCGGCCAACGCTTCGACCTTGGCGTATTCGCCGGTGTCGCGTCGGCCGCCGGCTCGCTCGACCCACGCGGCCAACCCAACGCCGAGCAGCGGGGTGGCAGTCCCGGCACCGGGCGTGCGGGACTGGTACCGACGCAGTTGCCGAACCTGACGGTCCCGCATGGAGATCAGATCGAGCCTGGACACCGCGTGATCGAGGGCCGCCCGGTAGTCGCCGCTGTCGTAGCGGGCGCCGGTGTGGGTCACGTGGGGCCAGGTCCTCGGCGCCAGCAGGTTTCGGGCTCGCACACCGATCGGATCGAGGTCGAGCCGGCGGGCCAGCGCATCGACCGCCCGCTCCATGGCATACGCCGCCTCCGGGCGACCGGCTCCCCGATACGGGGCGATCGGTGCGGTGTTGGTCACCACCACCTGCGATGTCACCGAGAGTTCGCCGATGTCGTAGAGCTGCTGAGCGACGAGGCGGGTGAAGTCGGCCACCATGGCCCCGAGATGGGGGTAGGCGCCCACGGCCAGGGTGAAGTCGATATCGGCTCGTACGATACGCCCGTCGGCCGTGGCCCCGAGCCGAACCCGATGGTCCATGTCCCGGCCGTGGCTGCCGCAGGCCAGTTGCTCGGATCGGGTCTGGAGCCAACGGACCGGGCGGCCGAACCGGCGGGCGGCCGCAATCACCGCCACGTACTCGGGGTACAGCCGTGCTTTGAGCCCGTACCCGCCGCCAACGTCACCCACCATCACCTCGATGTCGTCGAACCACCGGGCGAGCTGTCGCTTGAGGAGATGCGGGGCCTGGTGGGCGACGTGAACCCGGGTGACACCGGTATCGGACTCCGGCGCTGCGGCGATGGCCGTCGGTTCGAGGGTGACCGGAGCCACTCGTTGGTTGACCACCGTGATGTCGACTTCGACGTCGATCGCCGGGTTGTCCCATCCGGTCTCGGGATCACCAATCCTGGTCCGGGTCACCAGGTTCGATACGGTCCCGGGGTGGAGCGGCTCGCCGGCCAAGGCGGACGCGGCGTCGATGTATGCCGGCAGCGGTTCGATGTCGACCTCGGCCCGCTCGAGGACGTCGGCCAGGACGATCGGGTCCTCGGCCACGATCACGGCCACCGGATCACCGACATGCTGTACCAGGTCACGGGCAAGGATCGGGCGGGTCATGGCGGAGCCGTCGATGGCGCCGGGGCCGTCGACGTTCGACGCGATGTCGTCGAGACCGAGGTCGTCGGCGGTGAAGGCGGCCACCACCCTCGGATGCTCGACGACGGCGGAGAGATCGACGGAACGGATCCGACCACGCGCCTCGACGCTCCGGACGAAGCCGGCGTGCAGCAGCCCGGGGATCGCCAGGTTGGCCACGAACCGGCCCCGCCCCTCAACCAGCCGTCGCGCATCGACCCGGGGAGCCGGCGGATAGGGCTTCCAGGGCCCTGTCATGTCAGGCACCGGATTGGTGTCGTCAGGCACGATCGATCTCGATGAGCCGCTCGGCGTTGGCGCCGCAGATGGCATGGAACTCGTCGTCGGTAACGCGGGGCATGGCGTTCACCGAGGTGACCGGATCGAGGTCGCCCATGGGAAACGGGTAGTCGGTTCCCAGCAGCACCCGATCGGCCCCCAGGTAGTCGACCATGAACCGCAGCACCGCGGGGTTGTTGACGATGGTGTCGACATAGACGCTGCGTAAATACTCGCTCGGGAGACGGGACAGGTTGGCTCCGGCCAGGTCGGGTTTGGCTTTGACGGCCTGGTCGAGACGGCCGATCTGGTACGGGATGAACCCGCCACCATGAACCGCACACATCTTGAGTCGGGGAAACCGTTCGAACACTCCGTCGAGGATCAGACCGGCGAGGGTGATGGAGGTCTCCGCTGGACGACCGACGGCGTTGTCCATGAAGTAGCGGCCGAGATCGACGCCGGTCAGCGGTGTCATCGGATGGAGGAGAACGAAGGCTCCGGTGGCCTCGGCCGCCTCCCAGACCGGGTCGAGTCCGGCTCGATCCAAGGCGACTCCCTCCACCGTCGTGGCGATCTCGATGCCAACGAATCCGGCGTCCATCATGGCACCCAGTTCGACGGCGGCTGCGTCCGGCGCCTGCAGAGGCACCGTACCGATCAGTCGAAATCGATCTCGGTGATCGGCTGCATAATCCGCCAGCATCTCGTTGTGAGCTCGGCTGTAGTCGACGGCGTCGCCCGGGTCGATCTCGTAGCCGGTCAGGTCGATCCAACCGGCCAGGATCTGCACGTCGATCCCTCTCTGATCCATCCAGCCGATTCGGGCATCCATGTCGCTGAGGGACGCATTCAGAGGAGAAGTCGTCCGCCCACCGAACACCACTTTCAGGCCCCGGGGCGACTCGACGGTGCTGAGCCCACTGATCGCCGTGGTCAGTGCGTCCCCGCCCCTGGCGACGAGATACTCGATGAACCTCGGTGGTATGGCGTGGGCGTGGGCGTCGATGATCACCTTCAGCAGGCTACTCGCTCGGACCGAACCGCTGCAATCGTTTGCAGAGCATCCGATCGGTGGCCTACATTCGGTGGATGGGGGATATGACAGGGGACCGCCGGACCGGACCATGACCATGTCCGATCACAGCGGTTTCGAGGCCGACTTCGTGGTAGCCGGAGCCGGCCACAACAGTCTGATCACCGCCGCCTATCTGGCCCGAGCCGGTTACTCGGCGATCGTGCTCGACGCCCGCCCGATTCCCGGTGGTGGCGCCTCGACCGAGGATTGGCTGATTCCCGGCCTCGGCATCGACGCCTGCTCGACCGGGCACACGCTCATCCGACTCAACCCGCTGATCCGTGATGACGAACTCGGTCTGGTCTCCCGCTACGGTCTGGCCTACCACGACCCGGACCCGGTGGCCCACGTGGTCTTTCCCGACGGCGAACGGTTCACGATGTCGCTCGATCCGGAAGCGACCATCGCCGAGTTCGGCCGGTTCTCCGCAGCCGACGGCAACGCCTATCGCCGACTGCTGGAGGAGTGGGCCGACGTCGGGCCCGTCTTCGGGCAGGGTCGCTTCCGACCGGTCGGCTACGGGCCGTCGACTGACACGCTGCTGGAGGGTCACCCTCGGGCGGCGACCTGGCGGCGCCGCCAGGCCATGTCGGCTTACGACCTGATCATGACCGAGTTCTCCGACCGTCACTCCCAGGCCTTCCTGCTGTGGATGACGTTCCAGACCATCGTGGCGATCGACCGTCCCGGCACCGGCCTCCTGGCCTACTCGCTTGTGGCCGGACGGCAACGCAACAGCTGGTCGATCCCGCTTGGCGGTTCAGGCACGCTGATCGATGCGCTGGTCGGCTACCTGGCCGAACACGATGTACCGGTGCGGTGCGGGCGCACGGTCACCGAGCTCTTGATCGACGACGGGCGCTGCGTCGGGGTGAAAACGGCCGACGGCAGCATGTACCGGGGAACCAAGGGCGTCGTTTCGACGATCCATGTCAAACACCTGGTCGACATGGCACCGCCTGAGATGTGGGGTGAGGACTTTCTCTACGGTGTACGGACCTACGAAGTCGGCATCTCCGGTTTCACCGTGTACCTGGCCGCCACCGAACCACCGGTCTTCTCCACCCCCGATGGCGGGAGAAGCGCCGTGTCCGCCGGCATCGTGGCCTGGCCCGACCGGTTCCTGGCCATGCTGCGTCAGGTCAACGACAACGTTCCCTTCGACGTCGGAAACGAGCCGGTGCCGTTCCTCCTGGTGGCCACCCCGACCCTCGTCGATCGGTCGAGGACCGTGGACGATCTCCACACGGTGAAACTGCTCAATGCGGTTGCCCCCGATCCCGGTCCCGGCCGAACTTGGGCCGGGACCAAGGAGCAGGTGGCCGACTGGTACGTCGCGGAGGTTCAGCGTCACTGTCCAAACTTCACCAACGCGGTCATCGTCGGACGCGACGTGCGCTCGCCCGAGGACCTGGAACGGCACAATCGCCATATGATCCACGGTGCCTATCATGGCGGCGACCGCACGCCGGCGAACTCGGGGGTCAACCGTCCCGTTCCCGGCTGGGCTCAGCACCGTATGCCGATCCCCGGCCTCTACCAGACCGGCGGAACCACCCACCCCGGCGGTTCGATCACCGGTGCGCCGGGCCGCAACGCCGCCCACATCATCCTCGAGGATCTGGGCCACGATCCCTCCGTCCACGTCCCCCTGCCCTGACCGATCATCCGACTGGAGCCTTCCATGCTCGCCCTCCCCGCCGACCAAACCGCGGCCGTTGACGTCGCCGTCCGAACCGAGCGCATCGATGGTAAGGAGGTCCACTTCGTCCACGTCGAGACCTGGGACGGTCTGTACGCGCCGATGGCGTTGCGGGCGCCGACCGGTGGCGACCTCGGACGCGAGGACGGACCCTACCCCGTCGTGTTGCTCGGTCTGGGAAACGGGGGCGAGGCGATGCGCTGGCTCCGTCACACGCTGACCGAACGCAGCCACATCCTCGACGTACTGGCCGATGCCGGCTACGCCTGTGCGTGGTTGCGATATCGGACCGAGGTCGAACTCGGCTACAACAACGGTGGGCCCATGGTGCGCGACATGAGGCAGGGCCGCGAGATGTTCAACCGGTCACCGCTCGAGTACGAGGACGAAATCGCCGCCGTCGACTTCGTCAAGCGCATACCGGCCATCGACGGCGAACGGGTTGGTCTCGTCGGTGTCAGTCACGCCGGCGAGATGATCCTCAAGATCACCTCGGAGTACGACGGCGCAGCCGTCGGGGTGTGCTGTGAACCGGCGGCGCACGAATATCTGGCATTGACCCCCGATGACACGGCGTTCGTCAACGCGGAGACCCAACTGCGCAACATCGAGGGCATGCAGATGGCCGAGGTCGAGAAGGTATGGCGACGCATCGACCATGAGGTGGCGAACCGACGCGTCGCCGGCATCAAGACACCACTGCTCATCATGGGCCGCGACGACGACCACCTGCAGGGCATCTTCCGCACCACCTACCAACTCCTGGCCGACGCCGGCAAGGACGTGACCTGGGTGTCGTATGATCATCCCCTCCACGGGTACATCTATCCCGAGCGCGGACCCGACGGCACCTACGAGGTCGACGACATGCAGCGCGACGCCATCGGCAAGGTGATTGCCTTCCTGGACCGCCACCTGAAGTAGCCGATCCCACGGCGCGTTGACGCGGTGGGTTCCGCGGGACCGGCGGGTCAGCCAACGGCGATGATGCTGATCCCCACGAACACGATCCCGATGCTGGCCACCAGCGAGAGGGACAGACGCTCGTCGTCTCGCAGCGCGAACATGCTGAGCACAGCCGTCCAGATTGCCGAGGTGCCGACCAGAATGCCGACGATCCAGGCCTCCACTCGTTCGAGCGCCAGGAACTGACACAGCAACGCCCCCGTGGTGATGACACCGGCGGCGAGGAATGGCCGTGACTCGACCTTCCCAGCCGCTGCAATTCGATGTCGCAGGCGGCCCTGGCCGGCCTCCCAGCCGCTCAGCACCATGATCCCGGCCGTCGACCCGATGAACGCACCGGTTACCGACCCGGGGTACTGTTCAAGCCCCCATTTCCGCAGCACGAAGGCGATACCGAAGAACAGGGGTGCCCCGCAGGCGACCAGGTAGCCACCGAGCCCGCCGTCGATCGATCCGCTTGAATCATCTCTTCGGGATCTGACGATCCGAACCAATCCGAGTATCGTCAACATCCCGCCCAGAGCCTCCAGCGCCGAGATGGTCTCGGACAGGACGATCCAGCCGACCACCGCCGCAGTGACCGGTGTGGCGGCTTGGAACGTGTTGCCCCGCGTGGCGCCGATCAGCCGGATACCCCGCAGCAGGGAGAAGCGGCCCAGCACCGTGCCGACGATGCCGGCCACCACCAACGTGAAGAATCCGCCTGCATTCCAGCTGGACCACGTGACGACCAGCGCCAACGCGCCGAACAGTACCGCGTTGACGAGGTTCGACAGCCAGTGGCCGTCGTCATCGGGAACGCGCCGTTGCCCGATTCGGAACAGGACGGCTCCGGCTCCGAAGCAGAAGGCCGAGATCAGCCCGTAGACGTAGCCCACGTGATCAGGGTCGACGTGGTTTGGTCCGAGGCCGGGGTGTCAGACACCCAGCTTGTCGGCCAGCCACGCAAAGGTCGCCGGTGCCCAGTGGCTCTGGTGCTTGAAGGCGCAGTGGCCGGCATCGGCGTAGACCCGGGCCTCCTTGCCGGTTGCCGGACCGTGTTCGAGCATGAAGTAGATGTTGCCGATCGGCGCCAGGTGATCGTGCTTTCCGTTGATCATGAAGACCGGCATCGTGATGTTGTCGAGGATGCCCTGCTCGGACAGTGCCCAGCGTTTGAACTCCGCCCGCTCGTTCTCCACCGAGGTGGCTTCGATCCATGCCGGGCCACCGGGCTCCCCGAAGTCCCGGGACGCCCGCTCGTTCTTGGCCCGGACAAAGGCCTCCAACTCCTCGTCGCCCATGACGTAGCCGAACGGATGGCCGGCGTTGGCCACGACCGCCTTGAGCTTGTCGGGGGCGGTTCCGGCAAGCTGCATCACCGAGTAGCCGCCCCGACTGATCCCGAACGCACCGATGCGCGCCGCGTTCACTTCGGGTCGAGCCGCCAGGTAGTCCACCGCCGCTTCCCAGGCCGACACCGATTCCGGTGCCCAGGGAAACGGGTTCTCGCCCGAGTCCGGCCCGTCCATGACCAGGGCCGCCATGCCGTTCTCAATGCAGTAGTCCTGGGCCCAGCCGCGATCCTCCTTGAAGACGTCCGCTCCACACATGATCAGCACGGCGGGCACGGGACTGTCGTCTGCGCTTGCAGGGGCTCGGAAGTGAGCACCGATCTCCTGACCTTGATGCTCGAATCGCACGAACTCCATCGGCGGGTCGAGGTGGGCGCAGGCCTTTCGGTAGGCCCGGGCACAGTCCTGGGACACCGCCCGCTTGAGGTCGGTGATCTCGCCCGGGAACCGGCCGATGGCGTAGTAGGTCTTCGCTTGGAGGTAGGCGGCTCGAGCCCCGTCGTGGTCGCCGGCTGCTTCCAGCTCGTCGCCCAGTTCCTCGTGCCTACGGCCGAGCGGGCGCCACACGGGTACCCATTTGTCCTGGGTTGTGCCTTCCAGGGTGGCCACCGCCGCCTTCAGCTCATCGAGGTTGTCGACCATCGAAAACCACCGGCGGTAGAAGCCTCCGTGTTGCACCTCGAACGGGTTCTCGTTGGGGGCGAAGCCCAGGTCGTCGGTCATCGATATCCTCTCGTCCCCTCGCCCCGTGTGGTCGGCGGCCATCAATCGAGTGAATGCAATCGTTTGTTGTCGGCTACTATAGCCGGACCATGGCCACCGAAGTAGCCGACGGGTTCGACATGGGCGAGCCGATCATACGTCGTAAGATGCTGACCGCCGCCAACCACGGAACGATGATGACCGACATCGATTTCGGCGAATACGGAGTATTCGTGACCGACGAACCAATCGCCCACGGCGGCACGGGCGAAGGTCCATCGCCGCTGCAAACGGTGCTGGGCGCCCTGTGTGGGTGCGAGTCGGTCACGTTCCATCGCACCGCCGCCGAGTTCGAGTTCAGCTACGAGGGAATCGAGTTCGAGGCCGCCTTCACCATCGACATTCGGGGTCGGTTGGGTCAGCGCGGTGTGCGCCAGCACTTCCAGACGGTGAAGTTGCAGGCGACCGTCACCACCGACGAGTCGGTTGAACGACTGAGCGAGGTCGTGGCGGAAACCGAGGCCCGTTGCCCGGTGTTCAACCTCATCAACGACGCCGGCGTGAACCTGGAGGTCAACTGGATTCGACGCCCGGTGCCGTCGTAACGGCAGGGCTCATGACGGTGGGGTCAGGCCGTCGTCGATCTCCCGGTTCTCCGGGGTGATGTCCATTCCGGCGTCCTCGTAGGACTTGGTGAGCAGCGCGGCGAAGTCGAGTTCGCCGAAGCCTCGACCGATACCCTCGCACACGATCTGATGAACGAGTGCCGAAGCCGGAAGCGGCACCTCCATTTCCCGAGCGGCGCGGAGCCCGAGCTCGAAGTCCTTGCGCAGTAGCGGCCAGGTGAAGGTGGGCTTGTAGTCGAGGTTCACGTACGCCGGTGTCTTGTACCGGGTGAATACGGAACCCATCACCGAGTCGTTCAGGAACTCGAGGTAGTCGTGGCGGCTGACCCCGGCCTTGCCCACCAGCGCGCAGGTTTCGGCCATCGTCTGCGCAACGATGCCGAGCATCAGGTTGTGGCAGATCTTCACCAGCCGGGCTTCGTCGCCCTCACCGACGTAGGTCACCTTCTTCCCGAACCGTTCGAGGTAGGGGAGTGCGGCCTCGTAGGCGTCCTTTGGGCCGGAGCAGACCACCGTCAGACTACCCGATGCCACGACCTTGGGATTGCCCGAGACCGGAGCCGCCAGAACGGCCGTGCCGCGCTCGGCGGCCCGCGCACTCAGCTCGGCTGAGGTGGTCGGGTCGATGGTGGTTGCGTCGACGATGATCGGCACTCGGTTTTCACCGGAGAGCACGCCACCGTCCTCCACCGTCACGTCGAGAACATCTTGAGGTCCGCCGACCATTGTGAACACGATGTCGCGGTCACCCAAGTCGGTGACGTGGTCGACCACGGTGGCTCCCAGGTCACCAAGCGGTTCGGCCTTGGATCGGGTCCGGTTGTAGACGGTCAGATCAACCCCCGCTTCGAGCAGCCGCTGTGCGATGGCGAAACCCATGCGCCCGATTCCGATCCAGCCGACCTTTTGGGTGCCGACCTCGTTGGCAGAAGCTTCAGACACAGCATTCCTTTCTCGGTGCAGGATCATTCACTGTCACCGGCTTGGCTGACCGATACGAGGAACGAAACGTCATGCAATCGTTTGTATCGTAGTCGCAAGATATTGTGCGTTTCGTCCGTG
>JBFHEP010000161.1:0-9485 GCA_041584095.1 Acidimicrobiales bacterium | reverse complement strand
GCCATCGGCACCGACATCGAGGCCAGTGTGTTGAGCACGGCCGCTCTGGTCGACATCGGCGTCGGCAACATCTGGGCCAAGGCCATCACCTCCGAACACGGTCGGATCCTCGAGCGGGTCGGCGCCCATCATGTGGTGTTCCCGGAAAAGGACATGGGGGAGCGGGTCGCCCATGTCGTCACCGGGCAGGTGGATGACTACTTCCCGCTCGACGACGGGTTCGTTCTGGCCGAGCTGAAGGCCCCGGACGAGTTGATCGGCAAGCGGCTGGCCGACACCAATCTTCGGGCCAAGTATCAGGTCACGGTCGTCTGCATCAAACCCGACGGGGGCACCTACACCTACGCCACGGCCGACACCGTGGTCGGTCATGGTGACCACCTCGTGATCGCCGGCTCGGTCGAAGCTGCCGACCGGTTCGTCGAGAAGACCGGCCGCTGAGGTGAGAACCGGGCGGATCATCGGCTCGACCACGGGTCGCAATGCCTGAGGGCGACACGATTCACCTGGCCCGGCAACGGCTGGCACCGGTGCTCGAGGGCCGGAGGCTCGATCGGTTCTGGGCGGGCAAGCTCCGCGGTCACCGGCCCCGGGTCGGCCAGCAGATCGAGTCGGTCCGGGTCCACGGCAAGCATCTACTGATCGACTTCGACCGGGATTTGACGCTCCAGGTACACCTCGGGATGGCCGGTCGCTGGTCTGTTCCGCCAGAGGTGGCCGACAGCGACGAAAGCTTCGCCCGCTACCGTCGCAATCCTCGGCTCCGTCTCTACCTTGCGACCACGGCGGGCGTTGCGCTGTGTTACGCCGCACCGACCATCCAGACCTTCCTGCGGTCCGACGATCCCCGGCACTTGACGCCGCTGTCCAACCTCGGCCCCGATCTGTGTGTAGCAGACGATGCAGCCGGACCCGTGGTGGCCGAGGCGGTTCGAAGACTACGAGTCCGGTTGCCGGGAACGGATCTTGTCGCCGATGCGTTGCTCGACCAGGAGGTGGCGGCGGGAATCGGCAACGTCTACAAGTCGGAGGTTCTGTTTCGGCACGGGGTCTGGCCGTTCACCCCGGTCGAGCAGCTGAGCGACGAGACCGTCACGTCGCTGTTCGCCACGGCGTCTCGGCTTCTGTGGCGCAACTCACGGCGGCCGGGCCCCCGCCGAACAACGACGGCCCCCACTGCAGGCGATGCGCTGCGGATGGACAACACGTTCGTGTATCACCGCCACCGGGCTCCGTGCCGCCGCTGCGCGACGCCGATTGAGCGATCCTATGAAGGTCGATACGGTCGCAGCACGTACTGGTGCCCCCGGTGTCAGCCGGAGCCGGTCGAACGCTCGACGAGGCGCTAGCCTGCCACTGAGATCGATTCCGTGTCCCGGAAGGAGCACCATGTCCGACAAGATTCCCCCCCGATTCCGCAAGACCAAGTCGGACAAGTGGGCGGTCATGGCCCCGGTCGAGGACCTGGAGAAGGCGCTGGCCGAGGGCGGCAAGATCGACGTCCAGAAGAAGTCGGGCGACTGGTCGAGCTTCGTGGTCGCCTCACTCGGCAAGCCGTTCGATGTCGACGGCGTACAGATGTGCTACGGCTACGGGCCCGACGACGGAGACGACTCGTCGGGCGACACCGGTGCCACGCAGCAGGCTGCGCCCCGATCATCGAAACCCCGATCTTCCAACGGCGCGCGAGGAACGGAGCGGCGCCCACCACGCCAACGGGCGGCGGTCGACGCGCCACCGGTCGATCCGACGGAACCGCTACCCGAATACCAGGGTGGCCCCGATGACGAGTGGGACGGCTACTTCTAGAGAACATCTCGAGTTCGGTGGCATCACGTCGTCGAGCCTCACGCGCCGGTGGCATGAACGCGATCATCCGGTGTTCTGAGGTTCCCAACCGTGGTCAGCGAGATGTGACGACCTCAGATCGGCGCCGACGGCGTTCCGCCGACTTGCTGGTCGCTCGGCGTCAAGACCGGCGTTGGTCGGCCCTCAGACGACCGCCCCGAACTCGTCGATGATGGCGTTGAGGGTGGGGCTGGGCCGCATGGCGGCCTTGGCCAGGTCCTCGTCCGGGAAGTAGTAGCCGCCGATGTCCATCGGCTGGCCCTGGACGCCGTTCAGCTCGGCCACGATCTGTGCCTCGTTGTCCCGCAGCGCGGTCGCCAGCGGGGCGAATCGCTCGGCCAACTCCGGATCGGCGGACTGGGCGGCGAGGGCCTCGGCCCAGTACAGGGCCAGATAGAAGTGGCTGCCGCGGTTGTCGAGTTCGTTGACCTTGCGTGACGGCGACCGGCCTTCCTCCAGCACCCGACCGGTGGCCTCGTCGAGCGAATCGGCCAGGATCTGCGCCTTGGCGTTGCCGGCCTGATCGGCCAGATGCTCGAATGACACCGCCAGCGCCAGGAACTCGCCGAGGGAATCCCACCGCAGATGGTTCTCGGCCTCGAACTGCTGCACGTGTTTCGGCGCCGAGCCGCCGGCGCCGGTTTCGAACAGTCCGCCGCCGTTCATCAGCGGTACGATCGACAGCATCTTGGCGCTGGTGCCCAGCTCGAGAATCGGGAACAGATCGGTCAGATAGTCACGCAGCACGTTGCCGGTGGCCGAGATCGTGTCCTGACCCTTGGCCACCCGCTCCAGCGTGTAGTTGGTGGCCGCCACCGGATCGAGGATCTTGATCTCGAGTCCCTCGGTGTCGTGCTCCAGCAGGTAGGCCTCGACCTTGGCGATCAGCTGGGCGTCGTGGGCCCGATCGGCATCGAGCCAGAACACGACCGGGGTGTCGGTTGCTCGGGCCCTGGACACCGCCAGCTTCACCCAATCGGCGATCGCCGAGTCCTTGACCGTGCACATCCGCCAGATGTCGCCCGCTTCGACCTCGTGTGAAAGGACCGTCTCGCCGGCCTGGTTCACGACCCGCACCGTGCCGGCATTCCGAATCTCGAATGTCTTGTCGTGGGAGCCGTACTCCTCGGCCTTCTTGGCCATCAGCCCCACGTTGGGTACGGTGCCCATCGTTGTCGGATCGAATGCGCCGTTGGCCTTGCAGAAGTCGATGGTGGCCTGGTAGAGGCCGGCATAGCTCGAGTCGGGAATGACGGCCTTGGTGTCCTGCTGTTCACCGTCGGCGTTCCACATCTGGCCCGACGTGCGGATCATGGCCGGCATCGAGGCGTCGATGATGATGTCGGACGGCACGTGGAGGTTGGTGATGCCCTTGTCGGAGTTGACCATGGCCAGATCGGGACCGTTGGCGTAAGCCTCCGCGATAGCGGATTCGACCTGGGCTCTGGTGTCGGTATCGAGCTCGTCGAGGGCGGCGACCACGTCGCCCCAGCCGTCGTTCGGGTTGGCACCGGCGGCGGCCAGTGCTTCACCGAACTCCTCGAACACGTCGGCGAAGAACGCCTTGACCCCGTGGCCGAAGATGATCGGATCCGAGACCTTCATCATCGTCGCCTTGAGGTGAAGTGAGAACAGGACGCCGAGTGCCTTGGCATCGGCCACCTGCTCCGACAGGAACGCCTTGAGTGCGCTCACGGAGATGTACGTACCGTCGACGACCTCACCCGCCTCGACGGCCACTCCCGGATGGAGCATCTCGACGCCGTCATCGCCGCCGACCAGTTCAATGCGGAGGACGTCATCGGAAGGCATCGTGATCGACTTCTCATTCGATCGGAAGTCACCTTCGTCCATGGTGGCGACGTGGGTCTTCGAGTCGGCCGACCAGGCCCCCATCGAGTGAGGATGGTTACGGGCGTAGTTCTTGACCGCCTTCGGCGCCCGTCGGTCGGAGTTGCCCTCGCGCAGCACCGGGTTGACCGCACTGCCCTTCACCTTGTCGTAGGCGGCCTTGATGGCCTCCTCCTCATCGTTCACCGGCTCGTCCGGATAGTCGGGGATGGCGTAGCCGTTCGCCTGCAGCTCGGCGATCGCGGCCCGCATCTGGGGAATGGATGCACTGATGTTGGGCAACTTGATGATGTTGGCGTCGGGGGTCAACGCCAACCGGCCCAGTTCGGCGAGATCGTCGGACACACGCTGCTCGGCCGGCAACCAGTCCGAAACGGCGGCCAGGATACGACCGGCCAATGAGATGTCGCGGGTGTCCACCTTGATCCCCGCAGCGGCGGCATAGGCCCGAACGATCGGTAGGAGCGAACGGGTGGCCAGGGCCGGTGCCTCGTCGGTGTGGGTGTAGAGGATGGTCGGTGAACTCATGGCCGAACGTGCGCTCCGTCTCGATGTGAAGGGGTGGGCCGCAGCACCGGGTCGGCCCTCGTCAGCATGGACCTCGGCGCCGATACGGCCGCTTCGCAGCCTAGCTGACCGGCTGCCGTAGTTGTCGGTCCGTCCCGCCCTCCGGTCGGCATGGAAGGCCTGGCCGAACGGTCAACCGTGGTGTTAACTGTGCACAGAGCAACGTCAAGATGGGGAGGTGCACATGAGAACCGTTACCTGGACCGAGATGGCCGATGGCACGCAAGACGACTATCGCCTCCTCGACAAGGTCTACATCGACCACGCCCGAGGTGGTCTCGTCGACAACCTCCTCACCATCCTGGCAACGTTGAAAGGACCCAAGCTCGGCTATCAGGTCGACCGCTACGTGCACTCGCTCCAGTCGGCCTCTCGGGCGTTGCGAGCCGACGAGCCGGCCGATTGGGTCGTCGGAGCCCTCCTCCACGACATCGGCGATGTGTTCGCTCCCGAGAATCACTCAGAGGCCGCCGCAGCCCTCCTGGCCCCCTACGTCGATGACGAGGTCCACTGGGTCGTCAAACATCACGGCATCTTCCAGGGCTATTACTACTTCCACCATCTCGGCGGGAATCGCAATGCCCGCGACCGCTACGCCGACTCACCGCACTTCGAGGCATGCCGCCGGTTCTGCGCCGACTACGACCAGAACTGCTTCGACCCCGACTACGACACACTGCCGATCGAGGCGTTCGAGTCGGCCCTCGACGAGGTGTTCAGTCGCCCGTCGCGGTTGCCGTCCATCGGCTGACCTCCGTCGGGTCGGTTGGCCGGTCGGCGATGTCCTCCGTCGACCCATACACGAACTAAGGTTTGCCCCATGAGCGAGGCGACAGAGGAACGGCAGAACGGACAGCCTGAGCCGGGTCGGGTGGCGCTGGTGACGGGTGGCGGTCGAGGCATCGGTCGCGAGATCTGTTACGGCCTCGCCCGGGTCGGACGTCGCGTGGCCGTTGCCGATCTTCGAGCCGATGAGGCGAACGAGACGGCGGCCACGATTCAGGCAGCGGGCGGCGACGCCATCGCGGTGGCGATGGATGTGGCCGACTCCGACTCGGTGATCGAGGGGGTGCAGCAGGTCGTGGACGAATTCGGTCCGGTGGAGATTCTCGTCAACTGCGCCGGGTGGGACGAGTTGAAGCCGTTCCTCGACACCGACGAGGACTTCTGGGACCGGATCATCGAAATCAATTACAAGGGCACACTTCGCACCACGCATGCCTGCCTGCCGTCGATGATCGAGCGGCAATGGGGTCGGATCGTCAACATCGGTTCCGACGCCGGCCGGGTTGGATCATCCCTGGAAGCCGTCTACTCGGGGGCCAAGGGAGGCATCATCGCGTTCACGAAGACGATCGCCCGTGAAATGGCCCGGGATGGGATCACGGCCAACACGGTCTGCCCCGGACCGACCGACACCCCGCTGCTCGGCGAGATCACCGGCGGCTCAGACGACGGCGAGAAGATCATCGGCGCCATGGCCCGAGCTGTTCCCATGAAACGCCTCGGCCAACCGGACGAGGTCGCGTCGGCCGTGGTCTACTTCTGCTCGGACCAGGCGGGCTTCGTGTCGGGCCAGACGCTGTCGGTGTCCGGCGGCCTCACCATGGCCTAGTGGTCACCCGATCAGTCAGGTGCAACACTCATCAACAGACACTCAGAAAGGGGGGCGATGATGGCATCGGCCCACAACAGATCCGGCAAACTGCTGCACCCGTTCGCGGAACCGGGTAAGGCCGAGAGTGACTTCATCAACGTCGTCTCGGCCGAGGGCTCGACCTTCACCGACGACACCGGTAAAACCTACATCGACGGGATGGCCAGCTTGTGGTACTGCCAGGTCGGTCATGGCCGGCGGGAGATCATCGACGCCGTCACCGCCCAGCTCAACACACTCGACGCCTACAACATCTTCGATCCTTTCACCAACGATCCGGCCCGGACCGTGGCCGATCTCATTCTCGAGAAGTCGCCCTTCGACGACGGTCGTGTATTCCTCGGATGCTCCGGATCGGAGGCGGTCGACACCGCACTGAAGATCGCCCGCCTCATCCAGCAACGGCGAGGAACGGGCGACAAGCAGATCGTCATACGCCGCACCCACGGTTACCACGGAACCAACTTCGGTGGCACGACCGCCCAGGGAATCGCCGCCAACCGCGAGGGGTGGGGCGACCTCGTACCCCACTTCGTCGAGGTACCCAACGACAACATCGAGGAGATGTCAACGGTCTTCGCCGACCACGGCGACCGGATCGCCGCCGTCATCTCCGAACCGGTGCAGGGTGCCGGCGGAGTATGGCCGCCACCCGACGGTTACCTCCAGGGCATTCGCCGCCTCTGCGATCAGCACCAGGCTCTGTTCATTGCGGATGAGGTCATCTGTGGGTTCGGGCGCACCGGCTCATGGTTCGGCAGCCAGACCTTCGGCGTGACGCCCGACCTGATCACCTTCGCCAAAGGTGTCAGTTCCGGTTATCAGCCGCTGAGCGGGGTCATCGTCAACCAGCCGTTGGTCGAGGAGATGAGCGAGCCCGGTTTCCTGCTTCGGACGGGCTACACCTACTCCGGCCATCCGGCGGCCTGCGCGGCCGGTATCGCCAACATCGACATCATCGAGTCCGAGGGCCTGGCCGAGCGAGCCAAGCACATCGGTCACAAGACGGTCGAGGGGTTCGACGCATTGGTGGCCGACGGCACCATCAAGGGGTACCGGGGGATCGGCGCGGTGTGGGCGGCCGACATCGGTCGCGACTCCACCCCGGTCAAGTTCGACATGCTCGACCGGGGCGTCATGGCCCGGGGCGTCGGGGAGGCCATCATCTGGTGCCCGCCTCTGGTGGTCACAGATGACCAGATCGCGACCTTCATCGAGGTGCTCGAAGCCAGCCTCCGCTGATCGCCGCAGGTTGATGACTGAGACACCGACCACCGCATCACAAGCGGCCATGCTGACCATCGACGTCGACGCCATCGTCGCCAACCATGGTCTCATCGCCGAGCGGGTGGGTCCCGGCGCCACGGCGGCAGCCGTGGTGAAGGCCGACGCCTACGGGCTCGGCCTGGCCCGGATCGCCGGTCCGCTGTGGCGTTCGGGGTGCCGCGAGTATTTCGTCGCCCGTCTCGACGAGGGAATCGTCCTGCGGGAATGGCTCCGGGAGGCCACGATCCATGTCTTCGACGGCGTCACCTCCGGTACCGCCAGGGAGTTCGTGGAGTACGGCCTCACTCCGGTCGTCAACAGTCTGCCCCAGATCGCGCGATGGCAGGCCGAGGCCCGACGGTCGGGGCAGGCCCTTCCGACGGTCATCCACGTCGACACCGGGATGCTCCGTCTCGGTCTCGACGATGATGAGTTCGCCACCTTGCTCGATCGACCCGACCTTCTGAACGGTCTCGACGTGACGACGGTGGCCAGCCACCTCGCCTCTGCCGACGAAAGGGCCAGTGAGCAGCCGGAACACCAGCTCAAACGGTTCGCCCTGGTGCGAAAGGCACTGCCGATGGGTCGGGCCAGCCTGGCCAACTCGGCCGGCGTCTTTCGTCACGCCGACTACCACTTCGATCTGGTTCGGCCCGGCTACGCACTGTACGGCGGTCATCCGCAACCCGACACCGGGCCCAACCCGATGCGGCCCGTCGTCACCCTCGGCGCACCGGTGCTGCAACTGCGCCGCGGCGAACGGGGGGAGACCGTGGGCTACGGAGCCAGTCATCGGCTCGATCGGCCGAGCCTCCTGGCCACGGTGGCAATCGGCTATGCCGATGGGTTCCTGCGTTCCGGCTCGGGTCGTGGCGCCGTTGCCGTTGGTGGACATCGAGCGCCGATCGTGGGCCGGATCTCGATGGATCTGATCACGGTCGACGTCACCGACCTGCCCCGGGGACTCGTCGAGGAAGGGACCCGCGTCGAGGTGATCGGACCGCACCGCCCGATCGACGACGTCGCAGCCGACGCGGGCACGATCGGCTATGAGATCCTGACCAGCCTCGGAGCCCGCTACCGTCGACACTACGTCGGCTCGTCGCTCGACGAGTCATGATCGGAACGAAGCCCCCATCGCCCGACGACCCGATGACATCGAGGAGTGCCACAGCGTGGAGATCCGCAGTTCCCCGCCCCCTTCGACCGTGTACGAGGCGGTCGGCGGCCGCCCCTATTTCGAGCGACTCATCGACGCCTTCTACCGAGGCATCGAGTCGGACGAACTCCTGCGGCCGATGTACCCCGAGGACCTGACCCAATCCCGCCTGAACATGGTCGACTTCCTGGGCCAGTACTGGGGCGGCCCGACGGCGTATTCGGACCGCAAGGGTCACCCCCGATTGCGGATGCGTCACGTTCGATTCCCGATCGACGAGGCGGCCATGAACGCCTGGCTGACCCACATGCGAAACGCCATCGAGGGGAGCGAGGGGGCGTCGGAGGAGATAAAGGCGACCATGAACGACTACTTCGCCATGGCCGCCAATCACCTGCTCAACCGCTGACCCCGGTCGGTTTGGGGGCGGCGCTCCGTCGCGCTTCCGTCATTCGACGGATGGCATGGGTGCCCCTATCCTCGATGCCCTACGGTCGATCGGCAGCCGGGTGGCCAGTGAAACCGGCCCGGTGACGAATTGGAGCGTTCTCGAATGTACCCAGGCGTTCACGCCGAGTCCACACCCGATAAACCGGCCGCCATCATGGCCGGCAGTGGTACGTCACTGAGCTACCGGGAGTTGGACGACGAGTCACGGCGTTTGGCCCAGCTGCTCCACAAGGGCGGCCTGCGTCCGGGCGACCACATGTCGATCTTCATGGAGAACCGGCTCGAGTACTTCATCGCCTTCTGGGCCGGGATTCGCAGCGGCCTCTATGTGACCGCGGTCAACCGTTACCTTCAGCCACAGGAAGCGGCCTACATCCTGCACGACTCGGCCTGCAAAGCACTCATCACCTCACGAGAGATGGGGTCGGCAGCGACCGAACTGGTGGAACTGGCGCCCGACGTCGAGCACTGGCTGCGCTACGGGGGCGGCGGTGACGGATTCACGGATCTCGCCGACGCCGTTGCCGACATGACCACCGACCGACTCGACGAGGAACCCCGGGGCGAGGCGATGCTCTACAGTTCGGGAACGACCGGACGGCCGAAGGGCATCAAACGAAGCCTCAGCGGGTTGGCCATCGACGATCCGGCGTCGGCTCCCACGACGATGCATCTCCTGGCCGGGCT
>JBFHEP010000160.1:0-9501 GCA_041584095.1 Acidimicrobiales bacterium | reverse complement strand
GCGCTGGCCGACATAGCGGATGCCCACCGCTACATGGAGTCCAACGCCAATGTTGGCAAGATACTCGTGGATGTGGCCGAGGGTTTGTAGCGGGAGTTTTCGCCGTTGGCGAAAACTCGGGGCCCGAACGGGCACAATGTTGGCAAGATACTCGTGGATGTGGCCGAGGGTTTGTAGCGGGGAGTTTTCGCCGTTGGCAAGATACTCGTGGATGTGGCCCCCGCCGGTTCGGATCAGTCGCGTTCGGAGACCGGCACGTAGTCCCGCTCGGCGGGGCCGATGTAGACCTGGCGGGGCCGGGCGATCCTGACGTCGGCCTCGATGGCCTCGTTCCAGTGAGCCAACCAGCCCGGCATCCGGCCGATTGCGAACAGCACCGTGAACATGTCCATCGGAAAGTTCATGGCCTGGTAGATCAGTCCGGTGTAGAAGTCGACGTTCGGGTACAGGTTTCGGCTCTTGAAGTAGTCGTCGTTGAGGGCGATCTCTTCGAGTTTGAGCGCAATGTCGAGCAGGGGATTCTTCCCGGTGACCTTGAAAACGTCGTCGGCATGGTTCTTGACGATGCGGGCCCGTGGGTCGTACGCCTTGTACACACGGTGGCCGAAACCCATGAGCCGGTCGTCGCCGCCTTTGACCGTCTCGATGAACGCCTCGACGTTCTCATACGACCCGATGTCCCGCAGCATGTGGATGACCGCCTCGTTGGCGCCCCCGTGCCGGGGTCCGTAGAGCGCCGCTGTGGCGCCGGCCACTGCGCTGTACGGATCGGCGTGGGACGAGCCGATGACCCGCAGGGCGGTGGTCGAGCAGTTCTGCTCGTGGTCGGCGTGCAGGATGAGCAGCACGTCGAGCGCTCGGGACAGAACGGGGTCGGGGATGTACCGGGGCTCGGCGATCTTCCACATCATCGAGAGGAAGTTCTCGGCGTAGCTCAGTTCGTTGTCGGGGTAGACGAACGGCATGCCGATGCTGGCGCGGTAGGCCATCGCGGCCAGCGTCGGACCCTTCGAGATCAGCCTGTTGATCTGAATCAAGCGGTTGTCGCGGTCCTCGATGTTCTTCGCCTCGGGGTAGAACGTCGACAGGGCGGCAATGGCCGACACCAACATACCCATCGGGTGGGCGTCGTAGTGGAAGCCCTCGTAGAACCTCTTGCGCATGTTCTCGTGGATGAATGTGTGGTGGGTGACGTCGTAGATCCACTTCTCGAGCTGCTGCTGGTTCGGCAGCTCACCGTGGATGAGCAGGTAGCAGACCTCGAGAAAGGTGGAGTGTTCGGCCAGCTGCTCGATGGGATAGCCGCGGTAGCGGAGAATCCCGTTGCCGCCGTCGAGTTCGGTGATGGCGCTTTCGGCGGAGGCGGTGGTGGTGAAACCCGGATCGAGGAACCACAGGCCCGGGAGGTGCTTGCGCCACTCCGTGGCGTCGACCCCTCCGTTGACGATTGGTATCTCGAATGACTCTCCGGTGCGGTTGTCAGTGATGGTTACCGAATCGGGCACGGCTGTCCTCTCTCTCAAGGCCTGCGACGTCGGCCCGTTTGCCGCGGTCACGACGAACCGTGGCAGGGGCCTTTGAATCACGTTGCTTGCGGTCCGGGGATCCACACCCCGTTGTGCAGTACCTATCGACCGAAGTGGATGGTTGTTTCGAAGTCGAATGTAGCGGGTGGGGTGGTATCGGGTCCTAATCGCTCCGATTGTTTGCCGGTGGGCCGATGACGGGGGTCGGTGAGGTCTCTGCGCCACGGCGGTCAGAGCGGCGAGTTGTCGTGGCGGCGTGCCGGCAGGCGCTCTCGCTTGGAGCCGAGCATTCGCAGGCCGGCGACCAGTTCCCGTCTGGTGTCGGCCGGGTCGATGACGGCGGTGATCGACGAGCGTTCAGCGGCAGGATACGGCGTCAGGTACTGGGCCTCGTAGGCGGCTTCGAGCTCGGCCCGCTCGTCCGGCGACGGCGCCCGATGCAGGATCTCGACTGCTCCTTTGGCCCCCATCACGGCGACCTCCGCCGATGGCCACGCCAGCATCAGATCGTTGCCCATGTTCACCGAGTCCATCACGATGTAGGCGCCGCCGTACGACTTGCGAAGGATGAGTCCCACCCGGGGGACCGTCGCCCGAGCATAGGCGAAGGCCATCTGGGCACCGTGCCGGATCATGCCCCGCCACTCGAGGTCCTTGCCGGGCAGGAATCCCGACGTGTCGACCATCGTGATGAGGGGCAGGTTGAAGGCATCGCACATGGCCACGAATCGGCCGCCCTTCTGCGCGGCGGGGATGTCGATACTGCCGGCCAGGGATTGCGTCTGGTTGGCGACGATGCCAACCGGCATACCACCGAGGGCGGCGAATCCGGTGACGAGATTCGGTGACCAGCCTGCCCGCAACTCCAGAAAGTGCCCGCCGTCGACCACCTCGGTGATGACGTCACGGACATCGTAGGAACCGGCCGGCGTCGTCGGGAGCAGCGACCCGAGGTCGGGGCAGAGCCGTTCGTCGGGGTCGGTGGTGTCCAGCATCTCCGGCAGCTGGTCGACGCTGCCGGGCAGGTGGGCGAGGATGTCCTCGGTCGTCGTCAATGCCTCGTCGACGGTCTCAACCAGCATCGACGCCAGTCCGGTTGAACGAAGATGGGCTGACGCACCGCCCAGCTCGAGCCCTGAGATGGGGACTCCGGTGTATGTCTCGACGCTACGAGGTCCGTTGACGTAGACGTAGGAGTCGGTGGTGAGGATCACGATGTCAAACAGGCCCAGGAGCAGCGCAGGGCCGGACACGACCGACCCGGACACGATGACCACGGTGGGCACGACACCGCTGGCCCGCACCAACTCGCGGGCGGCGCCGGCCCAGCCCGCGGCGGCGCCGATGCCATCGTCGACGGCCACCCCGGTGGTCCTCATGGTCAGCACGAAGGGGATCCGTTGATCATTGGCCTGGCGGATCGCAGCGGCGAGTCGCCAACCGTCGACTGCCCCGAGGACCGGTTCCGAATCGGTCACCCCCGTCGTCGCCAGCACGACGCGGCGACCACCAAGATCTGTCTGGTGGAACGTCGTGATCGACGGTCTCTCAGCTTCGGTGTCGCTCATGATGCCCGTGCGCGACCGGTCAATCGGAGCTCCCCAGCGGGTGGAGACCCGGCACCTCGGTGGCCTGGGCGGCGATGATTCCGCGGAGGATGTTGACGGTGGCCTGGGCGGCGACGGTGGGCATGCCTCGGCGCCGAACGGCAAGGCCGACGGTTCGCCTCGACAAGCCCTCGACGTCGATCCGGGTCCAGGGCCCACCGACCCAGCCGGGTGCGGCGGTGGCCGGCACGATGGCGATACCAAATCCCTGAAATGCCATGGATGCCAGCAGGCGGAGCCCGTCAACCTCCAGCTTCGCCTGCGGGCGGAGCCCGCGGGAGCGGAAGGTCTCGTCGACCTCCTGGCGAAAAGGGGTGCCGGGCGCCGCCAGGAGCAACGGATATTTGGCCAGGTCGGCCAGCTCGACCGGGCCCTTGGCCTTGGCCAGCGGATGATCCTGCGGTCCGACGACGACGTGGTCCTCGTCGAAGAGCGCGGCGGTTCTGATCTCGGGATCGTCGATCGGCAGTCCGACGAGCCCGAGATCGAGTTCACCGTCGAGGAGGCGGAGCTCGATCGCCCGGGTCGTCCCGTCGGCCACCACGAGATGGATGTCCGGTGAGTTGGCGGCGACCGTCTCGGCAAGGATCGGCGTGAGCCACCTGGCGGTGGTGCCGATGATGCCGATGCGAACGGTGCCTCGGGGCGATCCTCGCAGGCTGGAGACGTCGGCCTGGAGTGACGCCAGCTCGGTCTGGATCCGCCGCACCCTGGTCAGGACCGCTTCGCCCTCCTCCGTCGGCCGCCCTGTCGAACGATCGATCAGGGTCGCTTCGAGCTCTCGCTCCAGACGGGCCACATGGGTCGAGATGTTGGACTGCACCGTGTGGGTTGCTCGTGCGGCGGCGGTGAATCCTCCGTGTTCGACCACGGCCAGGAACGCCTGAAGCTGTCGTAAGTCCATCGCGAATAATGATGGCACAGAACTGCCGGACCGGTGCCCGTCCGATCTTTCTGAAAGATGGTGTATATCTATCGAGACGCGTTGACAGATGGGTTCGGTCGCCGTAGCATGGCAGGTACTCGAACCAGTCTGGTTCCCCCTCCAGCATCTGTTTCGAAGTCCGGGCCTTCCCCCCTTCGGCCCGGACATCTTCAATAAAGGACCGGCCATTCTCGGCCGGTCCTTTTCATTTTGTCCGAGTCACGCTGTGCGAGTCCGCTGTTCGGATCGTGGCGTTCGGGTCACGGTGTTTGATCGACTGCGACCGGTCTACAGTTGTCCGGGACGACACGTGCCGGGCCTGAGGCGGGCGGGAGACCATGAACCCATGACAAGGAAAGCCGGATCAGCTGCCTTCTTCGACCTCGACCGCACGCTCATCCCGCTGGCCAGTGGTCCGACCATCTCAAAGGCACTGCGCCGAGTAGGGGTGCTGCCGGAACGATCGATCCCCGGCGAAGGGCTGGCCTTCGGCTTCTTCAACGTGTTTGGCGAGACCCTCCCGTCGATCTTCCTCACCCGCCAGGGCGCCCGGGCGGCCAAGGGCTGGCCGGCCGAGGCGGTTCGCCAGGCCGGCTTCGATCTGGCTGCCGAGCTGATGGCACAGATCGAACCGTTCGCGCTCGCCACATTGGCCGAGCACAAGGAAGCCGGCCGGAAACTCGTCCTGGCCACCACCACTCCCTACGACGTGATAAAGCCCATGGCCGATCTTCTCGACTTCGACGACGTCCTGGCCACCCGCTACCGGATCGCGCCAGACGGGACCTACGACGGCACGATCGACGGCGAATTCGTCTGGTCCCTCGGCAAGGCCCGGTCGGTGCAGGCCTGGGCCAGGGCCAACGTCGTCGATCTCAGTGAGAGCTACGCCTATTCCGACAGCATCTTCGATGTTCCCATGCTGTCCAAGGTCGGTCACCCGGTTGCCGTGAATCCCGACCCCCGGCTGTTCGCATTCGCCGTGGCCAGAGGGTGGCCCCGCGTGTGGTTCAACGCGCCGGAAGGGGTCCCCAAGCCGCTCGGCGTCGAACTTCAGGATGTCATCAACACCGTGGCCCAGCCCCAGCTCTGGCCTTGGCTCTCTATCGAACTACACGGCATCGACAACATCCCGGCCGACGGAGCGTGCATCGTAGCCCCGAACCACCGGAGCTATCTCGATCCCGCTCTTGTGGCCCATGCGATTGGCCGGCGCGGCCGACCGGCCCGCTTCCTGGCCAAGAAGGAAGTTACCGATGCACCGCTGGTCGGCGCGCTCGTCAAGGCATTGGGAGCCATCCGCGTCGACCGCGGCAGTGGAAGCGATGAGCCGATGCTGCAGGCGGCCCGAGCGCTGAAAGCCGGTGAGTTGATCGCCGCCTTTCCCCAGGGCACGATCCCACGGGGGCCCGCCTTCTTCGAGCCGACTCTGAAGGGCCGCTACGGCGCGGTCCGCCTGGCCCGTGACACCGGGGCCCCGATCGTTCCCATGGGCCTCTGGGGCACCGAGAAGGCCTGGCCGCGTTCGAGCCGGGTGCCCTACGTCATGAACCTCGCCGATCCGCCGACGATCACGGTCACGGTCGGTGAGCCGTACCATATCCCGACCGATCTGCCCGACGACGACCTCGACGAGGCGACCGCCGATCTGATGGCCCGCATCGTCGATCTGCTCCCGGCCGAGGCCCGTGATCCTCGCAAGCCGACCGAGGCCGAACTGGCGATGACCTATCCGGGCGGCAAGGCTCCTGAATCCGTCTGATCTCGGCACCGGGCGCCCCACCTCCTGCCGTGCCGGGGGCGTGGCACGAAATTCGGTCGACGACCCCCGCGCTGTCGGCTACGGTTCGGGCCAGGTGGCGCGGCCAACTCGCCGCCCCGAGCGAAGGAGTCGAAAAATCATGACGGTCCTGTCCCGAGACTCCCGATCCGGTAGGCGCTCGCGCACCGTCACCCGAAGGGCCTGAACTTCTCGAGCTGACGCTTCCATGCGCAGGTCACCGGTTTACGTAGCTGAATCGCGCCTGAAGATGGAGACAGTCTTGTCACACCGAACGCCAACACCGTCGACGGTGGCCGATACGGCCGGCGTCGACCCGGTCATCGACGATGACCAATCCGAAAACCGGCCCGACCCCGACTGGCTGGTGGCCGAACCCTGGACCGATGTCAACCTCGGTCCGGTCAGGTCGGGCAAGGAGGCCCAGATCGACCTGATCGAGCGAACCGGCTCCGACGGGCGGAGCTGCCTTCTCGCCCTCAAACGTTACGTACCCCGCAAGGTCACGACCAAGGGGCAACTGGAGGAGGCCGGCTTCGAACGAGCCTCCGCATTTCGCCATGACGTCGAATACCGGGAGGGACGGCAGTTCCGCAAGTCCCGCGATCGGCGCGCCGTCGAGCGAATGTCGACCTACGGAAAGCACCTCCTGCAGAATCGCTGGACCGGACACGAGTTCACGGTCACCAGACGCCTGTGGGACCACGGCGTCAATGTGCCCTATCCCGTGGCCTATGGTGGCGACGAGTACCACCTCGAGTTCATCGGCGACGCCACGCAGGCTGCGCCCCAGCTGGCGCAGGCCCGAGTCGACGGCGACGGGCTGCGTTCGGCGACCGAGCAGATCGTCGAGGGCCTGCATCGTATGGTCCGGGCCGGCTTCGTGCACGGCGACCTGAGCGCCTACAACCTCCTGTGGTGGCACGACCAGGTCTGGTTCATCGACCTACCTCAGGCGGTCGACTTGGCGGCCAACCCGCAGGGGCTCAACTACCTCCACCGTGATGTCCTCAACATCTGCCGGTGGCTGAACCGGCGGAGCCGGCGGATCGACGCCGAGGAACTCTTCGCCGAACTGGTGGCCACCGCCTATGGGTGACCTCGTCGCCAAACAGCCAATCTGTGCGTTCCGGACCCGGGAACCCGGTACCGGAACGCACAGAACGTGTTGGGGGCGGGGGGTGGTCAGCCGGCCACGTTCTGACGTATGACGGCGAGGGCCGAGCCGGCCTTGAACCAGCCGATCTGCTCGTTGTTCATCGTGTGGTTGGCCTGGAACGACCAGGTTTCTCCATCCGGCTTCGTGACCGTGACGGTGACCGGCTGATTGGGCGCCAGATCGGCAAGACCCTCGGTACCGAGGCGGTCGTCCTCGCCGATCCGGTCGTAATCGGCCGGATCGGCGAACGTCAGGGCGAGCACGCCCTGCTTCTTGAGGTTCGTCTCGTGGATGCGGGCAAAGGAGCGGGCCAGGGTCAGTCGACAGCCGCGGAATCGGGGCTCCATCGCCGCGTGCTCACGTGACGACCCCTCACCCATGTTCTCGTCGCCGATGGCGGCCCATGACACGCCCGCCTCGTGGTAGGCCTTGGCGATGTCCGGGAACGTCATGGTTTCGCCGGTGAGCTGGTTCTTGCCGTAACCCACCTCGTAGCCGTCATAGGCGTTCACGGCGCCGAGGTAGAGATTGCCCGAGATGTTCTCGAGATGACCCCGGTACTTGAGCCAGGGGCCGGCCATGGAGATGTGGTCGGTGGTGAACTTGCCCTGCGCCTTGACGACGATGGGGAGGTCGGCGAAGTCCTCACCGTCCCAGGCGACGAAGGGCTCCAGAAGCTGCAGTCGATCGGAGGTGGGGGAGATCTTGACCTCGATGTCGGATCCGTCGACGGGCGGAGCCTGGAAACCGCTCTCGCCCTCGTCGAAGCCCTTCGGCGGGAGCTCGATGCCTTCGGGCTCGTCGAGTCGCACCTCGGTGCCGTCGGAGGCGGTCAAGGCATCGGTGAGCGGATCGAAGTCGAGACGGCCGGCGAGGGCCAGCGCCATCACGGTCTCCGGCGACGTCACGAAGGCCAGGGTCGCTGGATCGCCGTCGTTGCGCTTGGGGAAGTTGCGATTGTAGGAGGTGACGATCGAGTTCGTCCGGCCGGGAACGTGACCCTCTTCCTCGGAGCGGTCCCACTGGCCGATACAGGGACCGCAGGCGTTGGCCAGCACCACCGCCCCCATGGCGCGGAAGTCATCGAGGAGGCCGTCGCGTTCGATGGTGGCCCGCACCTGTTCCGAGCCGGGCGTAACCATCAGCTTGGTCTTGGCCGTGAGGCCGGCCGCCGCCGCTTGCCGCGCGATGGAGGCCACCCGGGTGATGTCCTCGTACGACGAGTTCGTGCACGAGCCGATGAGGGCGGCCGAGATCTCGATCGGCCAGCCTTCGGCTTCGGCCTCGGCGCCGAGTTCCGACACCTCGCGCGCCAGATCCGGGGTGTGGGGACCGTTGATGTGGGGCCGCAGCTCGGAGAGGTCGACTTCGATGACCTGGTCGTAGAAGTCGGCTGGATTGGACAGCACCTCGTCGTCGGCCCGGAGGTGGTGGGCCACGGCGTTGGCCGCATCCGCGGTGGCCTCGCGGCCGGTCGACTTGAGGTAGCGGGCCATGGCGTCGTCGTAGCCGAAGATCGAGGTCGTAGCGCCGATCTCGGCGCCCATGTTGCAGATGGTGGCCTTGCCGGTGCACGACAGCGAGTTGGCGCCGGGGCCGAAGTACTCGACGATGGCACCGGTGCCGCCCTTCACGGTGAGGATCTCGGCCACCTTGAGGATCACGTCCTTGGATGCCGTCCATCCCGACAATTCACCGGTGAGATGCACGCCGATCAGCTTGGGCCACCGCACGTTCCACGGGAACCCGGTCATCACATCGACCGCATCGGCGCCACCGACGCCGATGGCGATCATGCCGAGACCGCCGGCGTTGGGGGTGTGGGAGTCGGTGCCGATCATCATGCCGCCGGGGAAGGCGTAGTTTTCGAGCACCACCTGGTGGATGATGCCCGACCCCGGCCTCCAGAACCCACCGCCATACTTGGCGCTGACCGACTCGAGGAAGTCGTAGACCTCGGCGTTGCCGTCGACCGCGGCCAACAGATCGAGACGACCGTCCTTACGGGCCTGGATGAGGTGGTCGCAGTGGGTGGTGGTCGGAACGGCGACTTCGGGCAGGCCCGCAGTCTGGAACTGGAGCCAGGCCATCTGGGCCGTGGCGTCCTGCATGGCCACCCGGTCGGGACGGAAATCGTTATAGGTCACGCCTCGCTCCACCTCGGCGTCGGCGTTGTCGAGGTGGTTGGCAAGGATCTTTTCGGCCAGCGTGAGCGGTCGGTCCATCCGCTGCCGAAACGCGCTCACTCGCTCATCGAGGGTGCTGTAAACCCGCTCGATCAACGATATGGGGGTTTCGGGGCCGACTTTGCCGTTTGTTGCTGCGCTCATGGGTCATCCCTCTTGATGGTCACTGTCTGCTGATGCCTGAATGGCGAATAGTCCGACGTCCGGCGGCAATCCTACCCCGACACCGCCTTCTACACCGGATTGCGGTTCGACTGGTCGGAGCGGACAAGATCTGATACAACTATAATACAAGTAGTATTCGATGATTACAAGCTG
>JBFHEP010000159.1:0-9509 GCA_041584095.1 Acidimicrobiales bacterium | reverse complement strand
TGTCGACCACTCGATAGAACTCGCCGAACCGTACGGCGACCGGATCGCCGGCGGGCGGGATTCCGAGCCATGGTCGACGCAGGGCCCCCTCGATGGTTCCGGTGGCCGCCACCCACACGTCGCCGCCCCACACTCCTCCGAGGAAGAGGTACGGGAGGCGGCGACCTGCTGGCAGCGCCGAGGCCAGCGGCGCGTACACCCCGTCGATCAGCTCGTCACGCCCGTTGATCCGGTCGATCGGCGCCGGGCCGTGGAACTCGACGTTGGAGAGGAAGTACGACGACTCGGGAATGAGACCGCCGGCGGGCTTGTCCTGGTAGGCCTCCCACACCAGCCGCTTGGCGTGCTGGACTGCTTCGAGCCCGTCCGTCACCATAGGCGGCCACTGGCGATCGAGGCCCCCTCGGCCATGGCCGCCATCTTGGCATAGGCGATATCGGTGTCGAGCCCGGCGTAGCCGGCGAAGGTCGAGAAGCCGCAGTCGGTGCCGGCCATCACCCGTTCCCGGCCCACGATCGAGGCGAACCGTTCGATGCGCTGCGCCACCAGTTCAGGGTGTTCGACGAAGTGGGTGGTGGTGTCGAGCACGCCGGGCACCAGGATCTTGTCGTCGGGGATGACGGCCTCGGCGAAGGCCGTCCATTCATGGGCGTGGCGCGGGTTGGCCGCCTCGAACAGGAGCGCCTGCGGTTTGGCTCTCAGGGCGATCGGGAGCACTTGTGACATCGGGGCGTCGTGGGTGTGGGGACCCTCGTAGTTGCCCCAGCAGATGTGCAGCCGCATGCGATCGGCGTCGATGTTGCGGACGGCTTCGTTGAGCGCGTCGACGTGGAGGTTGGCCAACCGCTCGTACTCGGCGTCGGGTTCGCCCTTGAACATCATGTGACGCCCGAGGCCGAGGTCGGGGGAGTCGAGCTGCAGCACGAACCCGGCGTCGACGATCGCCTCGTACTCGTGGCGCATGGCCTCGGCCAGAGCCCCCAGGTACGACTCGTGGTCGGGGTAGTACTGGTTCGGCTGGAACAGCGCGATCACCCCGGGGCTGGCGGCGTTCATGAAGGCGTCGACGGGGGAGTGGGCGTCGACCGCGGCCGCCAGGTTGGTCAGATCCCGCTGACACGGTTCGGTGTCGACGACCTCGATCGGCCCGACGCATTGCGGGCGCTTATAGGTCGGGGTGCCGCCGATCCGGGCCTGCCGCTCCAGGAAGCCGGGGTAGTTCTCGAGGTCGGCCGGCGCCCGCCGGGGGCTGTCGCCGTCGAAACCGCTGATGCGGTCCTTGATGTAGGTGGCGTAGCTGAGTTTCGACATCTCCCCGTCGCTGACCACGTCGATCCCGACGGCGACCTGGCGGGCCACCACCTCGTCGACGGCAGCGGCCACGTGCCGGCGGTGCTCGTCGAGATCGATATCGTCACCGTTCTCGAGGGCGAAGATGCCCCTGGTGACCGCTTCGTTGCGGGGGAGACTGCCGACGTGGGTCGTCAGGATTCGGCCGGTGCTGTGTTTCATCGGGTGTCTCCGTCATCGTCGTGATCGGTCGTGTCGTCGAACCGTTCCCAGCCCTGGCCGTCGAACACGTCGACCCCCAACTGGGCCAGGACGTGGGGGAAATCGACCATGACCCAGTTGTCGACGATCTTGCCGTCAGCGACCTTCCAGAAGTCCATGTAGCGGATCTCGACCCGTTTGCCGGTCGGCGCGATTCCCATGAACTCGCCGTGATGGGTGGCCTCCTGGCGCCCGAAGGCGGCGGCCCACTCACCCATGAACAGCCGGGCCTCGTCGATGCAGACCTTGTCGCCGAACGCCGCCTGGAACCGACGTTGCCAGTTGTTCTGGAACTCCTCGACGCCGTGCTTCGTCCCGCAGCCCCGATTGCCCATCCACCGGAAGTCGTCGGCGAAGAACTCGTCGATGTCGTCGATGCGGTGTTCGTTCAACCCGTCGACCATCGCCTCGATCACCGCCCGGGTGTCGGCTGTCTTGGACAGGTCCGTGTCGGCGGTCAGGTAGCCCTGCACCGGTCGGGAGCCGCTCACCGTCCACCTCCGGTGTGACCGAAGTTCTCCAGCCCGAGCTGACGCCGCATCCGGGCGAGCACGTCGAGCCCCTGCATCGACAGCCAGTGCAGCAGATCGATGAACACCCAGTTCTCCGCAAGTTTGTCGCCGTCGCGTCGGTAGATGTCGACGACCCGCATGTCCCCGGCGGCGGCCGACCCGGGCAGGCCGAGGAATCCGCCGATCGCCCGGTTGGTCAGGTTCGACCAGCCGAAGAACCCGGCGTAGTTGCCTTCGGCGATGCGGGCAACGTGTCCGTTGAAGGTCTTGTCGGTCAAACCAAAGCGGAACGGATTCTGGTGCTGCTCCTGGTACCGGTCGATCGTGTAGGTGGCTCCGATGCCCTCCGGCCCCGACCAGATCATGTCATCGTGCCACGAGCGGCGCAGGATCTCCGCCGGCATGGCGTTGCCACCGGTCTCCCCGGCGACCGTGTTGGCCTCGATCAAATCCGCGATCATCCGGTTGACAAGGGTCATGGTTGCGTTCGAAACCGCCGGATCCTGCCCGTCCAGCAGAATGCCGTCGTGGGTGCGTGGCCCCGGGTGGATGTGGGATGCGCCGGTCGGTGGGGGGAGCGGATACACCCCGGCCTGGGCCATGACGCTGACGACGTCGATGAACAGGGCGGTCTCGGCGATCGATCCGGTTCGATCGGTCTGTTCGATCACCCGGTGGAATTCGGCGTACCGGAGAAAACCCATTTTGCGGTTCGGGGGGATGTCGAGCCACGGCTCGTCGAACAGCCCGAGCAGGTGGCCCATCTGGCACACCCAGATCGAGTCGTCGCCGTCATGGCCGTCGGGTTCAACCGGGTGGTCGGTCGCATCGTTGTAGCCGGCAAAGAAGATGTCGGGGCGGCGTTGCATCGGCCGAAAGGCCATCAGCGGGCGGTAGAACCCATCGGCGACGGCCCGGGTTCCCTGCTGTTCGTAGAACGGATGCACGCCCCGCCAGCGATAGGCCTGACCGACGGTGTGTCGTTCGAGGCACTGGACCACGTCGTCGGCCTTCCCGCGGGACAGCAATGGGTCGAGGTCCTCGTAATAGGCGAGTACGACCTGCTTGGCCCGTGCCAGACGATCGCTTCGTTCTCGCGGGTTCGTGTTCATACGATCGCCTGCTCCCCTCTTTTCGTGGAGTCTACCTCCGGAGACCACCGCTCAATAGGACAATCGCCGCCCCGCCCCGTCGGCCCGCTTGCACGATGACTACGTATTCATTATGCTATTTGGACCGGCATTCGCGCCAGCCGAAGTTACCACCGTGGTCGGGCCGAGGCGTGAACGAGATCGGGGGGTCTGCCGGAGGCTCGATTGTTCCGTTCCCGGTCCTCGTCAACACCGTGTCCGTTCAGCTGAAAGAGCAAAGCAAAGGGAGAGTTCCATGAGTAGCAACGAGTCCAGATGGCTCCGACTTCTCGCGTCGTTGATGGCCCTGATGATGTTGGCGGCCGCCTGCGGTAGCGACGACGGCGAGAGCACCGCAACCGATGACACAGCGGGCGACTCCGAGGAGGCCACCGATGACACGAGCGAAGCCGCCGACGAAGACGCCGCCGCCGATGACGAAGGCGACGCCGGTGATGAGGCCATGGGCGATGTCATCTCCGAGGAATGCGCCATCCCCAATCCGTCCGAGACCGTCGAGGTCGACGTGATCGGTTGGCAGTTCCCGGTGATCGACGCCTACGTCGCCGAGCTGGAGGAGTGTGAGGAGGGCAACTACGAGATCAACATGCAGTTCCTCGGATCGACCGACGCCCAGGAGCGAACGCTCGAGGACATCGCCACCGGCAATCCCAGCTTCGAGCTCTACCAGGGTTCGAACTCGGCACTGATCCGCTACGCCAACGCCAACGGGCTGCTGCCACTCAACGACCTGATCGACAAGTACCGCGATCAGTACGCCCTCGACGAGATCGACCAGACCTATTGGGACCTGGTCACGATCGACGGCCAGATCTACGGCGTGCCGGTCGTGTCCAACACCATGCACGTGTTCTACAACAAGCCAAAGCTGGAGGAACTCGGGCTCGATGTTCCCACCACCTTCGAGGAGGCCATCGCCCTGTGCGAGCCGCTGCAGGCGGCCGGTGAGAAGGGCTTCGTGCTCATGTACCAGGCTCCCTGGGCCTGGCAGATCGAGTTCGACAACGTGCTCGGATCGTTGGGCGAGACCAACATCGATCCCGAGACCGGGCAGCCGAACTTCACGTCCGACGCCGCCATCGAGGCGGCCACCATCCTGAAGGACATGTACGACAACTGCGCCGACAAGGACGTACCCGAGTACGGCACCACCGAGATCGCAGGCGGCTTCCAGAGCGGCGAGTACATCGTCGGCCAGACCTGGGCCTCCCGAGCCATCGAGATGGACGACGAGAACGTGTCGACTCAGGTCGGGAACATCGAGTTCGCGCCGGCGCTGAGCACTGGTGGAGACACCCTGGCCTCGCCGGCCTACATCGACGGCTGGGGTATTCCGGCCGACACCGACGCCGATGTCGAGGCGTTGTTCCTGCTCATGATGGCCGCCGCCGACCGGGAGAGCCAGGAAGCCGCTGCCGAGTTCAGCACCGTCACCCGAACCGGGGTGTCCAACCCCGACGGGCCGCGTGATATCGACGCAGCGGCCGCCAGCTACATCGACGGCCGCGGTGCCGACCTGACCCACCCGGCCGCCGGGCTGGCCCGCACCATACTCGGTGACGCCCTCCAGAAGATCGCCACCGAGGGCGCCGATCCGGCCACCGTGCTGGCCGAGGCCGAGGAGCAGTACCTGACCGAGGCGCAGGATCAGGGTCTTCTGTAGTCGGCGATCGGTCGAATGTAGGGAGCGGGCCGTCGGGCCCGCTCCCGAATCGGTGTGATTTTGGCCGGACGCCACAACATTAGTGGGTTGAGTTGAATCGAAAGACGTTCTGGGTGTTCACCTTGCCCAGTGTGATCGTCATGACCGTGCTCATGGTTTTCCCGCTGGGCACCACCCTCTACCTGAGCTTCTACCGCGTTCTGGCCCGAAACCGATTCCGGCTGGATGCCTGTGAGGATCTGGGCGGAAGCTGTTTCGTCGGCTGGAAGAACTACACCGACGTGCTCACCGACTCCGAGTTCTGGAGCGCCTTCTGGTTCACGATGAAGTTCCTGATCGTGACGGTGCCTATTCAGACCGTCTTCGGACTGGCCGTCGCGCTTCTGCTCGATCGGGTTCGGCGGGGGCGGGCACTGTACATGGCGGCGCTGCTCCTGCCCTTCATCGTGACGCCGGTGGTCGGCAGCGTGATCGTCAAGGATCTCTTCGAAAACAATGGGTTGATCAGCTGGCTCTACGAGGTGATCACCGGCGAGACGTTCCAGCTCAACGCCGGCAACGTCGACTGGGCCATCTTCATCCAGGCGATCTGGCATGTGATGCCGTTCGCCATGATCTCCCTCTTCGCCGGTTTGCAGTCGCTGCCACAGGAACGGGTCGAGGCATCGGCCATTGACGGCGCCGGCTTCTGGCGAACCCTGTGGCACGTCAAGATCCCCCATCTCCGAAGCATCTTCATGTTCATCACGATGATCTCGCTGATGGACGCCTACCGGGTGTACGACAGCGTGTTCATCTTCTCCAACGACCGGTTCGACAACTCCCGCTCGCTGCAGATGTATGCCATCGAGGTGGCCAAGGACGTCGGTCGGGTGGGCAAGGGCAACGCGCTCTCGGTGCTCACCGTTGTGGGGGTCATGGTGATCCTCCTGCCCTTCCTGTGGATCAGCTACAAAGACCAGATCGCGGAGCGAGCGTGAGAAGCCGATCGTTCATGAGCACCTTGGAGCGAACATGACCACGAGCCAAGCGCCGATCCCCGACGTGACCACCCCGCCGGCAGAGGTGAAAGTCGAGGCCCCGAAGCGCCGGAGCCGAGGAGGGATGCATCGCGAGACCTGGTATGACCGCCTCGGTCTCCATCTCGTGATGTTGATCCTCGTCGCATGGAGCATCATCCCGTTCACCTGGGCGTTCCAGAACTCGATCAAGTTCGTGCGTGACATCATCGGCGAGGAGCCGAAGCTGTGGGGCTATGAACCGACCGCCATCGCCTACAACGGCTTCTGGTTCGACGACGAAGACATCAACATGTGGTATCCGCTGCTGTTCATCCTGGCCTTTGCCACGGTGGCGGTGATCCTTGGCCAGCTCGGCAAGCGGGCACGGCAGGGTGCACCCTGGTATCTGGCCACGGTCGCCGTGCTGGCGTTCGGGGTCTGGTGGTTCCCCAATCTCTTCGACACCAGCCGGTCGTACGACTACTTCGTCAACAGCCTGATCGTGACCGTTCTCACCGTGGTGATCTCCATCACCATCGGTTGTTTCGCCGGGTACGGACTGGCTCGCTACACGGGCGTCTCGGGTGCCGTCATCCTCATCGTGGCCCTGGGATTCCGGGCACTGCCTCGAAGCGCGTTCGTGCTGCCCTACTTCTTCGCCGCGAACCGCCTCGGCATCCTCGACTCCCGCTTGGTGCTGGTGCTGGCGTTGGTGGCGGTCAATCAGCCGTTCACGATCTGGATGCTGCGAAGCTTCTTCATGGACGTGCCGAAAAGCCTGGAGGAAGCTGCGATCATGGACGGGGCCACCCGGTTCGGTGCGTTCCGTCGGGTGATCGTCCCGATCATGTGGCCGGGCATCATCGCCACGGCCCTGTTCACGTTGTTGCTGGCCTACAACGAGTTCCTGTTCGTGCGGGTTCTGGCCGTCACCAACTTCACCCTCCCGGTGGGGATCGAGGCGGCCCTGGCCGCCGAAGGGCCTCAACTGTTCAACGAGATCCCCGCCGCGTCGGTGTCGATCACGCTGCCGATCATCATCGTGATCATCCTGTTCCAGAAACACCTGGTCAAGGGGCTCGGAGCCGGTGCGGTAAAGGGCTGACGATGGAGAGCCGGTCGCCGCGGTCCCGATACCGCTGGGATTCTCGGCGATGTTTACGTATGCAGTACACTTACTCGAACAGGGAACCGTCCTGTCGTCGGGCGCAGCATCGCAGGGCGACCGACCCGGACCCGATCGGCCAACCCGGCGACGGTAGCGAGGTGGTAATGGCACCAAGGAAACCCAAGCGCGCAGTCGGCTCCGTGACGTCGGTCGACGTGGCTCGGGAAGCCGGCGTGTCACAAGCTACCGTGGCCCGGGTTTTCTCATCTCCTCACGTGGTGTCCGACGCCACCAGAACAAAGGTGGAGCAGGTCGCCGAACGGATCGGCTACGTGCCGAACGCCATCGCCCGCAGTCTCAAGTCACAACGCACGAACATCATCGGGGCGGTCGTGCCGGCTCATGGCGAGTACTGGCAGAACGTCTTGACCGAGTTGTCGCAGCACCTGGCCGAACTCGACCGGCAGCTGCTCTTGTTCAGCTTCGACGACGGCGACCAGGTCGACCGGGTGCTCGATTCGGTGAGACAATACCGGGTAGACGGTCTGGTCCTCGCCTCCAGCCGGATCGGCCTCGACCAGTTGTCGGCCATGGCCGACTCTGAACTGCCCGTCGTCGCTTTCAACCAACCGGCGGCCGGGCGAGTGGTCGACTCGGTGTCGGTCGACAACGCCGAAGGTATGGCGATGGTCGCCGAACACCTTGTGGCCACCGGTGTCGAAAGCGTGCTGTTCGTCGGCGGGGTGTCCGGCACCTCCACGGATCAGCTGCGGTACCAGGGAGCAGCTCGCGCCCTCGGGCACCACGGCATCGCCTGCCCGTACCTCGAAGCGGGAGCGTACACCTACGATGCGGGATACGAGATCGTGACGACGATCCTCGACCGCCCGGAGCTGCCGGGCGCCGTTATGGTCTCGAGCGATGAGGTGGCCCTCGGCGTGCTGGACGGCCTGGCCAATGCCGAGCTCGACGTCCCCGGCGACGTGGCCGTCACCGGCTTCGACGGCCTTCCCCAGGCCGGCTGGGCCGGTTTCGACCTCACGACCCTGGTCCAGCCCATCGAGGAACTGGTGCGCCGAGCCGCCGAGTTGCTGTTTGAAACGTCGAACGGCCGCCCGACCGAAGTCGTAGCGGCTGGCACGCTGCGTCTCGGCTCGACAACCGCCTCAACCGGTCGGAACCCATCGAACAGCCCACCGTCCCAGGAGGAGAAACATGGCTGAGATTCTGAAAGACGCAGGCGCCAAGGCAGCCCACGGAGCCGACCCCGCCCTCACCCGGAAGGTGGCGGGGATCATCGCTGATATCGAATCGAGGGGAGAGCAGGCCGTGCGTGAGCTGTCGGAGCAGTTCGATGGCTGGTCACCCGAGTCGTTCAGACTGTCCGACGAACAGATCGCCGACATCGTGGCCTCGATCGACCCGGGAACGCTCGACGACATCCGCTTCGCACAGACCCAGATCCGCCGCTTCGCCGAAGCCCAGCTTGCCTCGCTCCAAGATGTGGAGATCGAGACCCTGCCAGGCGTGGTGCTCGGCCACAAGCACATCCCCGTCCAAGCCGTCGGTGCCTACGTCCCCGGCGGCCGCTACCCGATGGTGGCGTCGGCCCATATGAGCGTGCTGACCGCGAAGGTGGCCGGTGTGCCCAGGGTGGCCGCGTGCACGCCGCCCATCAACGGAGAGATCCCGGCAGAGACCATTGCCGCCATGCATTTGGCCGGCGCCGACGAGATCTATCTGCTCGGCGGTATCCAGGCGGTGACCTCGATGGCCGTCGGCACAGAGTTCGTCGACCCGGTCGACGTGCTGGTCGGCCCCGGCAACGCGTTCGTGGCCGAGGCCAAGCGGCTCCTCTTCGGCCGGGTCGGCATCGACCTGCTGGCCGGACCGACCGAGACCCTCATCGTGGCCGATGACACCGTCGACGCCGAGATATGCGCCACCGACCTGCTGGGCCAGGCCGAGCACGGGCCGACGTCGCCGGCCGTCATGCTCACCACGTCCCGCCAACTCGGCCTCGACACCATCGCCGAGGTCGACCGGCAACTCGAAACCCTGCCCACGGCCGACGTGGCGTCGGTGGCGTGGGCCGACTACGGGCGGGTCATCCTCTGTGCCGACAACGCCGAGATGCTCGAGGTGGCCGACGATCTGGCCTTCGAACACGTTCAGATCATGACCGACGACGACGACTACTTCTTCGAAAACATGGTCAACTACGGGGCCCTGTTCCTCGGGCCGATGACCAACGTCTCCTATGGTGACAAGGTCATCGGCACCAACCACACCCTGCCGACCCAGAAGGCGGCCCGCTACACCGGTGGGCTGTGGGTGGGCAAGTTCCTGAAGACCTGCACCTACCAGCGGATCACCAACCCTGAGTCGAGTGCCATCATCGGCGAGTACTGCTCGCGCCTGTGCGCGATCGAGAACTTCGCCGGTCATCAGGCCCAGGCCGACATCAGGGTCCGGCGGTACAGCGGTGCCGTCGTCGCGGCGGGATCATAGTGTCCGATCCGG
>JBFHEP010000158.1:0-9511 GCA_041584095.1 Acidimicrobiales bacterium | reverse complement strand
CGTTGCCACCTCGATCCCAGCTGCTCGATCGACGACCATGGGCACCCCCTAGAGCTGCCGTGCCACCGGATCGGAGGCTGGACGAACCACTCCAGCCTCACTGTCTCCATGGTACGCCAACTGGCGGCGGAAGTCCGATTAAGTTTGCATGGCGACGCCGTAGAGCTCAGTCGAGGCCGCCGCCGGTCACCCAGGTGGCGATCTCGGTTCGGGACGCCATTTGGCGCTTCGCCAGGATGTTGCTGACGTGGGCACTTGCGGTCTTGGTCGAAATGAACAGCTGGTCTGCGATACCCCCGTTGGTCAAGCCTCGTGCCACCAGGGCGGCAACCTCGCGTTCCCGTGGGGTGAGGTCCGTCGGGCGTCCGTGCCGGTCGGCGTCGATTCCCAGCCGGGTCGCCAGGCGGTCACGGCGAGGGCCCGGCCAGCAGCCGAGCCGTTCCAGCGCCGCCTCGAGGTGGGGCCGGCTGTCCGCCCCTGAAGCGGCCGCAACCCGGGCCAGGGCCAGGTTCAGCTCGACCTGGTTGAAGACTGTCCGGTATGTACCGAGTTCGAGAGCGTCGGCGTACCACCGGCGGGCCTCATCCCACTGGCCGGCCAACTCGGCCCGTATCCCCAGGTGCGCCGGCTCGGAGGTCCCGACGCCCAACCGATCGAGCATGTCCCGAACCTCCACCCGGAGGCCGGCATGGAGCACCGCCTCGAGGTGGTCGATGATCAGGTCGAGCGCGAAGTCGACTTCTACGAAGCGGGCCCCGATGCGGCTGAGCCACTGACCGAAGGGGGCGGCTCGGCCGTGCTCCAGCAGGTCGGCCAGGGCCGCCAGCCCCTGGGGCCAGGACGGTGAGAACTGGCTGGACGCGGTCCGGCCCGCCAGCCGTTCGGCCGATCGTCGAGCGTCGACAAAACGCCGGTCCTGGAGCGCGACCCCGGCGGCCAGCAGCTCGAGAGCAGGGACATGGCCCAAGTCCTCGACGGCCGCCTCCAGCTGGGATTCGAACGCCTCCTTGTCGCCGTCCATCAACGAAATCACGAGGAGAGACCGGCGATATGTGCCGGTGGCGATGCAGCTCATGCCGGCCCGCTCGCCGGTCCGCCGCATCCACTCCACGTGGGCCCGGGCGTCGATCGAGGGGTGTTGGACGGGGGTGTTGTTGAGGGCTCGGCTGGCGACCACATGATCACCCGCCGCTTCGGCCTCAGCGGCGATGGCCAACAGGCTTTCGACGGTCAGGTCCCGGGTGGGGCCGGTCCAGCACACCAGGGCACTGGCCCGCTCCAGCTTGGCTTGCAGGGCCGCCCGGTCGGCAGCCGGGCCGACGGTTGCCGCCACGGCGATGGAGCGGTCGGCCAGCTCGACCGCCTGCTCCTCGCGGCCGCTCAACATGTGGTGTTGAGCCAGGTCGGCGAGGGCCTGGGCCAGGATCGGGCCGTCGGGTAAGGTCTCGGTCAGCGCCGCCAGGTCGAGCGCTGCCCGGTCGGCCGCCGCCGCGTCGCCTTGTTCCCACAAGAGCCGGACTCGGTGATGGAGCACCTCGGCCCGGTCTGTCCCGGTTTCGCCGGTCAGCTCCTCCCAACGTCCCAGGTGGTGGAGAGCGGTCCGTTCCTGACCCGACATCCACCCGCTGACCACGGCGATCCGCAGGAGTTCGACGTCGTCGGTGTGCTCCAGGAGGGCCTGTTCCGCGAAGGCCAAGGCTTGGTGGGTTCGGCCCTCGGCCATGGCCCGAGCCGCCGCATCCCGGGCCGCGTCGGCCGCCTCCTTGATTCGTCCTGCGCCGGTGGCGTGGGCCACCAGCGCCACCAGATCATCGGAGCCCGACGCCAGCAGGGCGTCGTGGACGGCTGCGTGGATCCGGCGGTGTTCACGGGTGAACAGACTGTCGGCCACCGCTTCACGAACCATGTCGTGGCGGAACCCGAATCGATCCGGCCCGCTTTCGATCAGGATGCCTCGGTCGACGAGCGCCCGGAGCCGTCCCAGCAGCCGATCCTCGGTCGCCTCGACGGCCGCCGCCAGCAGTTCGAAGTCGACGTCGGTCCCCAGAACCGCCACCGCCTCGGCCACGGCCCGATCCTCCGGCTGCAGACTCTCGATCTCGGGCCGCAGCATCTCGGCCAGCGTCCACGGTAGGCCGGCGGTCAGGTCGGCGTCGTCGTCGAACGCCGCCTCGAGCTCCGACAGCAGCAGAGGGTTGCCTCCGGTCCGGGTGTGGACGTGCTCGACCGTCGTAGCGTCGATCGAGCGGCCGGTGGCCGCCAAGTACGACTTGACCTCCTCCCGTCGCAGCGGCTCGAGGCGGAACTGGATCACTTGGGGTCTCCGCTCGGCACGCCGGAGGAAGGAGCTCGTCAAGTGACCGGAATGGAGGGCGTTGGGCCGGTAGGTGAGGAGAATCGTGGCCTCCGGCGATCCGGCCACCATCAGCCGGTCGATGACCTCGAGGCTCTCTGGATCGGCCCAGTGGATGTCCTCGAACACGTAGATGGTGGGGCCGTCGCCGGCTGCCCTCAGGGCCTCGGCCTCGACCCGGATCCGGCCAACGACCGTCTCGGCCTCGAGATCCGGAGCTGCCTGCGGGAGCTGCTCGCCGGCGGCCGGCTCGGCCTCAGAGCGGGCTTCGATCGGATCGAGGGCCGAGCGGACCAACTCGAAGGGGATGGGGGTGGCCCTGGGGACTGCCCCGCCTCGAATCACCGTGGTGCCTGGTGGCGCGGTGGCGATGATCTCCTCGGCCAACCGGGTTTTTCCCAGGCCGCTCTCGCCTCCGATCAGCGCGACTCCGGTCTGGTCGGCGTCGGCCAGGATCTCGGCCGCCGCCGCCAGCTCCCGGATCCGGCCCACGAACGGTCGGTTGCCGGGCCGGTTCGGTCGGACGGCCATGCCCCATTCTACCAAGCCGGCTGAGCGGATTTCGGTGATCGGAACGGGTGACGGAGGCGACCGGTCAGGGCTCCTCGAATGCGGGCCAAGGTGCGTTCCCGCAGCTGCTGTCGGTGCCGGTCGGGTAGGTTGGCGGCCCGCCACGCGGCACGCCGGCTGCGCTCGAGGCTGGTGAGGCCGGCCAGTTCCGTTGGGCTCATTGGTCGGTGCAGTTCGTGGTAGTTCATACCTCGATGGTGCTGCCCTAAGGTAGGTGGCCACATCGGGCGTCCGCCCGATATTGCTACCTTATTCCGGTAGGCCGGCCCGCATCTGCGACGACCGCGCAGAATGCGGATTCAGACGGTGGCCAGCCGTTCGACGAGAGCCTTGTCGAGCGGCTGATAGCCGTAGTGCTCCATGACGAAGGTTCCGAGCCCTCCGGTCATGGAACGCAGGTCGATGGCGTAGCGGGTGATCTCCGATGTCGGGACGCGAGCGTTGATGGTGGTGATTCCCCGGTCGGCGTCGGTGCTGAGCACACGGGCCCGCCGGGCGTTGAGGTCGCCGAGCACGTGGCCCTGCTGATCGCTGGGCACCGCAACGTGGATCTCGGTGACCGGCTCCAGCACCTTGACCCCGACCTCGGCGATCGCCTGTCGAAGCGCCACGGCGCCGGCCATCTTGAACGCCAGTTCCGAGGAGTCGACCGAGTGGTGCTTGCCGTCGACGCACACCGCCCTGATGTCGACCAGCGGGTAACCGTAGAGCCCGCCCCGAGTCATCGACTCCTCGATACCGGCCTGGACCGCCGGTATCAGCCCGCTTGGTATTGCGCCGCCCCGCACCTCGCTCTCGAACTCGAAGCCCGATCCGATGGGGAGCGGCTCGAACCGGACCCGGGCCACGCCGAACTGTCCGTGACCCCCGGTCTGTTTCTTGTGCCGGCCCTCGACCTCGATCGGACCGGCCAGTGTCTCCCGGTAGGGGACGGCAACATCGTCGACGGTCACCTCGATGCCCTGGCGGGCCAGGCGGGACAGGGCGACCTGGAGATGCATCTCGCCGCTACCGCTGAGCACGGTCTGGCCGGTCCGGGAGTCGTTGTGCAGCCGCAGCGTCGGATCCTCGGTGGTGAGCCGGCGAATATGCTCGATGAGCTTGCCCTCGTCGGAACGCTTGGTTGTGGCTACGGCCAATCCGTAGGTCGGGCGCGGTCGCTGGAGCGGGGATACGGCCACCGGCATCCTGTCGGGGGCCAGCGTGTCGCCGGTCTCGGTGTGGCCGAGTTTTGGGATGGCCACGATGTCACCGGCGATTGCCTCGTCGACCCAGGTGTGATCGGGGCCGGCCAGAGCGGTCAGCTGGAAGATGCGTTCGGAGGTGCGATTCCGGGTGTTGACGAGGACGTCGCCGGATTTGATCCGACCGGACAGCACCTTGACCACTGAGAGCTGGCCGAGGAAGTCGTCGAAGATGGTCTTGAACACGAAGGCCAGGGGTTCGCCGTCCGGATCGGGGGCGATGTCAATGGTCGAGTCACCGGCGGTGACCGCGGTCGTGCCCGCCGCAGGGCCGACTCGGCAGATGAAGTCGGCAAGATAGTCGGCCCCGATGGGTGCGGTGGCGGACCCGCACAGAACAGGGAAGACCTTGCCGGCACCGACCGCATCGTGGAGGAGGCGGTCGATTTCGGTCGGGGACGGCTCGGTGCCGTCGAGGTACTGCTCCAGAAGGGTGTCGTCGAACTCGACCACCTCCTCGATCAGGTGTTCGTGCTCGGCGCGCTCCCGGTCTTCGAGTTCTTCCGGCATGGGCCCGTCCTCAGCCTGTCCGCCGTCGTAGACGAACGAACGCTCGGTGATCAGGTCGGCGATGCCATGGAACGTCGATTGCTCACCGATGGGCAGCTCGACCGGGTCCGTGTGAGATCCGAACGCCTCCCGAACCTCCCGGAGGGCGCGGTCGAACGACGAGCGGGCCCGGTCGAGCTTGTTGATGAAGATCAAGCGGGGAAGTTCGAGTTCATCGGCCCGGCGCCACAGCACCCGCTCCTGGGCCTGCACCCCTGACACCCCGTCGATCACGAACACGGCCAGATCGGCGACCTGGAGCCCCATGAGCGCGTCGCCCAGGAAATCGGCGTAGCCGGGGGTGTCGATGAGATTGATCCGGTGATCGCCCCAGTCGAAGGAGGTCACCGACAGCGACAGTGTTTGCTGACGGGCCCGGGACTCTGGGTCGTGGTCGAGTTGGGTGTTGCCCTGGTCGACGCGACCGAGGCGCGACACGGCGCCGGCCCGGTACAGCAGGGCCTCGGCCAGGCTCGTTTTCCCGGTGCTCTGGTGTCCGACGAGGACGACATTGCGGAGTCGGTCGGCCGAGGTCATCACCTCCTGCTCTAGCCCAAGTCGGCCTCCAGATCAAGAGTGAGGACCGTCGGGGTCGCCACGAGGCTTGGACAGTCGGCAGCGCCGTCAGCTCGGAGGGGTTCCCTCGACGTCGATCTGCCAGCCGATACCGAACTTGTCGATGAACGAACCCCAGTAATCACCCCAGAACATGTCGTCCATCGGTTGGAGGTCCGAGCCCTCCTCACTGAGCTTCGCGAAGAGGTCGTCGGCCTCCTCCCTGGAGTCGGGCATGAGCATGATCGTGACGTTGTTACCTGCGGCATGGTCGTGGGAGTCGGTACCCATCAGAATGTGACCGCCCAGGATCGGCAGGCTGACGTGCATCACCGTATGCGCCTGGTCGGCGGGCACCCCGGCGTTGTCAGGTGCATCGGAGTATCGCATCAATCCATTGCCGGCGTACTCGGTGCCGAACGCCGACTTGTAGAACTCGAACGCTTCCTCGGTCGTTCCGGGCAGGAACAGATACGTGCCGACGGCAGCCATTTGTGCCACTCCTTGATGGTTGATTCCCGGACCCAAACATACAACGGCGGGGCGGTCGTGTCAGCCGTGCGACGGCGCCCATCCAGCGCATGTCCACTTCGGGGGTCTCCTTGCGAGGGTGTCGTCGGGAGGCTCGACTGCCGGCTGGTGGCAGAAAGAAAAGTTGACATAAGGACGATATCTTCCTATAAATGTTGGTATGCGGAGAAAGCCGGGAGCAATCCTCCCTCTGGAAGCGTCGATCCTCGAGACCGTCATTGGCCTGTCCAGGGCGGGGGTTGAGCAGTTCCACGGCTTTCAACTGGCGAAACAACTTCGCAGTGATGAAGGCCAGCGGGCGCTCACGGCCCATGGCACGCTCTACAAGGCGTTGACCCGGATGGAGAAGGCCGGGTTGCTTGACTCGGTCTGGGAGGATCCCGACATCGCGGTCGAGGAAGGCCGACCTCGCCGACGGTTGTACTCCGTCACGTCCAAGGGGCGGGTGGCGCTGGCCGAGGTCAAGGCCGAGATGGCCGGGCTGTCGAAACTCGACCCAGGGCTGAGTGGACCATGACCGGCGCGGAGACGGCGGTGGTGAGGGTGGTCCGCAGCTGGGCTCGGTTCTACACCCGAGGCTTGCCGGTGGGCGATCGGGAGCGGCGAAGGCTCGAACTCGAGTCCGACCTGTGGGAGCACCTCCACGATCCCGACGAGCAGGTAATAGCCAGATCTGTCCTGGGACGCTTTCTTCGTGGCATCCCTGCCGACGTGCGGTGGCGATATCGCACGCTCCTCGATTCGAGAGGAGCCCGGCAAAGGAGTCATGACATGACAACAACGACGAGGTTCCAGTGGTGGACCCCGACGACCGTGGTGATCGGCGTCTCCCTGATCGCGCTGGCCCTTCTCGGCCTCGGATTCGGCGAGACCGAATCCGGAGGATGGATTATTGCGCTCGGCTGGCTGACTGCTGCCACGGTGCTTCTGGCTGGTGTCGCGATGCTCCGGTGGCGTCCGTTGATCGGCTCGTGGACCGTCATCGCCGGGGCCGTGCTGTTGGCGTTGGCTGAACCGCTGGCGGCTCCTCTGTCGGTCGTTGTGATCATCGGAGGATTGTGGAGCGGCGGTCTCGTGACGTCACGACGCGGAGCCGAGACGACGATCACTCTCGCACCACGACAGTCGGCGCTGACCGAGCGATGGTACCTCTGGTTGGTCGCTGCAGCCGCTCTCGGCGCCATCGGGTTCATCGTGTTGCTGGTATGGCCGTCAGTCACGCCCGAAAATTGCACGGAAGCCAATCCGTGCTGGCAGGACTCCGCCGCATGGGCGGCCTGGATCCTGAGCTGGATGGCCGCCCTCGTCAGCGGCGTGATCGGTCTGATCCTCGGCGGCCTCCGCATGCTCGTTCGCCACCGCACGCGGCTTGCCTGACACCATCGGTTGTCAGCGCCACGTGATGAGTCGTGACCCTCGTAGTACGGGGGTCGCGACTCGGGCGGCGACCATCAGACCATCAGGCGGCGATCGGGACGACGGAGTCGGGTTCGAGTTCGGTCCGCTCGGGGTCCCGGCCGGCGATGGCAAGGCCACCGACAACGAGGGCCATCCCAATCCAGCCATACCACTGCAGACGCTCGTCGAGGAGGGTCACGGCTGCGATGGCCGCAGTGACGGGCTCGACGAGCGTCAGGGTCACCGCGGTCGATGTGGTGATCGAACGCAGACCCCACCCGTAGAGGACGTAGGCGACGCCGGTCGCCAAGACCCCGAGGTGGGCGGCCATGGCAACGCCTGGTCCGGTGGTGAGCCACCGGAGCGGCTGGGTGGCGAGGAAGGGCACGAGTAGCAGTGCGCCGATGGTGAACTGCCACGCCAGGGCCTCGGTCGAGTCCACACCTCGGTCGATCAGCCGCTTGGTCGTCAGGGCAAACAGTGCGTAGCCGAGGCCGGCGGTGAGCGATCCGATCGTTCCAACCGCACTGAACACGGAGTCGCCTCCCCGCCCGAGTACGAGGATCACACCCCCGGTGATCATGGTCGCCGTGGCTGCCGCCCAGATCAATGACGGGCGCCGCTTGAGCCAGGTCCACTGGAGCGCCCCGGCGAACACGGGCGCACTGCCGAGCGCAACGATGGTGCCGAGAGCCACACCGGAGCGTTGCGTGCCCACGAAGAACCCGGGCTGGTAAACGGCTACTCCAAGCGCTCCGACAGCGAGCTCGGCGAGATGGGTTCGGGCCCGGCGCAGGTTCGGGCGACGGAAGGCGAAAACCCAGAGGACTCCGGCACCGACGAGAATCCGCATCGCTCCGACACCGAGTGGCGTCGCGCCGGACGGGCCGAGCGCCTGAGCTGTCCCGGTCGACCCGAACAGCATCGCCGCGCCGACAACCGAGAGCATGCCCAACCGATGGTGCATTGATCGAGTCTGCCCGCCCCCGCCACCGATGCAACGCTCCGGTGCCGGCTCTAGTACACCAGCACCCTGTCGTTCTCGAAGGTGAGTTCGACGAGCTTCGACGGCATCGCGAACGTGCCACCGAGCCGTTCCAAGTCGTCGTCGCTGACCCCCCGACCTTTCGCCGACATGCCCGAAACGAAGATCGGAGCGCCCGCGTTCACAAGCGCACTCATCGACTCCGACAGCTGTCCAGTGCCCAAGCCGCCGAGGCTGTCGATGACTTCCCGCTTGGCCAGGTAGGCGCCGTCTCCGGCCAGGAACAAGGTCACATCGTGGCCTGCGTCGACGGCGGCCTTGGCGACCAGGCATCCCAGTGCCGCACGGGTTGGAGCCTCAGGGCCGTGCGTGATGTGGACGAGTAGCGAACCCATGTGATATCTCCTTGGAGGCAGTCGGGATGTTGTCGGCTGATTTCCAGAAATTCGAAGCTAGCACAATCGTCGACGGTGGCGATGGAAGACCCGGTCCAGCGAGGTGCTACCATCGTGAAACGTCTGAGAACATGGAGAACCAAATGGCGGATCGCCAACTTCGTCCAGTCGAGCGCACCGTGCGGCGGCTCAAAGCTGACGGCCTGTCGACCAGCGAGGTTGCGTGGCGACTCAGGCGGTCACCAGGTTACGTCCGGCAGGTTGAAACGCTCAGCCGTATCGAACGGCCCAGTCAGGTGGTCGCGGCCGATGACCAGGCTCAAGGAAGACTCCGGCCGATTGAGCGATGCGTGCTCAATTCCTTGAAGGCCGGTGCAGGATATGCGGAGATAGCCGCTCGCCTGCGTCGGAGTCCGACGTATGTCTCCCGCGTTGAGAAGTTCGCAAACCTCAGAGTGGACATGGGGCTGTAGCGAAGAACGGCCGAGGGCGGCGGTCAGCCGTGGACTGCGCGCATGGCCTTCCTTGGGCTGCGGAACTCTTCCATCGATGTGATTCGGCCGTCGCACACCGTCATAACGATGTGTGAGCGCAATCCGGGCCTCGGGGCCTCCTCACGCAATTGCAGAATCGCCTTGTCGACGGGCCCCGGTTTGAGATGCGCTGATCCGGTGATACCTGCTTCTCGGATGCCGGTCCTCATCCGTTCGAGAGACGCACGCGCCTCGTCCGGACCGTGTCAACTTGGCGTGTGGCGCCACCATAGCCAGCCATGAGGCTGGCCGGTCCATACCATGTCATCGTCCATCAGGCCGACGAATGGTTCCAGATCGCCGTTGTTGAGTGCTTGGACGGCGCCATCCAGTAGCTCCAGGTCGATCGCTTCCATGCTCGTAATGGTGGCTGCGACCATGCAACCTGTCAACGAGCG
>JBFHEP010000157.1:0-9527 GCA_041584095.1 Acidimicrobiales bacterium | reverse complement strand
CTACGGTCCGATCGCCGACAACGCCGGCGGTATCGCCGAGATGGCCGAGCTCGATCCGTCGGTCCGTGAGGTCACCGACGCTCTCGACTCGCTGGGCAACACCACCGCCGCTGTCGCCAAGGGCTTCGCGGTCGGTTCCGCCGCCCTGACCGCACTCGCGCTGTTCAAGAGCTTCGAGTTCGCCGTCATCAAGGCCGGCGGTTCCCTGGACCTCGATGTCGGCTCGGTCAGCGTGTTCATCGGCTTGTTCCTGGGTGCCGCGCTGCCGTTCCTGTTCGCCGCTCTCACGATCGACGCCGTCGGCCGGGCCGCTCAGCAGATGATCGAAGAGGTTCGCCGCCAGTTCCGGGAGATCCCGGGCCTGCGGGAGGGCAAGGAGGGTGTCGTTCCCGACTCGGCCCGCTGCGTTGCCATCTCGACCCAGGCATCGCTCAAGGAGATGATCATTCCCGGGTCGCTGGCCGTGGTCGTACCCCTCGTGATCGGCTTCATCGACGTCAACGCCCTCGGCGGCTTCCTCGCCGGTGCGCTGGTCACCGGTTTCGCCCTGGCCATCTTCATGGCCAACGCCGGCGGTGCGTGGGACAACGCCAAGAAGTACATCGAGGCCGGCAATCACGGCGGCAAGGGCTCCGATCCGCACAAGGCTGCCGTCGTCGGCGACACCGTCGGCGATCCGTTCAAGGACACCTCTGGTCCGGCCATGAACATCCTCCTCAAGGTGATGACCATCGTGTCGCTGGTGTTCGCCGGAGCCTTTGTCGCCGGGCCTTTCGGCTGATCGTTGCCGTTCGGGTTCCGATGGTGAGTTGACAGTGGGCTCGACCGCGTGGCTGCGCTGGCTGGCGTAATCCGGTTCTACCGGCGCCCGGTCGTCACTGAGGCCTCGGTAACCGAGACTCCGGCCAATTCCTCCAGCAAATGGTCTCGGGCCTGCGACCAGGGTACGTGCAGCGCACACGGGCCCAGCTCGTTGCAGGTCCGATCGGCCAGCACGCAACGCCCCGAGTCGGTCGGCCCCTCGATGGCCTCGATCACCGCCAGCACCGACACCGAGTCGAGTTCGACGACCAGTGTGTATCCACCCGTCGGACCTGGATCCGAACGCACCCACCCCTGCCGAACGAGCGGATTCAGGACCTGGGACACGAACCCCGACGTCGAGCCGACCGATCGGGCCAGTGCCGGGCCCTTGACCCGCCCTCGCGCCTGGGCGAGTGCCCTGAGAGCTCGTACCGCCAAGTCGCTCTTGCGGGTAACCTCCAGTCGCATACTGAAAGACTACTGTTTGGCGTGCTGGTCCGGACGGCGGATCACGGCTCGCCGTCCCCGGATTTGAGCAGTCCGAGAGCGCCTCGGCCCGGGAAGTTGAAGGCGTGGGTCACGATCGGGTAGAGACCGTCCTCTGCAGTCTCGAGTTCGATGATCGCCCCCTGAGCCGGTGCCAGATCCACCGCCTGCGAGCCCCATGAGCCTTCGTTGCCTCTGGTCAGGGCGACGCCTTCCTTGATGACCGTGTCGAAGATCGTCCCCACGATGTGGAATGAGGAGTCGATCGACGGCCCGACGTTCAGCACGAACAAACGCACACGCTCCCCGGTCGGCACCTCGATCGGATCATCGAGATACTGGAATGCGACGCCGTTGAACATGATCAGGTCGGGGGACGGTGCCCCGACGTTGGCTTTGGCCAGGCTCGAGACGGCGCCTTGCTCGCCGAGGTACCACTCGTTCTGCACGAGGACGAATTCGTTGTCGATCGGCGCCAGTCCCGACGCCGGCTCGGTGATGACCATGCCGAACATCCCGTTGGCAATGTGATGGAGCACGGGATCGGTGCCACAGTGGTACATCCACACGCCGGCGTAGTCCGTCGTGAACTCATAGATCAGTTCCTCCCCCGGTGCAATCGAGCGCATCTCGTCGTTCCATGCGACCTGGCTGGCGTGGAAGTCGATCGAGTGGGACAGCTCGTTCTCGATCGGATTGACGAGACGGACTCGAACGGTGTCGCCGACGCGGGTGCGGATGGGCGGTCCAGGGACGGTGTCGCCGAAGGTCCAGACCTTCTGCTCATAACCCTCGGCGACGGTCATGAGGCGTTCGGTCATGACCAACTCGACCTCGATGAGATCCCCACCGTCGTCCGCGCCTCCTTCAATGAGCGTCATTCCGGGGCCTTCGCCTCGGGCGGGCGCCTGCGGATCGGCTCGTCGATAGGGAGGGGCGGCTGGGTCGGGCTCCACCACCGCGACCGCCTCCGAGCCTTCGGCAACGACCAGTTCGACCTCTTCGGATTCGTTGCCGGTAACAATCCTTCCGACCATCCCCGAGTCGGCGTGGCCGGGGATCTCACAGATGTAGCTCAGCCCGTCCGGCGGGACATCCAGCTCGAATTCGACTGTCTCCCCCGGGTCGGCGACGACGGTGGTGCCATCCTCGAAGGTGATGTCATGTCGGATTTCGCCGACGTTGGTGAACGTGGCGTTGTAGTGCCCGGGCGCCGCTCGAACCTCCTCCGGGGTGAAACTGAACTCGTCACCGGTGAAGATCATCGTGTCGCCCGGCTGGAGTTCGCCGGCGACGGCTTGTTCTTCGAGCCCGGCCAACGCATCGCCGACCGGGTCGGGATCATCGGCCAAGCAGGCCGGGGCGACCACGGCCAGCGCGGCGACAGAGGCAACCATCCATCTCGTTGCACGATTCATCGGCTCTCCTTCGGCTCTCGTCCGTGAGGCGACCAACTCTCCCGGTCGTCTATTGTTTAATCGTTCACTTTGGGACTACAGGTTTCTAGAGTCGAAGGTCCTTACTCGACCTCCACGAACGACCGCACACGGAGGCGGGGCCGGGATTCTGTTCGTTCGCGGCGCCGCCCGTTTGCGCCGTACCAACCACCGACTACGTTTGTAGCAACCATGCCGGTCCAGAAGCTCCAGACAGTCGACGGGTTCGTCGTTCGCGACTTCACCGACGCGCCATCATCGGGAATCATTCGTCGGGGTCGCAAGATACTCGAGCGCAGTGCCACCGATCTGGCGCGCTCCGCCACCTACGCGTTCGCCTTCCACGGCGTTCAACGCAGTGGCGCTTCGGCCGGTCTGAATGCGGATGGCGACGACGAGGGTCCGGCGCTCATCGCGCTGATGGCCGAACTCCACGAAGAACTGGCGGTCGGCCACCTTGAACTCCTGCCGGCCAAGGGCATAGATGGAGACGAACTGGCGGAGGCGATGGATGCCGCGTCGGAGGGCGATGGCGGATCGAGCAAGAACCCGGGGCTGGATTTCGGCGATCGAGCCGAACAACTCACCGCCGGTGTCCTCGCCGCCACATCCTGGGCGCTCGGAGGCAGTATCGACGGCCGTCGGATCTTCGTCGAGGGTGATGCGACCGATCCGATCCATCAATCACTGACAGCGGCCGTCGACGCCGAAGGCGGTGTTGTCGTCCAGGCCAGCATCGACGAGGCGAAGCCGTGGACCGTCTGGGCCACCGAAGCCGATGCGATGCTGGTCGGATCCCGTCCCGGGGCCATGAATCACCAGGGCGCAGAATTACTGAACGTCGAGGCTGTGGTGCCGTGGGCGCCGATCCCGGTCACCACCAAGGCCCTGGCCGTGATGATCGGGCGCCGGATCACCTACGTTCCCGATTTCGTGTCGGCGGCGGGCCCGCTTGTCGCCGACCACCTTGCGCTCTCCGAAGCCGATCCCGCCGCACGAATCGCCGGTGCGGTGACAGAGGGCCTGACCGCGCTGGATATCGGCGGCGACGCTCTCTTCATCGCCGCCTGTCATCGAGCCGAGACCTTCCTGGGCTCGTGGCAGGACAGCCTGCCGTTTGGCCGACCGCTTGCCGGGTAAGCCGAGCGAAGGCGGAAGCCTTCAACCCCGGACCGGGGTCGACGTACCGATAGCATGGTCCCACTGACTACAACCCAGTGAGGTCACCAGGCGGATGAGGTCGTCGGCGTCGGCGCTACGGCACTACCTTTCGATCCGACGAGGCGACACGGAGATGCACTGACAAATGGTTCGCTACGACAAGAGCACCGCCGACAAGGGTGCCCGGTATGTGGAAGATCGCCGCTCCGGCGGGCGGCGCATGGGCGGCGGCCGCCCGGTTGCGGTGGGCGGAGGGCTGGTGGGCATCATCGTGGTGATACTCGGTTTGCTCTTCGGCGTTGATCTGACCGGCGGAAGTGGCGACCTCGGCATCGACGCCGGCGGACTACCCTCCGGATCCGGGCCTGTGTCGAGTGGGCTCGACGAGACCGTCGACCCGGACGCCGACACCAAGGAATACCTTGAGTTCCTGATGTTCGACATCCAGGACACCTGGGATGCCTACTTCGACCAGGCCGGACTGGCCTATCAGCCGACGTCGCTCGTGCTCTTCGACGATGTCGTGTCGACCGGGTGCGGGCAGGCCACAGCAGCGGTCGGACCCTTCTACTGCCCGGCGCCGGGCGACAACAAGGTCTACATCGACCTCAGCTTCTACGATCAGCTGGGCACCCGGTTCGGGGCCCCCGGCGACTTCGCCCAGGCCTACGTCGTCGCCCACGAGGTTGGTCACCACATCCAATCGATTGTGGGGATCAGCGACCAGGTCCGGCAGGCGCAGAGCTCCGATCCCGGCAACGCCAACGAATACTCGATCCGTCTCGAGCTCCAGGCCGATTGCCTTGCCGGCGTCTGGGCCCATTCGGCCAATCAGCGGCTCACCGAACAATCCGGCGTCCCGATCCTCGAGGAGGGCGACATCGAGGAGGGCCTCGCCGCGGCCGCTGCGGTTGGCGATGACATGATCCAGTCGCAGTCAGGGCTCGGCATCAATCCGGAGACATGGACACACGGTTCGGCCGAGCAGCGAGTCCGGTGGTTCAAGGTCGGCTTCAACAGCGGCGATCCGGAGGAATGCGACCCCTTCGCCGTGTCCGACCCGTAAGCCCACATTCCGTGGGACCTCACCGGTTTCGCGTCGGCCGGGATATCTCAGTTCCGTAGCGGGCCTGGGCGTCGGAGACGACTCGAGCCGGCGCGCCGACCACGACCGCACCGGTGGGGACATCGCGGGTGACAACGGCCCCGGCCCCGACGATTGCCCGCTCCCCGATCGTGACGCCCGGAAGGATCACGGCGTTGGTACCGATCCACGATCCGGCGCCGATCCTCACCGGACGCTCAGGAGCCGCCTGCCGGCCGATCGGCAGTGTCCGGTCGATCGCCGTGTGATTCTGGTCGGTGACATACACGTTGGGGCCGAAGAACACGTCGTCTCCGATCTCGATGCTCAGGTGCCCGTTGATGCTCGAATTGCGGCCGATGAGGCACCGGTCGCCGACCACGACGATCCGATCGCTGATCAACGACTGACCGGGGGTCATGCCTGCGCTCAGAGACACGTTGGGGCCGATCATCACCTCGCAGCCAATCCGGATCGCCGATTCGCCGAACAGGGCGGCGGGCGGGAAACATATGACCGAGCGGGGGCCGAACCCCGCGAATCGATCGGCCCGACGGCTGCGGGAGGTGATCGCGGCACGGTTGCGGATCCATTGGTGCGCGTCGGCGACGAAATCACCCACTCGATCACGCGTGCCCGAAACGGGTCGGGCGTCGGACATCACGAATCGACTCGACCCGAGGCCAGCGCTGCAGCGATCTCGGCGGCGACAACGGCGTTGTTCTCGGCCAGGACGAGATTGGCCTCGACGGTACGGCCGCCGCTGATCTCGGCCAGCGCCCCCAAGACCGCCGGCGTGACACCGGCACCGCCCTGGTCGATGGCCCCGGTTTCCGTCAATGCCTGCTCGACCCAGTCGTCGAGAACAGCCCGATCGATCGCGGCGCCTTCGGGTATCGGGCACGCAACCACGATGCCGCCGCCACCGATTCCCCAGTGAGCTCGGGCGATCCGGGCCACCTCGGCGGCGGATGTGACGGCGGCGCTCAACGCGATGCCGCTGGACGGTGAATGAAAAGCCGGGAACTCATCGCAGTGCCAGCCCAGGACCGGAACGCCGAGCGTTTCGAGGTGTTCGACCGTGCGTTCGAGGTCGAGGAAGACCTTCGCGCCAGCAGTGACGGTGACCACCGGTTTTGCGGCGATGGCCCCGAGGTCGGCGCTGATGTCACCGGTGACGGCGGCATTACGGTGGACCCCGCCGATGCCGCCGGTGGCGAAAACCTCCACACCAGCCGCCACCGCGATCGTCACTGCGGCCGATACCGTCGACGCGCCGTAGGACCATCGCTGGGCGACGGCCCGCCCGATGTCCCGGGCCGACATCTTGGTCGCCGGCCCGCAGATCCTCGTCTCCGCAATGGAGTCGGGACCGCAGTGGATTTCGCCGTCGAACACGGCGGTCAACGCGGGGACGGCTCCACCGGCGACGATCGCGGCGCTCACGTCGCCGAGCGCCTGAACACTGTGAGGACGGGGCAGCCCGAGTTCGGAGAAGATCGTCGTCTCGAGGGCAACAATCGGTCGACCCGCCGACTTCGCCCGGGCGGCGTCGGAACCCAGTCTGACAGATCCCGCTGTCAGCACGACGGCCTCTCAGGCGAGGGAATGATCCCGTGCAGGTGGATCAGGAGTCGGCGCAAACAATCGCAGCTTCGGCCACGGTCGACTCGACGGTGTCGGCATCAGAGGCCAGTACCTCGGGCTGATCGAAGTTCTCGGCAAGACCGGCCACGGTGGTGTCGGACAGATCGCTGTCGAGTAGCTCATCGGCGATACAGCGGGCCTGCGCCTCGGTCAGCGTCACAGCCGCATCGATCTCAGCCGCATCGAGAATCGATTGAGTCAGTGCATCGGCACTCGGTCGGCTTGCGCATCCGGTGAGGAACAGCAGGGCACCCACCAAGACCACGGTCAGCCGCTGAACCCCCATTGTTCGTGACATCGTCTCTCCCATGTCCTTGTAATCGAGCCCATCGTAGTGGGCCACGCACTCGGTCAATAGTAGGCATCCGGCGGACTTGCGCCACGGATGGTGGTGATTGCTTGTCGCCGGTTCGGTGCAGGCGCGCCCGGCCTCGTCGACCGTCTCGACCCCTCCCGGTCGCCGCCGCTAGGTTGGGGCCGTGGATTCATCTGATTCGCTGCCGTACCTGTCGGTGGCCGAGCTGGTGCAGCGCCTGTCGGATCGATCGTTGTCGTCACGGGAGCTGCTCGAGTGCCTGCTACGGCGAGTGGAGGATCGGAACGGCGAGATCAACGTCGTCGTCACGGTCGATGCCGAGCGGGCACTGGAACGAGCCGACGAGATCGACGATCGGCGAGCCCGCCAGGCAGGCGCCGGCCGGACCGGCCACGAGTCCACGCTCGGTACGCTGGCCGGTCTTCCCATCACCGTCAAGGACTCGTTCATGGTGGAGGGCTTCCGGACCACCTCGGGAGCCCTGGAGCTGTCGGACTTCGTTGCCGACCGGGATGCCGACTCGGTGGCCGGCCTCATCAGGGAAGGCGCCATCGTGTACGGCAAGACCAACCTGCCGATCTATGCCGGTGACATTCAGACCTTCAACGACCTGTTCGGCACATCCAGCAATCCGTGGAACACGTCACGCACCGTCGGAGGTAGTTCCGGCGGATCGGCCGGCGCGCTCGCTGCGGGCTTCACCCCACTCGAAGTCGGCTCGGACATCGCCGGCTCCATTCGCAACCCGGCCGCCATGTGCGGCATCGTCGGCCACAAACCGAGCTGGGGCATCGTGTCGGGTCGTGGACAGATACCCGGTCCGCCGGGCACGTTCACCGAGGCCGATATCGCCGTCATCGGCCCCATGGCCCGAACCGTCGAGGACTGTCGAACCGCGCTGGATCTCATGGTCGGGCCGAACGCCTGGAACGCAGTCGCCTGGTCCATCGATCTACCGCCGGCCCGCCGTCGGGAGCCCGACGGCCTACGGGTCGCGGTATGGGCCGACGACCCGTACTGTCGCGTCGATCCGGAGATCTCGGCCGCAATCGAAACCGTGGCCCTTCGCCTCGAGCAGGCGGGAGCAATCGTGTCGAGCGACGCCCGACCGTCGGGCTTCGATTTCGCCAAGGCCGACCGGGTGTTCGACGATCTGCTCGGGGCTGCGGAGTCGGGAAGCTGGTCGCCCACCGAGATCGAGAACATGGCCGAGAGGCTGAGGAACGGCGAGCAGGTCGAGGGCGGGCTCGGAGTGGCCGGTGCCACCCTGCGCCACCGTGGCTGGTTGTCTTCCAACGAGCGGCGTCTCCAGATGCGAGCCCGCTGGCGGGAGTTCTTCGAGCACTGGGACGTGGTACTGGCGCCGGTCTCTCCCACCGTGGCCATCCCCCATGATCACAGCCAGCCGATGAGCGCCCGCGTCATCGAGGTCGCGGGCCGGCCACGGCCCTACGTCGACCAGATGCGGTGGATGGGCTTGTTCGGTGTGGCCTATCTGCCCGCCACGGCGGTTCCAGTCGGTCTGCACTCCACGGACCTACCGATGGGCCTCCAGGTCGTCGGTCCATTCCTGGAGGATCAAACGGCTCTGGCGGCGGCGGCCATGGTGGAGTCGATCACCGGCGGCTTTCAGCGCCCTCCTGGTTGGTAGCGGCCGCCTGCTGACGGCGAAGAAACCGAGCCAAATGGCGCTGGAACAGCCGCTCCAAGCCGTTGTACTCGCGCCGTAGCACGTCGGGCGCCCATGGCTGTGACACCAGTGACGGCGGGAGGCGGGGCTCGCGAGTCAGGAATCGCACGATGTCGGCCGAGACGGCGAACGTCTCGACCAGCCACGGACCGAGATCGGCATCAGGGGCGTTGCCGTCGAGTTCGGCTTCTCGCGCCGTGAGCAGCTGCAATTCATCGAGCAGCCGGGTTGCCTCGGCCTGGATGGTCTTCAGGGGCCAGAGTTTCTCGACCAAGGGGTCGAGGTCATCGACCAGCAGCTCACCCAGGGCCACGATGAGATCGGATCCGAGGTCGGGAAGGTCCCGGTTCGCCGGCCGCAGCCAGTAGTCCGGTCGCAGCTCGCCGAACCCGGCCCGCTCCAGTCGGCCTCGAAGATCGCGACGGTCGGCCAGCCCACGAGCCGGCTGCAAGGGGGTGACGGTGTACCAACGCCCGTCCCACTCGGCGGTCGGAGAGCGGCGGCCCCGATCCTGGCGCACCTGGCGATCGAGGAGCGAACCGGCCAGCTCGTAACCTTCACCGGTCGGGGCGACCTCGCCCTTGGCGGCCATCCGCGACAGTGCAGTCCGCATTGTCCCGGCGTTGATGCCGAACAGCGAGCCGCTGGCCACCAGCACCGATGTCGGCAGACATGGCGGATGGGTGCCGAGTAGCAGCGACAGTGCCAGAGATCGGGCACTGAACGACGGGCTGCCGGCCTGCGGCGACGTCAACACATTCACGTTGCCAACCTTGTTCTGACCTTACATCGATTGCTCATCTCGATCAGACACTGTAGCGCATCTGTGGTAGGGTTCTGGTATGGAGCGTCCCGTGACCCCCACCGCGTCGCCGGAGGTGATCAAACCGCGGCGGAGGCGCG
>JBFHEP010000156.1:0-9539 GCA_041584095.1 Acidimicrobiales bacterium | reverse complement strand
TAGAGCGTGTCCTTGCCGACCCCCGCAGTGGCCGCGATTTCCTCCATCGTGGCTCCGGTGAACCCGCGGCGAGCCATCACATCTCGGGCCGCATTCAGGATCATGCGATCCCGGGAAGGGTCGCGGGGTCGTCCTCGGCGTTTGGTCTCGGTCACAGCTCCATATTACCAAACGATTCCGTTTGGTTAATATGCCTGTGGTCACATTGGCTGCGGTGCCCCGTGTCGGGCCCAAAGCCGTGGGTTCATGTCGCTCGGAAGCGGATCCCTTTTCACACAGGGATGACAAGGTCGCCCGAGGGGCTCAGAATGACCTCAAGGCCTGAAATGACTCGAAGAACGAAGAGGGCCACCATGACCGTTGGCGACATGGTTGCTTCCACCGCCGGCTCGACCGGCGTTGTCATGAACCGCTGCGGCCTGATAGAGACCCACGGGGGCATCGAGTTTCCTGCGATGGGGCATTGGACGATTCCGGGCGGCCAGCGCCTCGATGTCACCGAGCGATGGCCGTGGAGCAGGCGGCGCTTGGCGTTCACGACCAGTGGCCGCCTCGACATCCCGTTCGACCCGTTCGCCATGCAACTCGAGCTCACGCTGAGACTTGGAGGCGATCGTCGGCTCCCGGCGGTTGTCTGTGTGGCGACACTGGTCGAGGCCGACCGTCTGGGCGATTGGACCTTCACCGGCTCCGCTCTGGTCGGCGGCCGCCCGATGGGGAGCATTATCGTCCGGGCCTGGTATCAAGGTGTGTACGACCACGGCGCACAGCCAGTTGCGCTGTTGAGGATCGGCACGCGGTTGCCACCGCCTGCCCACACTCCGCGAAGAGGGCGTCCCAGCGCACGGGTCGACGTGCTCGGCACCATCAACGTATGCCGCCTCGACCCCGTACTCGGCCCGGTCACCGCCGCGGAACAGTTCCTCAGCTCAACGACGCCGCGTACTCGGGCGACAGATGGAACATCTCGAATTGGATGAGGTCCGGATCTTTGAACGTGAGGACCGAGCCGTACTCGCGGTCGGCGATCGGCGTGTAGGTGATACCCAGCTCCTCGAAGTGGTGCTGCCACTCGATGAGCTGATCACGGCTGTCGACTTCGAGACCCATGTGATCGAAGCCGGTGCGGACCGGATCGAAGGTCTCGCCGGCGTTCGCGTCGTGTTGCTGAAACTCGATGGCGTTGCCGTCGGGCAGCTCGAGGAGCACGGCCCGCCACGTATCCTGCTCGAGGGTTGTGAGCTGCGGTAGATCGAACACCTCCTTCCACCATGCTGCCGTCTTCTCGCAGTCCCGCACAGAAAACGAGATGTGTGAAACGCCGCTGAAGGTTGGCATCTCGTACTCCTTTGTTTCTCGATTGGCGGATTTGCCGTGTTTGGCACTCCGATTCATTTACTCCGGATCGGAGTATCTTTCCGCCGCATGTAGTATGCTCCGAATCGGAGGAACTGGCAAGTGAAAGAATTGACGACGACGTCGTACGCCATCCTGTCCCTGCTCGGTGTCCGATCATGGACGACCTACCAGCTCGCACAGCAGATGGAGCGGAGTGTTGGCCACATGTGGCCCCGAGCGGCAAGCGTTGTCTACGAGGAACCGAAGCGGCTCGTGCGACTGGGTCTGGCCGAATCCCGGAAGGAGTACACGGGTAAGCGGGCCGGCACCGTGTACTCGATCACCGACGCCGGCCGCCAGAAGCTGGCCGAATGGCTGGCCGAACCGGGCGCCGGGCCGACAACCGAGTTCGAGGCCCTGATGAAAGTGGCATTCGCCGACAACGGGTCGCTCGGCGCGCTACGCACCAACCTGGCCGCCATCCGCGCCCACGCGGAAGCACAGCTGGAATACAGCGAGGAGCGCCGGCGGGAGTACGCCGAGAGCGGAGGCCCGTATCCCGACCGCCTACCGGTCATCTCGCTGGCCACCCGGTTCTATCACGAGCAGAACCTGGCCATGTTGCGGTGGGTGGAGTGGGCCGAGGAGGCGACCCGCGACTGGGAGGGCGTCACCACCGAGACGGGGGCGGTCGTCCCGCCCGACGCCTTCGGCTAGGCAACGCGTCAAGGCCGACTCCGCCCCCGGCGTCGCTCGCCCCGGCCACCGTCGTAGGGGTCCGGGCGCGGCGGTATCCACGAGATGTTCTCCCTTCGCCGGTATTGTCCGGATCAGGTCATGGAGGTCGCAGCCGAAGCTCTCTCGAGCGTTCCCTGCCTCTCAGCCGATGGCTCCCTCGCACATCTCGTGGACTGAGCTTCATGATCATTCAAGCGTCCCTCGGGCACTAGGGTCGAAAGTCCCAAGATTCGGCATTCCGACAGCTCGGTGGGGACCTTGGACTCTGGAGCTTCGACACGTGCCGGCCGGACAATGGAGTCGGTAGCCGACGACGGCACGAGCGATGCCGCCGATGGAGGCACAGTGACATGACCGACACCACGGAACTGTTCGATCGGCCGCCGACGCCCGCCCCGCGGGGAGGTCGTGGCGGCAATCGACCGCCTTTTTCGGACCTTGTGGTGCTGGCCGCCGGCGTGCTGATATCGGCCATCGTGATCATCGTCGTCGTTCTGGCACTTCTGGGCGACGACGATTCCTCGGTCGACACCACCGACACATCGACGACCGCAACGACCGCCGATTCGAGCACGACGGGGTCGACGTCGACCGACACCACAGCTTCGACCTCGAGCGAGTCGGTGACGAACTCGTCCGCATCGACGACCGGGTCGACCACAACCAGTTCGGCAACGACGGCATCCACCGCCCAGACGACGACCGGCGAGGACCCGGACACATACCGCAGCGCGGTATGGCCCTGGTCCGGCGCCACGAATCGCTACACCGACCCGGTCGATGCGGCCCGCGGTTTCGCCGTCGACTTCGTCGGTTTCAACGATCCGGTCGTCGGCGACTTCCAACAGGGTGACAGCCGGTCCGGCGAGGTCGAGATTCGCCCCGTGGCGGACGGCCCCGTGACGGTTGTTTTCGTTCGTCTTCTCGGGTCCGACGACACGTGGTGGGTCCTCGGCGCCGCCACCGAGAACATCACGTTGACCGAACCGACCGCAATGACCGAGATCGAGTCGCCGCTGACCGTTGCCGGCACAGTTCTGGCCTTCGAGGGCCAGGTCGAGGTCGCCCTGCGGGCCGACGGCGTCACCCAACCGCTGGTCGAGACGTTCGCCACCGGCGGTGGCGACCAAATACGGCCGTTCGAAACATCCATCGAGTGGCCCGAGACCGATGCCGGCGGCGGAGCTCTTGTGCTGACGACATCGGGAGGCGAGGATGGACGTATCTGGGAGGCGTCGGTCACCCGGATTCTTTTCGACGGCACGTGACCAAGGACATCGAAGCGAGAACGGAAAGGACCGAGACCGATGACCGCAACCAGGAAACATGAGGATTCCGGCGTCCGAGGGCAGACGTCGGGACATTCACCGAACATCGAAGACGACGAATTCGTCGAGCCGGAGTTGGTCAGCGACGAGACGATCGAGATGCTGCTCCGGGGTGCCAAGGCCCTGGTCATGGTGGTCAACGTCGTCGTCATCATGACCTTCTCCATCCTGGCGCTGGGCTTCCTCCTGCACCTCGCGGGAGCCAGCCCGGACGCATCGTTCGTCGACTGGGTGTACCGGACCACCGAACGGGCCATGCAACCATTCCGGGGCATGTACCCGATCCAGGAGATCGACGGCCGGTCGGTATTCGACGGCTCCCTCCTGTTCGCAGCCGCGATGTACGGCTTCGTGGCGATCTGCCTTCACGGCCTGGTCGCCTATCTGTCGGCCTACATCCGCCGGTACCACCGGCGGGCCGTGGATACCGAATTCCGTTCGAGAACAACCACCGAAGTCGACGAATTCGTCGGCTGACGAACCGCACTGAACCAACGTCCAACAACGACAGTCCAACCGTCATACCCCGAGAAAGTCAGGAGCGAGCCCCATGCATGCAACCGAGGGTGACAGCCTCGTCGTCGGCAGCCGTCGAGTCGGTCGAGCCCCCCGAATCGGCAGGATCGTCGAAGTGCTCGGTACCGGGGGAAGCCCCCCGTACCGGGTCCTCTGGAGTGACGATCCGGACACCCACATCGTCGTCCCGGGCAGCGACGCCATCATCCACCACGCCTGCGATTGACCGTAACCAGCGGTTCGATCATCGAGGCGTTCATACAGGCGTCGAACAAACGGTCCGACTTGCCCCCGATCCAGATCATCGGGGGCAACGGCGCGGCCGCGTTGTTGCACGAGGACACGGTGATCGACGTCAAAACACGGACGATCACGGCGCCGGCGGTCTGTGATCTTCCCCGGCTCAGATCCGACGGTTCGGTTCGCGACCTTGACACGCTCGTGCTCTCGACCGATCCCGCGCAGATCGAAGCCGTCCGACTGCTGGGCGAGGAGGTGATCGGTGATCGGCTGCCGGTCAGCGTTTTCGGGCTGAAGAAGCTGACCGAGCTGAACAGCCAACGCCGCCAACCGGTGCGTAGCACCGCCCGGATCTTTCTCGCCGATCGCTATGTCACCGCCGTCGACGATCATGGACGGCCTTCGGTGACCTTCGAAGGCTTCAAGGCCCTCTATCCGTTCCAGGCACCGATCGGCGATGAGACCATGGAGACATTCCAGCTCCTGATCGACGATCGGCTCCCGACGCCTACGTCGCATCCCGGCGCCACGATACTGAACTACCTGACCCGGTCGATCTCGGGTCTGCGAGCCAAGGATGTCGTCAAGGTCGAGGCGATGACCGAGAACGTCCTGACCCGCCACCCGGAGATCGAATCCTGGATCCGCGACGGCCCCGGGCGCGAGCTGCTCGATTTCGCCCGGATCCTCCACACCCTGCGTGAACCGCGGCGCCGCGCCCGGCCGCTTCGACTCGGCACACAGCTGGAGATCACGCCATACCGGCTCGCCGCACTCCGGGAACACCCCGGTTTCATGGCGTCGCAACGAAGCGCGGCCACCGCCCGGGCGATCATCGAGGCCTCGCACCTCAAGTCCCGGCTCCTGGGTTCGTTCGAGGGCAACGCGGCAATTGTCCGCTTCTGGCGAAAACACGTCGAAGAGCGAATCGGCGGCATCATCCACAACGAGCCGTAGCCCTTTGCGATGCGCTGCGGCTTGCTTAACGAGGAACCCCGCTCCCATCGACAGTCGGGCCCTTGGACTCTGGTCACCGCCTGGGGAACCGGGGCACGATTGCCGTGTCGCCATCCGACGAAAGGAATGTAGCCGTGTTCTCCACGATCGTTGTCGGCACCGATGGTTCGCCCGACGCCGAAGACGCCCTCCGGGCCGCGGCCGAGTTCGCCCGGCTCAATCCGGACACGAAGGTCCACGTCGTCAGCGCCTTCCGTCCCATTTCGCCGGCTGAGCTCCGCTCCATCACCGACAGCCTGCCCGAGGAGTTCAAGCCCTTGATGCATGGAACGATGCAGGTCGATTCGACAATGGACGACGCTCGATCGCTCATGAAGTTGGCCGGGGTCGAAGCCGACTACCACGAAGTCATCGGCCACCCGACCGACGCCATCATCGAAGCTGCCGAAGACTACGACGCCGACCTGATCGTCGTCGGTTCCCGGGGCGAGGGGGCGACGAAACGGCTACTCCACGGAAGCGTGTCAACCAATGTGCTCCATCACGCTCCGTGTGCCGTCCTGGTCGTCCGGAAAGACCGGTGACGGGCATCGAGCCCAGCGTCTGAGGTGACCATCGACCCTTACCATCGACCTTCTGGGCCATCATGCTTGATGTATGTCACAGCTTGGTGGAGTGATCGGGGCGACCATTTTGGCCTTGGTTGTGGCGTGCGCCCCGGTGGCCACCGAGGCAGGAACGCCGTCGCTCGATGTTGATCGACCACTGACGCCGGCGGCCGAAGCCCCGAGCGCAACGCCCGTGGCGACGACCGTGGTCCCGACCACTGCCGAGAAGTCGTCCACGTCTCGAGCACGACGTTCGTTCACGATGGCGTTCACCGGCGACCTGCTGATCCACAATCGGGTCAACACAACCGCCGCGGCGAACGCAGCCGACGACACGTTCCGCGACTACGACTACGAGTCGCTCCTGGCGCCCATCGCTCCACTCGTCGCCGAGGTCGACTGGGCCGTCTGCCACCTCGAGGTCAACCTTTCGGCCGACAACACCCGTCTTCACCCGTACCCCGTCTTCCGGGCTCCGGGCGACCTGGCCCATGACATGCGGCGCATCGGCTACGACTCCTGCACCACGGCCTCCAACCACGTCCTGGACCACGGTGCCCGAGGGGTGGCCGAAACGCTCGGCGTTCTCGACGACGCCGATCTCCGGCACAGCGGTTCGGCTCGGGATCCCGATGAGAGGTTCGACAGCATCTGGATCGAGCCGGCCGATGTGAGGGTGGCGAACCTGTCGTACACCTACGGGTTCAACGGTTTCTCGGTGCCGTCGGAGATGCCGTGGCTGTCGAACCTGATCGACGAGCAGCGGATCCTGGCCGAAGCGGCGCGAGCACGAGCCGACGGGGCCGAGTACGTGGTGCTGTCGCTCCATTGGGGCGAGCAGTATCGGACCACTCCCAGCCGGCAACAACGAGAACTCGGACCCCGTCTGTTGGCCTCACCCGACATCGATCTCATCGTCGGGCACCACGCCCACACCGTCCAACCGATCGACCGCATCGACGGGGAATGGCTGGTCTACGGAATGGGCAACCTGCTCTCGGCCTCGACCCAGGCGATTCGGCGGGACGAGCTCCTGGTCCGAGTCACCGCCACCGAGACCGCCGGCGGCACCTTCTCCACCGAGCTCCAGGTGATCCCGCTGCACCTCGACCCGGTGACCCTGACGGTCCACCGTTCCGACCCTCGGGTCCGCCCACCCGACCTCGACCAGCGGTTGGCACGCGAGCTCGACGCCAGCTGGGCTCGAGTGACCGCAGTGCTGGAGAACGGCAGCGGGTGGCCCGACCTCGAACTCGAATAGGTTCCCGACTCGCCGGTCGAGCGGCGGGGTGGCATCGGCGGGGTCAGGACCATCGTCCCTGGCCGGCGGTCTTCCAGGAGCGCCATGATTCACGTGAAGGCCCCGTCAGGAGTGTGTTGCCATGCAGGAGCAAGAACGCCAGGTCGTCGTCGGAGTGGACGGGTCGGACCATTCGCGACGGGCATTGGCCTGGGCCGTGGCCAAGACCGATGTCCTCGGACCGGTTACGCCGGTCCTGGCCTACTCGATGCAGCCACTCGGAGACGGTCTCGGGATGCCGAGTATGTACTACGAGATCGACCGGATCGTGAAGGAAGACGCCGAGGAGCGGCTCAAGGCCACGATCGAAGGGTTCCCCGGCTTGGCCGAGCGTGCCCGGGTGATGTGCCGGAGTGCGGGCCCGGCCCTGGTCGGCGCGTCGGCCGATGCCGACCTACTCGTCGTCGGCAGCCGCGGCCGCAGCGCGGCGGCCGAGACGCTGTTCGGATCGGTCGGCTCCTACTGCGTCAAGCATGCGACGGTCCCGGTCGCCGTCATCACCGAGGAGACCGCGATCGAACCGACGATCAACCATGCAGTGGTCGGCGTCGACGGGTCACCGAACTCGGTCGAGGCTCTGATCTGGGCGCTGCGACACGTCGATCCGGATGGTGACGTGATCGCCGCCGGCTGCTGGACCGACCACGTCTTCAGCGAACCACCAGGGCCCAATCCGGAGCTGGAGGCAGCGACCACATCGCTGGTCAACAGAGCCGTCGACGATGCTCTGGCCGCCGTCGGGTCGGAAGCGGTCGAGGCCGCGTGGGCACGACCCGCCGTCATCATCGATATTCGCCAGGGCGATCCACGAATCGTGCTGCGGGATCTGGCGGCGTCCGCCGATCTGCTGGTGATCGGCGCCCGAGGCCACCGTGGCGTGTCGTACCTACTCCTCGGCTCGACCACCACATCGCTGCTCCATCATCCGTTGTCGCCGACCGTGGTCGTCCCGATCGTCGAGTGACGTTGCGGTAGCCGCACGGTCGGGTGACGACGGCGCAGAAGCAGTTTGCGTAGTTCGCTCACGACCGGAACCGACAGGGCGAGGAGGCCGGCCATCAGCCAGTCGAGGAGGCCGAGCGGGCCCGTGCCGAACGGGGCGTGGAACCATGGAACGTGCACGACGGCGACCTGCAGGACCAGCGAACCGAACACTGCGGCCAGCAGGATCCGATTGATCAGCATCCGGCCTCGGATGGAATCGACGTCGGACCGGGCGTTGAAGGTGTTGACCAGCTGCACGAGAACGAGAACGGTGAAGGCCGCGGTTCGAGCCGTGACGAGATCGCCGTCACCCCAGTACGGTCCGCCGAGGAGACCTCCAGGCAGTTTGAGGTCGAGCATGCCGAGCGAGGCCAGGGCCATCGTCAGACCGATGAGACCGATGCCGCGCTGCATCCGCCCGTCGATGATCCGCTGACCGATCTCACGAGGCGGGCGATCCATGAGATCGGCTCGGGGAGGGTCGACGCCCAGGGCCAGCGCCGGGCCGGTATCGGTCACCAGGTTGATCCACAGGATCTGAACCGCCAGGAGTGGCGACGAGATGGCTCCCGACGATGCGTCGGTCAAGCCGATCACTCCGGCACCTACGACCCCGAGGAAGACCGTGAGAACCTCACCGATGTTCGACGACAGCAGATAACGAAGGAAGCTGCGGATGTTGTGGAAGATCGTCCGGCCCTCGTGCACAGCGGCGACGATTGTGGCGATGTTGTCGTCGGCCAGGATGATGTCGGCGGTCTCCTTCGAGACATCGCTGCCCGTGACCCCCATGGCAACCCCGATATTGGCGGCCCGTAGCGCCGGCGCATCGTTGACACCGTCGCCGGTGACGGCGACGATCTCGCCCTGGGCCAGCAGCTCCTGGACGATCTCGAGCTTCTGTTCCGGGGCGACGCGGGCAAAGACCGACGTCGACCGGACCATCTCGGCCCGGGCCTCGCCGCCGGCCGACGACATCTCGGCCCCGGTGACCACCGCACCGCCCTCGCCGATGATGCCGACCTCGGTGGCGATGCGCCGGGCGGTGCCCGGATGGTCGCCGGTGATCATGACCACTCGGATGCCGGCCCGGGCCGCCATCGCGATCGCGTCGCGGGCCTCGAGCCGCGGCGGATCGAGGATGCCGACGATGCCGCAGAGGACCAGGTCTCGTTCGACGTCAGTATCCGGCGGGAGTGTGTTCAACTGCTGCGGATCCAAGTCCCGGTACGCGATGGCGAGCGTTCTCAGACCCCGCACTGCCACCGCCTCGACCTGATCGAGCCACCATCGCCGGCGGTCGGGATCGAGTGGAGACATGTGGCCGGCTTTTCGTTCCCATCGGCACCGATCGACGAGCTGGTCCGGGGCCCCCTTGACGGCGAGCAGCGCGGTGCGATCGCCGTCGACATTGATGGTGCTCATCCGTTGACGTTCCGGGCTGAACGGGATCTCGCCGCACCGGCTCAGACTGCCGAGCACGTCCGAGGCGTCCTCGACACCGACCTTGGCCCGCGCCGTCATCAGCGC
>JBFHEP010000155.1:0-9604 GCA_041584095.1 Acidimicrobiales bacterium | reverse complement strand
CGGACACACCCCGCCCTGATGCCGTGGACGGTTCACCTCTGCCCATCGAGGCGCCTTTGCTGGTCGGGTTCGGCGTGACCGGTCGTGCCGTGGCTCAGGCCCTGGTCGATCGGGGAATCGACCCGGTCGTGGTCGACGATCGCCCCAGCCCCGAATCGGAGGCGGCGGCCGCTCGGATGGACCTGGAGCTGATCGGTGCCCCGTCGGAGGCGCAACTCGACAAGCTCGTCAGCTCGGCCTCTGTTCTCCTGCCGAGCCCCGGCCTGCCCGACGATCATCCGGTGTTCCGGCTTGGCCGGGATCACGGCGTCACGGTCCTGAGTGAGTTCGATCTGGCCCAAGCCTGGGACGACCGCCCGGTGCTGGCCATCACGGGCACCAACGGCAAGACCACGGTCACGATGATGGTGACCGAGATGCTGAATCGTGCGGGCCGGAGGGCCGAAGCGGTCGGCAACACCGACGTTCCTCTTGTCGCGGCGATCGACGACGCCGCCATCGAGGTCTTCGTGGTCGAGGCGTCGTCGTTCCGGCTCGCACACAGCCGGAGTTTCTCCCCTCACGTCGCCGCCTGGCTCAACTTCGCGCCCGATCATCTCGACGCCCACAACTCGCTCGATGCCTACGAGCAGGCCAAGGCCTCGATCTGGAGCCACCTCACCGAGGGCTCGGTGGCCATCGCCAACGCCGACGATCCGGTGGTCATGGCCCACGCCGCGGACCTCCCCGGGGGCCGGGTCCGGCTGGAGCGGTTCTCGCTCACCGAGCGGGTCGAGTGGTCGGTCGACCGTCCGGCCGGTGGTGCTGCGTCGGCTACCATTCTCGTCGGTCCCGATGGTCCCCTCCTGCCCGTGGCCGAGCTGAAGCGATATCGGCCCCACGATGTGGCCAACGCCCTGGCGGCGTCGGCGATCGCCTCAGCCGGTGGTGCCGATCTCGACGCCATCCGCGCAACGCTGACCTCGTTCGCCGGGCTGCCCCATCGCCTCGAGCCGGTCGGCACGGCCGACGGGGTGACCTGGTTCAACGACTCGAAGGCCACTGTTCCCCACGCCACCGTCGTTGCCGTGGCCGGTTTCGACTCGGTCGTCCTGATCGCAGGCGGAAAGAACAAGGGTCTGGCCATGGATTCCCTCGCCTCGACGGTTCCGCCCGTGCGGGCCGTTGTCGCCACCGGCGCCGCCGCCGACGAGATCGCCGCCGTGTTCGATTCGCTGGTGCCTGTCGAGCGGGCCGAGTCGATGGAGGAGGCGATCGACCTGGCCCGCAAGCTCGCCCGGCCTGGTGACGCCGTTGTGCTGTCACCGGCGTGCACGTCATTCGACTGGTACGCCAACTACGGCGAGCGGGGCCGCGACTTCACCCGACTCGTTCACGAGAGGGTTCTGGACGCATGACCGCGACCTCACGCCGCTCCCGAACCTCGAAGGGCACCACCCGGTCCGGCCGCTCGAACAGTCGCAGTCGATCGGCGAAGCATCGAAGCCGTTCCACCGCCCGTGCCCGCGACGATCGGACGGCAAGGCGGCAGGCGACCCACCGCCATCCGTCTCGCCGACGACGGGCAGGTCTGGAGGTCACCGATCTCGGTCGGGCCAACTCGGCATTCCTCGTCGCCCTCTTCACCTCGCTGACCCTGTTCGGGCTGATCATGGTGCTCTCTGCCTCGTCGGTGGCCAGTCTCCACCTGCTGGGGGAGGATTCCCCGTTTGGCTTGTTCCGCAAGCAGCTCGTACGAGCGGGCATCGGAACCGTCGGTTTCGTCCTCGGGGCCCACATCGACTACCGCCGCCTTCGACGGTTCGCCGCACCGGCGATGATCGGCGTGTTGGTTCTGCTCGTCGCCGTCCTTCTACCAGGTGTGGGCCGAACCGTCAACGGATCGCAGCGCTGGATCGGCGTCGGCGGCTTCGTGATTCAGCCCTCGGAACTGGCCAAACTGATCTTCGTCATCTTCACGGCCGACCTGCTGGCCCGCCGCGAGCGACGCATGGACCGACCGGAACTCACCATCCGCCCGGTGATGTTGACCCTGTGCCTGCTGTCGGGGCTCATCGTCTTGCAGCCGAAGCTTGGCACGCCGCTGGTGCTGGCGGCCGTGGCCTGCCTCATGCTGTTCGTGGCAGGCGCCCGACTCCCGAGCCTGTTCGCCTGGGCCGGCGGTCTGGCCGCCGGCGGGCTGGCGATGGCCCTGGCGGTCAGCTACCAGCAGGATCGCCTGACCAGTTTCCTCGATCCGTGGAAGGATCCCGGGGGCGACGGGTTCCAGATCATCCAGAGCCGTATCGGTATCGCCTCGGGTGGTATCGGTGGGGTCGGGCTCGGCGCCAGTCGGGCGAAGTGGGGCTTCCTACCCGAATCCCAGACAGACTTCATCTTCGCCATCGTGGCTGAGGAGGTCGGTCTCATCGGTGCCTCCGCAGTGATCCTGGCTTTCGTTCTCGTCGCCTTTTTCGGTGTCCGGGCCGCCCTCGGCGCCCCTGATCGCTTCGGAATGCTGCTGGCCGCCGGAATCACGATCTGGCTGGTGTTCCAGGCATTCCTCAACATCGGCATCGTCATCGGCGTTTTCCCAACGACCGGCGAACCGCTTCCGTTCCTGTCCTACGGCGGAACGTCGATCATCGTCTCCCTGACCGCGGCGGGGCTCCTCACCGGAGTCTCCCGGCGCGCCGTCGACCCGACCCTGGCGGAGGGGAAATCATGATCATCATCACCGGCGGTGGGACAGCCGGCCACACCAATCCGGGCATCGCCGTTGCCGAAGCCCTGGTGGACGCCGGCGTACCCCGACACGACATCCACTTCGTAGGAGGTGAACGAGGCGACGAGGCGACGCTGGTCGGCGACGCCGGGTTCTCCATCGACCTCCTGCCCGGCCGTGGAATCCAGCGAAAGCTCACGACCGAGAATCTCGGCTCGGTGCTCGGCCTGCTCAGAGGCCTGGCCAAGGGTCTGGCGATCGTGTCGAAACGCAAACCCGACGTGGTCGTGTGTCTTGGCGGTTATGCGGCGTTCGCTGCGTCAGCGGCTGCCGTCCTGCGGGGTATCCCGATCGTGGTGAGCGAGCAGAACGCCAAGGCCAGTGCCGTCAATCGCCTGTTCGGCCGCTGGGCCAAGGTCTGCGCGCTTCCGTTTCCGAAAACGGATCTTCCCAACGGGGTCGTCACCGGCAACCCGATTCGGGCGGCAGTTGTGCGCTCGATGACCGACAACGATCAGGATGAGGCTCGTCGACGCTTGATCGAACGTCGACTGGTCGGACACGGACCACAAGCTCTCGACAATCGGGTGCTGATCGCCTGTTCGGGCGGTTCGTTGGGAGCCAGGAGAATCAACACCGCCGTACGTGACCTGGCCCGGCGTTGGTCGGATCGGGGCGACGTCGCGATCTATCACATCGTCGGGCGACGCGACTGGGACGAATTCGAGCAGGCACCGCCGGCGCCCGGGCTCCAAGGACTTCTGTACATGACCGTGGAGTATGAGAATGACATGGCCGACGTGCTGACCGGCGCCGATCTGGCCGTCGGGAGGGCGGGAGCGTCAACTGTCGCGGAGCTGGCAGTTGCCGGCCTGCCGTCCCTGCTGATTCCCCTGCCGATCGCTCCTCGTGATGCGCAACGGGCAAACGCCGCAGAGTTGGTGGCCGCCGGTGCCGCCCGCCTCATTGACGATAGCGACACCACAGCCGACCGGTTGGAGCTCGAACTGGAGCCGATGATCACCGACCACGACCGGCGTCAATGGATGGCCGATGCGGCCCGATCGGTGGCCCGACCGGCGGCGGCGGCCGACGTGGCGCAACTCGTGCTCGAAGCGGGAGGACTCAGATGACCACCGACACCACCGTCTCCATCGGCGACCGCGACATCGGGCGCTCCCGCCACGTCCACGTCGTTGGTATCGGCGGCGCCGGAATGAGCGCCATCGCCCTCGTCCTCGTCGGCCGAGGTCACACGGTCACCGGGTCGGATCTGACCGACTCAAAGGTCGTGGCACAACTGCGGAGCGCCGGAGTCGATGTGACCGTCGGGCACGACGCCACCAATCTCGGTGACGCCGACCTCGTGACCCACTCGACCGCGATACCCGACTCCAACCCCGAACTGACGGCAGCCCGTGAACGCGGCCTGCCGGTCCTTCGACGAGCCGAGATCCTGGCCGAGTTGTCGAAAGTCTGGCGCACCGTCGCCGTGGCCGGTACCCACGGCAAGACGACCACGTCGGCCATGCTCACCGCCGCCCTTCGGGGGGCCGGTCTCGATCCGGCGTTCATCGTCGGCGGCAACCTGCGCGATCTCGATTCGGGCGCCGCGGTCGGCACCGGCGATCTGCTGGTCGTCGAGGCCGACGAGAGCGATGGAACGTTCGTCGAGCTGACGGCCGAGGCCGTCGTCGTCACCAACGTCGAGCCCGACCACCTCGAGCACTACGGTGGATTCGACGCTCTCCGGAAGGCGTTCGTCCGGTTCGTGACCCAAGCGCCGGGTCCTCGGGTTCTGTGCCTCGACGATCCGGGAGCGGCCGAGTTGGCCCGAGCGGTCGCCGCCGAGACCAAGACCGTCACCTACGGTACCGATGCCGATGCCGACTGGCGGATCATCGAGCCACTGCCGACACCGACCGGGATCAGCTTCCGGGTGGCGTCGGCCGCCGGTGAGGTCCACGTCAGCCTTCGACAGCCCGGTATGCACAACGCCAGAAACGCAACTGCGGCGCTCGCCACAGCCGTCGAGCTCGGCGCCGACCTGACCGCCGCCGCCAACGCCCTGTCGAACTTCGGTGGCGTCGGGCGGCGATTCGAGCGCCGGGGTGAGGCGGCCGGGATCCTCCTGGTCGACGACTACGCCCATCTTCCAACCGAGGTCGAGGCCGCGATCGCCGCCGCCCGCAGCCTTGAACCGGATCGCCTGGTCGTGGCGTTCCAGCCCCACCGCTACAGCCGCACCGAACAGTTGTGGTCGACGTTCGGCGACGCCTTCACGAGAGCCGATGTGTTGTTCGTTACCGGCATCTACCCCTCCGGGGAGAAGCCGCGCCCTGGCATCACCGGCGAACTGATCGTGAAAGTGGTGTCCGAGAATCACCCCGAGGCCGATGTCCGCTACGTCGAATCGCTCGACGATCTGCCGGCCGCGATGCTGACCGAGCTCCGTTCCGGCGACCTCTGCCTGACGCTCGGCGCCGGTGATCTGACTCGAGTGCCCGATCGGCTCCTCCCGGAGCTTCAGAACCGATGACCGTCGCACCTGCGGAGCAGCTACTGTGCCCTGGGGGCCTCGAGTTTCGCCTGGCGGCCAATGGTCGTCCGCCGAAGTCGTTCCTCCGGGACCGGAAGGTCGACCAATGACGTCCCGCCCCGATCTCGCCCCGGCGCACCGGATTCTGGGTGCGAAGGCCCGGGTCGACGTGAGCCTCGCCCCGTACTGCACCTACCGGGTCGGCGGCGATGCCGCTCTGTGGGTGGAAGCCAGGACCGTCGCCGACCTTCAACTGGTGCGTCGAGCACTGGCCGATGTCGATTGCCCGGTCCTCGTGGTCGGCAAGGGTTCCAACCTGTTGGTGTCCGACGCCGGTTTCGGAGGGATCGTGATCCACCTGGGCGACGAGTTCGCCGGGATCATCGTCGACGAGCACGAACCCGTCGTCACCGCGGGCGGATCCGCCCTCCTTCCGGTCGTGGCCCGCAAGACCGCCGCAGCCGCCCTCACCGGTTTCGAGTGGGCGGTCGGCGTCCCCGGTTCCATCGGCGGCGCGGTGCGGATGAACGCGGGCGGTCACGGCTCCGACATGGCAGCCTCCCTCGTCTCGGCCGGTGTCGTCGACCTGCGATCGGGCGACCCGGTCGAGGAAGTCCGGGAGTGGTCTCTCGACGAACTCCAACTCGGCTACCGGGTCTCGGCGATCCGTCCCTGGCAGATCGTGGTCTCCGCCCGCCTCAGGTTGGCCCCCGGTGACAGGACGGAGTCCGAAGCCGAGATCAGTGAGATCGTGCGATGGCGGCGGACCAACCAGCCAGGAGGACAGAATGCAGGCAGCGTCTTTGCCAACCCGGAGGGGGACTCGGCCGGTCGGCTCATCGATTCGCTCGGCCTGAAGGGTCTGCGGGTCGGCACGGCCTCGGTGTCCGAGAAGCACGCCAACTTCATCCAAGCCGAACCCGACGGATCGGCCGACGATGTCTACCGGCTCATCCTCGAGGTGCAGCGTCGAGTGCTGGCCGAAACCGGTGTGGAGCTGACGCCCGAGAACAAGCTGATCGGCTTCGAGTCGATCGCGCCAACCGAGGTGGGACGCCAGTGAGTCCGTCACCGTCGAGCACCCGGCGTCGCCGGTCCACCAGCGGTCGGAGCGGCCCGAGCCGAACGAGCGGTAAGGCGGACCGTCGCCGCACCGCCAAGCCATCCCGCACCCCGGCCCGGCCGACGCCGCTCGGCTACAACACCGACTCGATTCGAGTCGGGCCCACGTCGGATCGATTCGTCGGTCGCCGCCAGGAGATCAGGAGGCAGAAGGGCGCTCGCAGGCTTCGGGTCGTTCTCGCCCTGACCGTGGTGTCGCTGCTGGCCGTATCGGCCATCGGCATCCTGAACAGCGAACTCGCCGACGTCGACGCCATCACGGTGGTCGACAACGACCGGACCCCGACTGACGATGTCGTCGGGGCCACATCCATTCTCGCCGGCCAGCCGCTGCTCGACCTCGACCTCGCGGCGGCCGAAGCCGCTGTCGAGGCGCTTCCCTGGGTGCGGAAGGCCGATGTCGAGCGACGTCTCGACGGCGAGATCATCGTCCGGCTCAGAGAGCGAAAGCCGATCCTCGCACTGCCGGTCGTCGGGCCCGGCGCCGGTGCCGGCGGTGGCGACAGCGCTCCGGGCCGCTATGTACTGGTTGACCAGCTCGGCCAGCAGCTCGAGCTGGTCAACGACATCCCCGCCGGATTCCTGCCGGTCGCCGGCATCGAGGCCTCGGGCCGTCCCGGGGAGTCGGCACCCGAGGAAACAGGGCTGATTCTCAGCCTGGTCCACTCCATGCCCCGACCCCTCGTCGATCAGGTGTCGGCGATGACCGTTTCCGAGGGCGATTTGTTTCTCGAATTGACGAGCGGCGCTCGAGCCAACATCGGCGACAGCTCGCTGCTCGGCGAAAAGATCCAGGCATTGGAGACCGTGCTGGCCAGGGTCGACCTGGAATGCGTCTCCGTGATTGACCTTCGGGTACCGACCGCCGCCGCCGTTCGGCGGGTGGAATCGGCCGAGGGTGCTTGTCTTTGATCCCCCAACGATCCACGCTGAGGGGGTGGCCGATGGCCCGCTCCGTGAACAGCGAAGATCGACCAGCGTTCGACACCGAGGATCGAACCGAAAATTGACCCGCAAACACTGTCAAGAAGAACGAATCGCACAGGAACGAATGTCTCACCTGAACCCTGTCTGGCATCCCAGTTCGAAGACCGGGCCCTTGCTAGCCTTGAGGGTGGAATGACGAGGTTGGAATGAGTAGTCAAAATTATGTGGCCGTAGTCAAAGTCGTCGGGGTCGGAGGTGGTGGCTGCAACGCCGTCAACCGCATGATCGACGCCGGTCTCCGAGGGGTCGAGTTCGTCGCGGTGAACACCGACGCCCAGGCCCTCTTGATGAGCGACGCCGAAACCAAGATCCACGTTGGTCGTGAACTGACCCGTGGTCTCGGTGCCGGAAGCGATCCCGCCGTCGGCCAGCAGGCCGCGGAGGAACATCGGGAGGAGATCAGCGCTGCATTGTCCGGCGCCGACATGGTCTTCATCACCGCCGGCGAAGGCGGCGGTACCGGAACCGGTGCCGCCCCGGTCATCGCCGAGATCGCGAAGAGTCAGGGCGCACTGACCATTGCTGTTATCACCCGGCCGTTCGGGTTCGAGGGCCGCCGCCGGGCGGCCCAGGCCGAAACCGGTATCAAGCGGCTTCGAGACAAGGTCGACACCCAGATCGTCATCCCCAACGATCGACTCCTGTCGATCGCCGATGAGAAGACGTCGATGGTCTCCGCGTTCCGCATGGCCGACGAGATCCTCCTCCAGGGTGTCAGCGGCATCGCCGACCTGATCACCACGCCGGGCCTGATCAACACCGACTTCGCCGACGTGCGGATGATCATGCACGAGGCAGGAAGCGCCCTGATGGGCATCGGTCGGGCGGGCGGTGAAAACCGGGCCCTGTCGGCGGCGCGAGCTGCGATCGCCAGCCCGCTACTCGAAGCCTCCATCGAGGGTGCGCGCGGCATATTGCTCACGATTGCCGGAGCCAGCGACCTCGGCCTGTTCGAAGTCAGCGAGGCCGCCGAAATCATCCACGACGTTGCGCACCCCGACGCCAACATCATCTTCGGAACCGTGGTCGACGAGAATCTGGGTGAGGAGATCCAGGTCACGGTCATCGCCGCGGGGTTCGACCGCTACGAGGATCATGTCATCGATCTGGTCGACGACGAAGCGGGCCTGGTCACCACCGACCACGATTTCGAGCCCGAGGTTGTCAGCCGCAACGGCAATGGCCACGGCTCCGCAGAGCGAACCAACGGATCGACCACTCGGGGCCTTCTCGATCTCTTCGAGGAGGAGGAAGACCCCGAGGACGACTTCGACGTACCGTCATTTCTCCGCTGATCGGTTCGGCGGTGGGCTACCCCCGACGGGTCCTGATCGACGGTGGGACGGTTCGGGTCTTCATGACCGACCGGTTCGACGGTGACTTTCAGATTCGTGATCCGGCTCCCGATGTCGAAACCAGGCGGCGGGCCATTGTCGACGCTCCGTGGACCTGGATCCATCAGGTTCACGGCACCACGGTGTTGGAGGTTTGCGAGCCGGGGGAACACGCAGGCGCCACGGCCGACAGTCTCTTCACCATCGTCCCGGGATGCCCGATTGCGGTGACGACGGCTGATTGCTCGCCCGTCGTCCTGGTGGCGGAGCGGGGCGTGGCCGTCGTGCACGCCGGTTGGCGCGGCCTTGTCGACGGCATCGTCGAGTCGACCGGGGAAAGGTTGATCGAACGGGCCGGGCGCCCGGTGGAAGCTCTCGTCGGGCCCAGCATTCATCCGAACCGCTACGAATTCGAAGCCGATGACATGACGACCCTGATCGAGCGCTACGGCGAGGAGGTCAAGGGCCTCACGGCGTGGGGAACGACGGCACTCGACATACCGACGGCCGTTGGTCGGGCGTGCCAGGAGGCCGGATGGAAGGTGACCGACATCGGACCCTGCACCAGCAGCGACGCGTACTTCAGCCATCGGACACGAGGGGACGACGCGCGGCAGACGACGGTCGCCTGGATCGAAGCCGCGCCGGGGTGATGGACTCCAAACCGGCGACCGTCGAGCAGATCTCGACCCGACTGGCGGAGTTGCGGCAACGTATCGACGCCGCCCGGATGCCGGGTCATGAGGTGTCGATCGTCGCCGTCACCAAGACCTTCGGTCCGGAACTCGTCGAACACGCGGTGACCGCCGGGCTCACGGCGTTGGGTGAGAACTACGCCCAGGAGTTGGCGGCCAAGGCCGAGGCCTTTCGCCAGCGTTCACCGGATCTGGCCAAGCGAGTCCGTTGGCACTTCATCGG
>JBFHEP010000154.1:0-9640 GCA_041584095.1 Acidimicrobiales bacterium | reverse complement strand
GCGGCTTGTCGGCCCAGATCCAGCAGATGAGGTTCTGAAGGTGAGCAATCATGTCTGCTCACTCGGAGGTGGCGTCATCGGCATCGAGGTCAATCGGGAGGTTCCGGGCCATGTGACCGGTGATGCCGGCGAACCGTCGGCCGCCGGCACGGAGCAAGCCGACCGCCGGATCCTCGACGCAACCCTGGCGGTGTTGGCCCGAAACGGGGTGGCCGGTGTCAGCGTGCGCGCCGTGGCGGCGGAGGCGGGGGTGGCCCGTGGCCTCGCCGGCTACTATTTCCAGAACAAGCGCGGGCTGATTGCCGCCGCACTGCGTCGAATCGGGGAGCAGGACCTCGGTCTCGTCGAGCCGGCCGACGACGACGCAGATCCGGCCGTGCATCTTCGCCGGAGCCTCCGGCGGGCGGTCGATACCACCTATCTGGATCCCGACTATCTGAGCCTCCGACTCCAACTGTGGTCGCTGGCCGGCGTCGATGCGAGCTATGCCGAGATCAACCGCAAAGCCCAGCGGCGGTATCTCGATCATCTGGCCGATCTGATTGCGGCGGCGCGGCCCGAGCTCGTGCGGACCGATGTGGAACGCCGAGCGGCCGACATCCTCATCGTGCAGAACGGCGTCTGGCTCACCGCCGTGCTCATCGACGATGCCGATGCCGTCGACCGGGCCGTAGCCCGCTGCGAGGAGTTGGCCTTCGGCTGATCCTGTGTGACGTCGGGCCTAGTTGAACTCGCGTGCGAGGAGTTCGGTCAGCGCCCGGGTCACCTTCGGATTCTCCCCCGGCACCGTTCGGAGGACCTGGTGAATCCGGGGGAGCGGTTCGAGCTCGGTGGGAGGAGACCATTCGACAATCCGATCGGATAGATACTGGCTGAGGGCCAGACCGACGCCGAGGCCTGCTTCAACGGCGGCGAGCACCGCCGTGGTCGAGGAACCGGAGAACGTGACGAAGTAGTCGAGGCCGGCCGCGTCGAGCTGCGGCCTTCCCGTCACCTGGTACAGGCAGTCCTCGCCGAAGCTGATCAGCGGAACCGGTGGCGACGGGTGATCCCAATGGCTCGACGTCACCCAGCAGAGTTGATCGGTCCACAGGACGACGTCGTCGGTTCGGAGTTGTTCGTCGATCACCTGGATGATGGCGAGGTCGAGGTCGCCCCGGTCGATCTGCTTGGAGAGCTCCTCGGTTGACGCAAACGCGAACTGGACGATGGCATCGGGGTGGAGGCGGCTGAATCGGGCGAGGACGGCGGTCAGACGCTCGGCGTAGAAGTCCTGGTTGGCGCCGATGCGGACCTGGCCGGTGAGTTTGTCGTAGACCAGCCGGGCGGCCGCCCTGTCGTGCAGTTCGAGCATGGCCCTGCCGTCTTCGATGAGCGCCATCCCGTCGCGGTTGGGCCGTATCGCGTGTCCGTCGCGGATCAGGAGCGGTCGTCCGACTTTCTCCTCCAGCCTTTTGATCTTGTGACTGACCGCCGATTGGCTGAGGTCCAGGTGGCGGGCGGCATTCGTCATGCCGTCGTGGTCCACGACGGCGATGAGAGTGCGGATCGATTCGAGGTCGAGCTGTAAAGCGGGCATACATCCAGTATGGCTGCGAACCATGACAAACACTAATGAAAAGTAGAAAATCATGTCGGTTGTGACATGGCTCGAGCGCTGTCATCATGGAGGCATGGCAACGACACTAAGCCCCCACAACAAGACATTGACCGTCGTGCACCGCTCAACCGCTGTCGCTGATCCGTCGGTCGCCGCCGAGCCGAGTGAGTTCACCGCTCCCATCATGCATCCGGCTCCTCAGCGCCCGAGCCGGCGTTGGTTCGATCGCTTCCTGCTGACCGATCCGGCGCTGCCGTCGCCCCGCGACCTCGTCCTCGCCCAGGCCGACCCCAACCACACCGTTCGTTCGATCCAGCGTTGACAGCTTGCTCCCGCTGACAGCGGACCAATCGATCGAACACAAGAGCCAGGATCCGCCCCCTCGGTCCTGGCTCTTCTCCGTTCACGAACCGTGAGGTTTGCTCTCCCGGGCCGTCGGCCGCATCGCCATCGTGCCGAACCCGAATGGCCACGACCGTCCGGCCTCAGCGGCTACGGTGCGACGTTGATGGATTCGACTGCGCCACCGGCCTGGGATCAGGAAGGGACTCTGGCCCAGGCCCGGGCCCAGGTCCGCGCCCGTGCGGAGGCTCAGGCGGCTGATCGCGGTGTGACCGTACTCTGGTTGCGACACCGAGGCCCGACCTCGGATCTCGAGGCAATAGCGGAAGGGCAGGCGGGCCTTGTCGTCGGCTCCGATCTGTCGCTGTGGCGTTGGCCCCCGGCGTCGCTCAAACGGCTGTGCAGCGTACTCCGTGAACGCAACGGACTCCTGGTGTTCGCCGAACCGACCGCCGGTTGGGGGTGGCGTCGTCCGCTGCAGTTGATGGGCCGCCGATACCGACGGGACATCCCGGCCGAACTTCGGGCGGCCGGACTCTCCGTTACCACCCAGGTGCGGCTCCGGCACGGTTTCATCGGCACCTACGTGCGCGGCGAGGCCCGCCACTTCCCGTGAGGCCGCGTTCGGACGGGCTACCCCTCGGTGATCGTCACCGAGTTGATGTAGATCTCCTCGGTCGGGGCGTCCTGCGGGGATCCTGTGGTTGGAATCGACTCGATGGCCGTGACCACGTCCATCCCCTCGGTCACCTGACCGAACAGCGAGTATTCGGGTGGCAGCGACTCGCCCGACGGTCCGGTGACGATGAAGAACTGTGCGCCGGTGGCGCTCGCACCCGCTCCCTTGGCCATGGCGAAGGACCCCACCTCATAGGCCGTCTCACCCTCGGCCGGCGCCGGCGGGGGCTCCTCGGCGATCAGGTAACCGGGGTTGCCCAGGCCCGGGCTGGGTCCGGTGGCGTCGCCACCCTGGATCACGAACCCGGGGATGATCCGGTGGAACGGCGTGCCGTCGTAGTAGTGGTAGCGGGACAGGACCACGAAGTTGTTCACCGTTTCCGGGGCCGCCGCGGCATCGAGTTCGACGGTGATGTCGCCGGCGGTGGTGGCGATGGTCGCGGTGTAGGAAGCGGCGGTGTCGATACACATGGGGGGCGCCTCGGCGAAGGTGGTGATGCGATCCGACGATCCGTCGGCGGCGGGGCACTCGGTCTGCCCCTCGATGGTCCCACCGGGAGCCGGCAAGCTGATCGCGCTGACCAGGCCGGCGGTGGTCGACGTCGTCTCGTCGACGACCTCCTCGGCTGCGGTTTCGTCGGCTGCGACGTCTTCGTCGCCACCACCCTGGGTGGCGACATAGAGCAGACCGAGCCCGGCCGATACGGCGATGGTGATGATGGCGGCCGTGAATCCGATTTGGCGGCGCCGCTCCTGCTTCTCGACCTTTTCCTCGAGCTCCTGTTTCAGTGCCCGATTGGTCCGTTGCCGTTCTCGTCTTTCAGTAGCCACAACTGTGTAATCTAACGCTCGCGAAGCCGAGTCGGACGTCACTGCCGGCACCACCGACGACGACCCGGGTGGTTGGTGGGGGCACCAACCACCCTAAATCGGGTTCCAGCCGGTCCCAGGGCCGCTACCGTTATTTCTCGTGTCGTTGCTGGTGCAGAAATTCGGAGGCACGTCGGTGGCCGACCCCGACCGGATGCGAGCCGTGGCCGACTACGTGGCCCGCTGTCGCCGCCGCGGCGATCAGGTGGCCCTCGTCGTCTCGGCGATGGGCAAGGAGACCGACGAGCTGATCCATGTCGCGTCCCAGATCTCCAGGCAGCCCAACGGTCGGGAGATGGACATGCTCATCACCGCCGGTGAACGGAAGGCCATTGCGCTGATGTGCATGGCGCTCGGCGAGCTGGGAGTGCCCGCCCACTCGTTCACCGGGAGCCAGGCCGGTTTCAACACCGACGCCAATCATCAAAACGCCAAGATCCTGGAGATCAAGCCGTTCCGGATCCGGGAATCACTTGCCAACGGGATCGTTCCGGTCATCGCCGGGTCGCAGGGGGTGTCACCCGAGAAGAACGTCACCTTCCTCGGGCGCGGCGGCTCCGACACCACCGCCGTGGCGCTGGCCAAGGCATTGGGGGCCCAGTCCTGTGAGTTGTTCACCGACGTGAGTGGTGTTTTCTCGGCCGACCCGCGGGTCGTGCCTCAGGCCGTCAAAATGAGCTCGATCAGTTTCGATGAGCTGCTGGAGATGACCGCCACCGGCTGCCCCAAGCCGGCGATGCGCTCGGTCGAGGTCGCCCACAATCACAACGTCCCTCTTCACATCCGATCCGCCTTCACCTGGGAACCCGGCACGCTGGTGGTCGACGAGGCAAGCCAACTCGAATTGGAGAATCAGATGGAGCAGCCGATCATCCGGGCCGTGACCCATGACCTGTCCGAGTCGAAGATCACCGTGGCCGACGTGCCCGACAAGCCCGGTATCTCCGCCACCCTGTTCCGGGCGCTGGCCGAGGCCGGGGTCAACGTCGACATGATCGTGCAGAATGTGTCCGAGCAGGGCAACACCGACATCTCCTTCACCGTGCCCAGCGACGACGCCGCCCGTGCCCACGCCCTGGTGGCCGACGACATCATCGGCCGCATCGGCGGTCATGTCGCACCACTCGATCCGAACATCGGGAAGGTGTCGGTCATCGGCGCCGGCATGAAGTCCAACCCGGGCGTTGCCGCCCTGATGTTCGAGACGCTGGCCGACCGCGGCATCAACATCGAGATGATCTCCACGTCGGCCATCCGTATCAGCTGCGTGGTCGACGCCGATCGGGCCGAAGAGGCCGTCCAGCATCTCCATACCGCCTACGGCCTCGACTCGTAGGCCGCAACCGAGCCCGCTCAACGATCACCGCACTATCCAGGAGAACCAATCATGGCCAACGGACCCGTCAACGTCGGGGTGGTCGGCGCAACCGGCCAGGTCGGCACCAAGATGCTCGACATCCTCACCGAGCGCTCCTTCCCGATCGGTGAGCTGCGCCTGTTTGCGTCGGCCAGGTCGGCCGGCCGCACCATCACCTGGAACGGACGGGACATCACCGTCGAGGACGCGGCGACCGCCGATTTCTCGGGGCTCGACATCGCCCTGTTCTCCGCCGGTGGGGAAACTTCCAGGGTGCTTGCTCCCCGGGTGGCGGAGGTCGGAGCGGTCGTCATCGACAACTCGTCGGCGTGGCGGATGGACCCGGAGGTCCCGCTCGTCGTGGCCGGTGTCAACGATTCCGCCGTCGCAAATCGACCCAAAGGCATCATCGCGAACCCGAACTGCACCACCATGGCCGCGATGCCGGTCTTGAAGCCGCTCCACGCCGAGGCCGGGCTGGTCTCGATGGTCGTGTCGACCTATCAGGCCACCTCCGGTGCGGGCTTGAGCGGTGTCGAGGAGCTGGCCGTTCAGATCGCCAAGGCCGGCGACGCCAGGCAACTGGCCCACGATGGAGCTGCGGTCGACGTCGGCCGGCCCTCGGCGTTCCCCCAGCCGATCGCCTACAACGTGGTGGCGTGGGCCGGATCCGGCGTCGACGACGGTACGGGCGAGACCAGCGAGGAGCAGAAGCTGAGGTTCGAGAGCCGCAAGATTCTCGACATCGCGGACCTCACGGTGTCCGGGACGTGCGTGCGGGTGCCGGTGTTCACCGGTCATTCGCTGTCGATCAACGCCCGTTTCGCCGGCCCGATGTCGGCGGAGCGGGCCACCGAGATCCTTGCTTCGGCCCCCGGCGTGGTGCTCGACGACGTACCGACGCCGATCAAAGCCGCCGGGGCCGACCCGACGTATGTCGGCCGCATCCGGGCCGACGAGACGGTCGAAAACGGCCTCGCCCTGTTCCTGTCGAGCGACAATCTACGCAAGGGCGCGGCGCTCAACGCAGTGGAGATCGCCGAACTGGTCGTCCAACACCGATAGCCGTGCCCGGTCGCCGAATCCCGTCGGAATCGGAGTTCGCCGGTGGCCGCTACGACCGCCCCGAGACGGCCCGCAGGCGGACCGTCCTGCGAGAGACGGTTGATGCGTTCGACGCCGACGGCTCGCGCTTGAAGGCTCTGGCCCTGGCAAACCTCGAACGGTGGCGGCTCGATGCGACGACTCCCGAGAGAGGGGAATTGCTCGTGCTGTCGGGCGACTGGGGAGCGGTCGCCGGCGCGCTCACCCGAGCCCACGGCACGATGGTTGCGGTTCTCAACATGGCCAACGCCCACGTACCCGGCGGTGCGTACGTGGCGGGGACGGCGGCCCAGGAGGAGAACATGTTCCGTCGAACCGACTGCCATTTCTCGATTCTCGACGAGCACTTGTCAGGGGATCGCTACACCGCCGAGATGACGGAACTGCTCCGTGCGCGCGACGGAAGGGTCTATGTGGATGTGGATCATCCCCGGACATGCATACGGGGGCCGGAGGACCGGAGTCGCCCAGATCTCGGATACCGGTGGCTGGCCGACGACGAGATATTCCCGTTCATCGAGCTGCGGGCCGCCGCCCAGGATCTTCGCGGCGGACGGGCCTTCGACGAGGCCGAGAGCCGTCGTCGAATCGCCGCCCAACTGGACACACTGATCGATGCCGGGTTGCGCCATGCGGTGCTGAGCGCATTTGGCTGCGGCGCCTTCGCCAATCCCTCAGAGCGGGTGGCGGCGCTCTATCGCGACGAATTGAACACCCGTCGCAACGAGTTCGACTGCATCGCCTTCGCGATCTTCCATCCGGGCTACGGCCCCGACAACCACCCGATCTTCGAGCGAATCGTGAGCAGCAAGGCCCCCGGGTGGACCCGAGCGGCCGGCGTGGTCGGGGAGGCGGATCAAGGCGGATCGTCGACATAGCGGGCCACTGCATCGTCGAGCGAGAGGTCGAGTTGGTTGGCCAGGGAGGCCAGCCACGCCAGCACGTCACCGAGTTCGTGGAGCTGCTGCTCCGGCGTGCCCTTGCGGACGGCCTGGGCGAGCTCGCCGAGCTCCTCGCACAGCCAGGCCACGGTGGCGGGAACGCCCCGCTCTCGATCCGAGGCCCCGTAGAGCTCGTCCATCAACCGCTGCAGCTCAGCCAAATGCACGAGCACGAACGATAGTCAGCCGATGAGGTGATCCTCCAGATCGGCGCTTCGGTCGCTCATCATCCAACCGATGGCTCTGGTGAGCATCGTGGCCGGCGGGTTGATGGCGAAGCCGGGCGGCGCCGGAAGACGCAACATCGATCGGGCCCACGACGGAAGGCTGGCCACTGCGGCCACGGTGATGAGGCCGTAGGGGCCGCGCATTTGGAGCGGTACGGGCGGGCGAATCAGGAATCGAACCGTCTCCCGGGCCTGATCGCCGTATTCGCACTCGGCCCGGAACCTCTCCAGTGCCAACAACAACTCCACCCGGTCGGTCGGAGGGGTGGCACCGAGACGGCGGCCGACCACGGCCATCTCCGCCACGTAGCGATCCTTCTCGGCGTCGGTCAACTTGCCGTAGCCGTGGCGCTCGAAGGCGGTCAGGAAGCTGTCGACCTCGGTGCAGTGGACCCAGTTGAGCAGATGGGGATCGTTGGCCCGGTAGCGCCGACCGTCCGGGGCCGTTCCCACCACCCGTTCATGAATCCGGCGGACCATCTCGATCCACACCTCGGCGGTATCCGTATTGCCGTAGGTGGTGGCGCCGATGAAGCGGCCGGTTCGATGGAGCCGCCCCCACGGGTCGTCGCGATAGTCGGAATGGTCCGACACGCCCGCCATGGCCAAGGGATGCAGGGTCTGGATCAGCAATGATCGCAGGCCACCGATCAACATGGCGGCGTCGCCGTGAACCCTCCAGGCCACGCTGGCGGGACCGAACAGGCCTGGATCGTCGATGGTGGCGAGCTGGTCGGGGCCGAGTCGATCGTCACCGGCCAGCGCGGAGCGGATCGCCTCGCCACCCTGACGGCGGAATGCAGCGAGTGCTTCGTCGACGATCATGATCAACCATGGTAGTTGCTCGCCTCCGGACCAAGGAGGCCGGACGTCAGCCGGGATCCCGCCGTCCGAGACATCCTCGTGACGGGGAACGAAGTGAGCCGGATGTCCAGATGATATCGAAATTGCAACAGTCTCGATCCACAAACGACAAACAGGCTATTTTGGGCGTGTGGGGGCTCGTCGGACATCGCTGGCGCTGGATCGACGGGACGCTCAAATTTGCAAGTAGTTGTTGAACCGTGTCCCCAGCTGCTAAGAAATGGGGACCGAATTCGTAAACGGAGGAAACTGTGGGATTCATCGGAGCCATTATCGGAACCATCATCGTCGGTGCCATCGTCGGCGCTCTCGGCCGGCTGATTCTGCCCGGAGGCCAAGACATCGGACTCGTGAAGACGGTTGGTCTCGGCGTGGTCTCGGCGTTCATCGTCGGTCTTGTCCTCGGCAGCGTAAACGCCATCGTGGCCATCATCGTGTCGGCCGTGGTTGCCGCCGGTCTGCTCTGGCTTGGGATCCGTCAAGGATTCCTCACCGCCTGAGGAGCGGAACGATAACTGATACCTGAAACGAAACAGCGGCTCCCGGAAGGGGCCGCTGTTCGCTTCTCTGGTCGGGTTGGGGAGATTTGAACTCCCGACCTCCTCGTCCCGAACGAGGCGCGCTACCAACCTGCGCCACAACCCGGAGATATGTGATCTTATCGCGGTCGGGAAGGGCCGCGTCGGGGAATCCTTGGCCGTCAGACCGCTTCGGCCACGCCTTCATACGACGAATCTCCGGCCAGTAGAGCCTTGGCCGCCCTGCGAAGGCGAAGCGAGTCGATGGGCTTGATCAGCCAGCCATCGGCTCTCGACTCCTGCGCCAGGAAAACATCGGCGTGACGATCGAGCAGCAGCCCGACCGGGCGGCGCTCGAGTCGGCCCGCTCCCTCCTCCTGGCGGATGGCGAGGCACACGGCGATGCCGCCCATGTTGCCGATCTGGAGGTCGAGCAGTACGAGATCCGGGTTGCGGGCCTCGATGACGGGCAGGACGTCGGCCCCCGAGCGCACCCGGAGCACGTCGCAATCATCGCCGGCCAGCGAGGCATCGACTTCAGCCGCTATGTTGTTGGAATCAGTGGCAAGCAACACGGTCGTCACCCGACCAATGCTAACAAACCCCGGGCCCGAAAATCCGACGCCGAGAACCAGCGCAGCAATCCGGCGGCAGAGGGCGCTCGCAGCTCAAGGAGAGAAATCAGCACTGTGTGCCAAGTTTCAAGAGTTCGGCGTCCACGGCTGAAACTCGATGCGAGGCGCACCGCGCCGAAGCCGCTAGCATCGCCGTGTCGACAACGTTGCGCCGACGGAGAGTGAACGATGCTCGAGATCCACATCGAGGAAACCGATAACTACACGCTGTGTCGCCCCTCCGGGGAACTCGACGCGTATACCGTCGGCGCCTTTCGCGAGGCTCTGTCCAAGCTCGCAGGGCAACGTCACCTGCTCATCGATTTGTCCGAGGTTCCTTTCATGGACTCGGCCGGTCTCGGCGCACTGATCGGCGGTATCCGCCGAGCCCGGGAGGCGGAGGGGGCGGTCGCCGTCGCCTGCACCCGCCCGGCGCTGACCCGTCTCCTGCACACCACGGGCTTCGACCGTATCGTGCCGGTCACCGAGTCGGTGGAGGAGGCCGAGGAGGCGCTGGCCGGCGAG
>JBFHEP010000153.1:0-9731 GCA_041584095.1 Acidimicrobiales bacterium | reverse complement strand
TCGGCCCCGGTGCCGGCGCCCCATGTCGAGGCCGGTATCCGCGATGTCGTGGTTCCGCTGTCGAACATCCGGCTGCGTACCGGTGAACACATGGTGATGTCGAAGTCTGTGGCCCCTCACACGCTCACCGCCATGGAGATCGACTACGAGGGCGTCGAGCAGGTCCGCAAGGCCAAGGGTGCCGAGTTCAAGAAGCAGGAGGGGTTCAGCCTCACCTACCTGCCGTTCATATCCCGGGCCACGATCGATGCGCTTCGTGAGTACCCGCATCTCAACGCCTCGGTCGGCGACCGGGAGCTCGTCGTCCACAACTACGTGAATCTCGCCGTTGCGGTCGACCTCGACTTCCAGGGTCTGCTCGCGCCGGTCGTACGTGACGCCGATGGCAAGCGCATGCGAGCCATCGCCCGTGACATCTCCGACCTCGCCCGCCGGGCCCGGTCGAAGCAGCTGTCGCCCGACGAGCTGTCCGGTGGCACGTTCACGCTCACCAACGCCGGCGGCTACGGGACGATGATGCAGTTCCCGATCATCAACCAGCCTCAGGTGGCGATCCTGTCGACCGATGCGGTCAAACGGAAGCCGGTGGTGATCGAAGACGAGTACGGCAACGAGTCGATTGCCATCCACTCCATCGGTGTACTGGCCCTGGCCTGGGACCACCGGGCGGTCGACGGCGCCTACGCCGCAGCCTTCATGGCGCGGGTGAAGGAGATCATCGAGACCCGGGACTGGTCGACCGAAATCGCTTAGGCCGGGTCGCGCCGAGAGGCGGAAACTGTGATGCCCCAATCGAGTACAAGCGACAAGACCGTGAGGGTTCGTTGGCTCGGTCGGGTGTCCTACGGCGAGGCCTGGGACCTGCAGCGCCGCCTCCACGCCGGCTCCGACAACCATCTGCTCCTGCTCGAACATCCGCCGGTCTACACGATCGGGCGCAGCGGATCCGAGTCCAACATCCTGATCTCCACAGATGACACGGATGCGGAGATGCTACGGGTCAACCGGGGCGGTGACGTCACCTTTCACGGACCCGGCCAGGTGGTCGGCTATCCGATTCTCGACGTCGCCGGCCGGCGCGGCGGCGGTATGGCCGACACCGCCGCCTACGTTGCGTCGGTGGAGAGCTACCTGATCCAGGTGCTCGACGACCTGGGCATCGCCGCCGGACGGATCGACCGGTATCCCGGTGTGTGGGTCGATGCGCACGGTCCGAAACCTCGCAAGGTGGCGGCGATCGGAGTGCGGTTGACCCGGGGCCGTTCCATGCACGGGTTCGCTCTGAACGTCGACGTCGATCTCGATCGTTTCGCCCGGATCATTCCGTGCGGCATCACCGAATACGGGGTCACCTCGCTCGCCGCCGAGGGTGTCGACGCCGCCGTGGAGGATGTCGTCGCGCTCCTGACCGAACGCGCCGCCGACCTGCTCGACGGAGGATCGGGGTCGGTCGACTACGCAGGGGAGGTGTTTCGGCGAAGCGTGCAGGATCTGTCGGCGTTCAGTCGGGGCCTCGGTCCCGGAGTGCCCGTCGGGCCAGGACGGTCGGCGGCGGAACCTTTGGATACCGGTGTTCCCGTCCGCCTCGGCCGCCGCCTTACCGAAGCCGGCGTCGATCCCCACAACGACATCGGCTGGCGCAAGCCGCCGTGGATGCGGGTCAAGCTGCAAACCGGCGAGCAGTACCGGCGGCTCAAGCAGACGTCGCAGGCGCTGTCGCTCACGACCGTCTGCGAGGAGGCCGGCTGCCCGAACATCTTCGAATGCTGGAATGAGGGCACCGCCACCTTCATGCTTCTCGGGGAGCGCTGCACGAGAGCGTGCGGGTTCTGCCTCGTCGACACCCGAAAGCCGGAGGCGGTCGACGCCGACGAGCCCCGCCGGGTAGCCGAAGCGGTCCGCGATCTGGGCATCGATTTCGCCGTGTTGACGATGGTGGCCCGCGACGATCTCGCCGACGGTGGAGCAGAGATCGTGGCCCGGACCGTGGCCGAGATTCGAGCTCATGCGCCCGGCGTCGGCGTCGAGGTCCTCATTTCCGATCTGGCCGGGTCGGCCGAGAGCCTGCTCACCGTGGCCGAGTCCAAACCCGACATCCTCAACCACAACATCGAAACCGTGGCCCGGTTGCAGCGGGCCGTTCGACCCTCGGCCTCCTATGCCCGCAGCATGACAGTTCTGGCCCGTGGCGCCGACCACCGTCTGGTGACCAAGTCGGGGCTGATCGTCGGCATGGGAGAGACATTCGACGAGGTTGTGGCGACGCTGGCGGACCTGGCGGCGGTCGGGGTTCGTATCGTCACGGTCGGTCAGTACCTGCGCCCGACATCGCATCACCTCCCGGTCGCCCGATGGTGGGAGCCGGCGGAGTTCGCCGAGTTGAAACGGATCGGCGAGAACGAGATCGGCATCGATCACGTCGAGTCGAGCCCGCTGACCCGATCGAGTCATCACGCCGGTTCCGTCGCCCAGGATCTGCAAACGACCGGTTCGACCATGGTGGACTTGGGGCCAAGAACCGGCTCGGCGGCAGGTTAGCGCGGCCCGGTTCCCGCTGCGGTCACCGAGCGTGCCCGGCGCTCACTCGACGCGTACCAGATCCGAGCGGCCACCGCCCAGACGACGTGGAGCAACGCCATCACAATCGAGCCCCTCGCCAGCCAGCCGATCAGCGCAACGACGACGCCGACCTGATGTCCGGCGAATGCCAGCCGCTGGCGGGTGGCGATGATCGCCGAAAGCCGAGCGGCCAGCGGAAGAGCGAGACCGTACCCGGCGAGGAACAACACGGTCGACAGCGGATGCACCGATTCAGTCTGCCAGCGACCTGACTTGTTCACCTCGGTTTCGGTGTGGGAGCTGATGGTCGGCCCCCGGATTGAAGCCTCAGCGTAGTTCGATGGCATCGGCCGCCGCATCCCGCGATTCGCGGTGGCGGGGCGGCGCGTCGGGACGATCGGCCCGTCGGCGGCCTGCGCCGTCGGCCTCGGCGAGCATTGCCCGGAATCGGCGGTGCAAATCACTCCGGCGGGTCGCGACGTGATCGCGTAGGTCGCTGTGGGCGAGTTCGTAGGCCGACAGCAGTCGATCGTCGAGGCTCCACGGCGGCTTCTCCAACAGCCGCATCTCGGCCGCCGCCACCTCGGCGTCGTATCGTCCAACCGGGGTGATGAGTAGGCGTCCGGCGGTGGCCAAGATGGCCTTCCGCCGGAGTTTGCCCTGCCACCAGGCTCCGACCTCGTTGATTCGGTTGCCGACGGCGGCCGCTTCCAGGAACTCGTCCACACCTGTCTGGGCGACGGCGACGGCGGTGGCGAGATCGATGTCCGCCCCGCCGCTCGACGGGCGGCGGTCGAGCGGGTTGTCGTCGGTTGGCGGTGCGTTTCGGCGGGATCGCTCGGCGATGCTGAACGCGAACTGCTGGAATGCCCGCATGAGTTCCTCCTCCTCGGCGGCGATGGCATCGATCATCTCGCCCAGGAACCGCTGGGCCCGAGGGTGGGCCGTCGTCTCCCAGTAGTGGATCGGCGTGGGCGCAGCACCACGGCGGTGTAGATCGACCATGTCTCGATGAGCGGCCCAGAGGCGTTTCTCCGACAGATCGTGAGCTTCCATCGCCATCTCCAGACGATGCCCGAGCAGCGAGGCGATCGACTGTGCCCGGCGGGCGAACCGCTGGGAGGCGTCAGCCCGCTCGTCGGCATGTTCGGATGCGTTCGGCATGTTCCTTTACCTGTCGGCGGTGTGCCGTCCGGGGACAAGGGCCGAACGGTCCATTGTCAAGACGGCGCCGGCAGAGGACCGGGTTGGGCGCATCGGCGGACTCGTACTCGGCTACGATTTCAGCCATGTTCGGTGAGCGACTCGACCGTGTTCGTGCGGCCATGCGTAGTCACGAGATCGATGTGCTGCTGCTGTCCGTCGGTCCCGACCTTCCGTGGCTTGTGGGCTACGAGGCGATGCCCCTGGAACGTTTGACCATGCTGGTGGTTCCGGTCGACGGCGAGGCCGAACTCGTCGTTCCGGCGCTCGAGATGGCCCGGGTCGTCGAACGGCCCGACGTGTTCTCGATCCGGGGATGGACCGAGACCGAGGATCCGGTGCGGCTCGTCGCCGATCGGATCCGTGGTGTCGGCGCCGCGGCGATCGGCGACCGCACGTGGAGCCGGTTCCTGGTGGCGCTGCAAGATGAGCTGCCTGACGTGGCCTGGTCGCCTGCGGGAACAATCGTCGGTCCGCTGCGGGCGGTCAAGACCGAGTCGGAAATCGAACGGCTGCAGGCTGCCGCCGCCGGCGTCGACCGGGTGGCCGCCGCGCTGCAGGGTGGTGAGATCCCCCTGATCGGGCGGACCGAGGCCGAGGTCTCGGCCGAGCTCGGCCGACGCATCCTCGCAGAGGGTCACGCCCGGGTCAACTTCGCCATTGTGGCCGCGGGGGAGAATGCGGCCAGCCCCCACCATCACGCCGGGGACCGGGTGATCAAACCCAACGAGGTCGTCCTGTGCGACTTCGGCGGGACGACCGCCGAGCCGCACGGTCAGCCGGGCTACTGCTCCGACATCACCCGCTGTGTCTACACGGGAAACCCGCCGTCCGAGTTCGTCGAACAGTACGACGCGTTGTTCGACGCCCAGGCCTCGGCCGTGCTTGCGGCGACCGCCGGTACGGCGGCCGAGGCTGTCGACCGGGTCGCCCGCGATCGCCTCGCCGAGGCGGAGCTCGACCAATGGTTCATCCACCGACTCGGACACGGCATCGGCGTCGAGGAACACGAGGATCCGTATCTCGTCGAGGGCAACAGCGTGCCGCTCGAACCCGGCAACGCCTTCTCGATCGAGCCTGGTTTCTACATCGGCGGTAGGTGGGGAGCCCGCATCGAGGACATCGTGGTGTGCACCGACGACGGGCCCCAACCGTTGAACCGGGCCGACCACACCCTCGCCGTCGTCGAAGCCTGACCCGGTGTTACCCCCGTGCTGACGCTCTCCCCGGCCAACGTGTTGTTGCAGTGGGCCACCGGTGGACTGTTGTTCTGCTGGGTCACGACACGCCATCGCCAGGTGGGCCTTGGCTACGGGTGGCTGCTTCGAGCGACCTACGGGTTGATGGCCCTGGGGGCCGCCTACGCCGGCCGCCGGTTCGGACCGGATCCGATTCGCGACGGGGCGGCGGTTCTCGTCGGCGCGGCCGCAGCGGTGGCGCTCGTCCAGTCGGTGCTTCGCCGACAGGTCGGCGTGATCCACCAGAAGGAGTTGGTCCAGCAGCGTTCCGCTCGGGTGGCGGCCATGACCGGAATCGACCGGAAAGCGGCGGCCAAGGATCGGTCCGGCCCCGAGTTCGACCCGCGGCTCGATCTCGTGGCCCCGGCCATCGGCATGATCGGGGTGGTTGCGGCCGGCCGTCTCGGTGACCCGGCATGGCTGGCCACCGGCCGGTTGATCGCCGGAACGCTGCTGCTCGGTGCGGTGAGCGACGCCATGCTGCTCGGGCACTGGTACCTGGTTCAGCCGGGCCTGAACCGCCGGTTTCTGCGTGAGCTGGTCGACTGGACCGGTTTGAGCTGGCTGGCGACGGCCGTCCTGTTGCTCGTGCCGACCGGGATGGTGTCTGTCCTTGCCGGCGACATCGCCGATGGCTGGGATGGGCTACTCGGTTGGTTCTGGGTGGCCTGCACTGTCGCCACTGCGGTGCTGGTGGTGGCCACCCGCGCCGCGTTGCGGGAGCGCCAGTATTCGGCGGTCATGGCGGCCACCGGGCTGCTCTATCTGGCCATCCTCACCGGCTTCGGCACCGATCTGGTGGCACGGGCGCTGCTCGTTCCCAGCTGACCGATGGCCCGACGGATCGCCCGGGCCGGGCCGGCAAGTTCCCTGCCATCGGGGCAGGCACTATCGTTGTAGCCGTACGGACCGAAGGGAACAGTATGCCTCGTGCCATCTGGAGTGGAGCAATAAGCTTTGGTCTCGTCTCGGTGCCTGTGAAGCTGTACACAGCCGTCAGCCGCAAGAGTGTACGGTTCAATCAGATCGACTCGAAGACCAACAGCCGGGTCAAACAGAAGCGGGTCAACGCCGAGGGCGACGAGGTCCCGTACGAGCAGATCGTGAAGGGCTACGAGATCTCCAAGGACTCCTACGTGATCGTCACCGAGGACGAGCTCGCGGCGCTGTCGCCCAAGGCGTCCCGGATGATCGACATCACCGACTTCGTACTCGAATCCCAGATCGATCCGGTGTTCTACGACGCCGCCTACTTCCTCGTACCCGACGAACTGGCCCGCAAGTCCTACACGCTGCTGTCCCGGGCCATGGAGGACAGCGGCCGGGTGGCCGTCGCCACCTTCGTGATGAGGACGAAGCAGTATCTGGTTGCCATCCGCCCAACCGACGGCCGCCTCATGATGTCGACCATGGTCTACGCCGACGAGCTGGTTTCGCCCGAGGAGATCCCGGGTCTCGAGGAACTCGACGAGATCGAGGTCTCCGACGCCGAGATGGCCATGGCCGGTCAGCTGATCGAGTCGCTGGCCACCGACTTCGATCCCGAGCGGTATCGAGACAACTATCGGGAGCAGGTGCTCGATTTGCTCGAACAGAAGGCCACCGGCGAGATCCAGTCGATCGAAGCCGCACCGGCTGCTGAGGAGGCTGCGGTCGTCGATCTGCTGGCCGCTCTCGAAGCGAGCGTGAACGCAGCCAAGGAGGCCCGTAGGAAACCGGCGAAGAAAGCCGCAAAGAAGGGCGGCAAGTCGGCGAAGAAAAAGGCCGACGTCGACGAGGCGGAGCAAGAGGCGAAGTCGGCCTGACCGGCTGATTCATGGCGCCACGGGATCCAGACCGGGTTGAGGTCGCTGTCGGCGGCCGAACCCTCAGCCTCTCCAACCTCGACAAGGTCCTGTATCCCGAAGTCGGCTACACCAAGTCGCAGGTCATCAACTACTACGCGCGGATCGCACCGGTGATGCTGCCGCATATCAGCGGCCGCTGTCTGACGCTGCGACGGTGGCCCAACGGGGTCGACCAACAGTCGTTCTTCGAGAAGCGCTGCCCCGGCCACCGTCCCGACTGGATTCCGGTGGGGCTCGGCCCCGGGGACCACAAGGGCGGCATCGACTACTGCCGGATCGAGGAGGAGGCGGCGCTGGTGTGGACGGCCAACCTGGCCGCGCTGGAACTGCACAGTCCGATGGCCCGTTGCGACGACATCGACGCTCCCCACATTCTCGTTTTCGATCTCGATCCCGGCGAGCCTGCGGCCATGGCCGAATGCTGTCGCGTGGCCATGGTGGTTCGCGACGTGCTGGATGCTGTCGGTCTTCGGTCGTGGACCAAGACCTCGGGTTCCAAGGGCCTCCAGATCTACGTTCCGCTCAACTCGCCTCACACCCACCAGCATGCGTCGCGGTTCGCGCTGGCCGTTGGCCAGATGGCGGCCCGGGAGCTTCCCGAGCTGGTCGTGGTCGAGATGACCAAGTCCCTTCGAGTCGGCAAGGTGTTCGTCGACTGGTCCCAGAATTCGCGTCACAAGACCACCATCGCCCCCTACTCGATGCGGGCCCGGCCGGCACCGACGGTCTCGACGCCGGTGTCGTGGGACGAGGTGGAGGCGGGGAGCGAAGGTGATCCGCTGAGCTTCGTGGCCGACGAGGTCTTGGCCAGAGTCGACGACGTCGGCGATCTCTTCGCACCCGTTGCCGCGCTGGTCCAGTCCCTCCCCGGCGGCGACGCGGACGACCGACGGGAATGACGGGATCGGCCCATTAGGATTGGCCGGTATGCCCAGCGTCCGTGTAGCCAGTTCCGCACCGAAGTCGGCCACTGCGGTCGACGTACCGATGTCGACCGAAGCCGTTTCCAAGCTGCCCGCCTCCCGAAAATCCGCCGCCCAGCGCCACGGTTTCGAGGGCAAGACGGGCCAGACGCTGGTGCTGGCCGGGAGCGAGGGCAAGCAGATCGAGGTGCTCGTCGGCCTCGGTCCCGCCAAGGATGTGACGACCGGCAAACTGCGGAAGGCGGCAGCGGCATTCGCCCGTGCGGTGTCCAAACATGAGTCGGCGGCCACCAACCTGATGAATCACGCCGGGGATCTCGATCAGTCCCAGGCCCTGGCGGCCGTGGCCGAGGGACTACGGTTGTCCACGTACCGGTTCAACCAGCTTCGATCCGAATCGAGCCGCAAGAAGCACGAGGTGAAGCTGAGGACCATCACGATCGTGGCATCGGGCAAGGGCCTGCGGGCGGAGCTGAACCGAGCCAACGCCGTCATCGACGCCGTCGAACTCGCTCGGGATCTGGTCAACGAGCCCGGTGGTTCGATGACGCCGCAGGCGTTCGTGGCTGCGGCGAGGAAGGCGACGGCCGACGCCGGGGTGAAGCTCACGATCTGGAATGCGGCCCGTATCAAGCGGGAGCGTCTCGGTGGTGTACTGGCCGTCAACCGGGGCTCGGAGCATCCACCGCAGTTCGTGCAGCTCCACTACAAACCGGCCAGGGGTCGCCCGAAGGCCAAGGTCGCCCTGGTCGGCAAGGGAATCACCTTCGATTCAGGCGGACTCTCGCTCAAAACCTCGGTCAGCATGATGTCGATGAAGATCGACATGGCCGGCGCCGCCGCCGTCCTGGCCACGATGGTCGCACTGCCGGCTGTCAAGGCGCAGGTGGAGGTGACCGGCTACATACCGTTGACCGACAACATGACCGGACCCGACGCCCAGCGGCCGGGAGACGTGTTCACAGCCCGCAACGGCAAGACGGTCGAAGTCCTGAACACCGATGCCGAGGGTCGCCTGATCCTGGCCGACGCGTTGAGCCTGGCGGCCGAATCCGATGCCGACGCCGTGATCGAGATGTCGACGCTGACCGGGTCGGCCACGGCGGCGCTCGGGCAGTCCTATGCCGCGCTGCTGGCCACCGACGACGAACTGGCCGCCCGCATCGAGGCCGGATCGGTTCGAACAGCCGAGAAGCTGTGGCGGTTACCCCTGCCCGACGAGTATCGCTCGCAGCTCGATTCATCGGTCGCCGATCTTCGCAACATCGGCACCACCCCCTACGGGGGCGCCCTCATCGCCGGCCTGTTTCTCAAGGAGTTCGTCGGCGACAAGCCGTTCGCCCACATCGATCTGGGCCTCTCGGCGCTTTCCGAGACCAGCAAGGGCATCAACGTCAAGGGCGCAACCGGCTACGGGGTTCGCCTGCTGATCGACACGCTGTCCGACTGGTAGGGCTCCGCCAATCCAGCTGTCCATGTGGCCGGGGCTTCGGGTCAATCGGCCGTCGACGGTGCCGATAGATCAAGGCGATGGCCGCTCCGACACGAGAAAAGCCCCACGTCGAGGCACCTGTGGGCGACGGCCCGTCGGGCCGCCGTGGCGTGGTCCGCCGTCGGGCCTTTGTCATTGCCTGTGATGTGGCCGCGTTGGTCGTCGGGGCGCTGATCGCCCGGCGAACGACGCCGGCCGCCGACCTGCGTTGGTGGTTGGTCATCCTGTACGGGCTGGCGTTCTGGGCGTTCATCGTCGGGTCGAACCTCTACAACTCGCGCCTCGCCACGGATCGAAACGAGGAGCTGGTCCGGGTCGTCCGCAGCGGCGTGCGGGCGGTGATCGTGCTCGGGCTCGTCGTGCTCGGTGGTGGGGTCGACATCGGCTACCGGTCGATCATGGTCCTGTTGTTGTCGTCGGTGTCGACGGTGGCCGTCGTTCGGGAGTGCCTCCGGTTGTGGTTCGCCCG
>JBFHEP010000152.1:0-9753 GCA_041584095.1 Acidimicrobiales bacterium | reverse complement strand
GCTCGAAATCATCTTCGAACGACAGGGTCACGGCATCATCACTGCTGCCGTTGGAGTCGTCGCTGGAACGACCACGGCCGCCCCGACCACCGCGGTCGCCCCGGTCACGGTCGCCCCGGTCACGGTCGCCTCGATCACGGTCGCCACGGCTCCGGCCGCCGCGGTCCCCGCCTCGGCCGCCACCGCCGCTGTAATCGTTGTCGTCGCCGGCAATCTTCAGCGAGATCTTGCCGTTGGGGTCGATGTCCTCGACCACGACGTCGATCTCCTGGCCGAGCTCGAGCACGTCCTCGACCCTGTCGATGCGCTTGCCCTGCCCGATCTTGGAGATGTGAAGCAGACCGTCACGTCCGGGGAGGATGTTGACGAACGCACCGAACTTGGTGATGTTGACCACTCGGCCGCTGTAGGTCTCGCCCACATCGGCGGTCGGGGGGTCGAGGATCAAACGGATCTGGCGCTCGGCCTCCTCGACGACCTCACGGTCGGTGGCGGCGATCGAGACCATGCCGACCTGGCCGTCATCGTCGACCGAGATGTCGGCGCCGGTCTCGGACTGGATCGAGTTGATGACCTTGCCCTTCGGCCCGATGACCTCGCCGATCTTGTCGACCGGGATTTCAAAGCTGATGATCTTCGGTGCGCCCTCGCGGACATCGTCGCGAGGAGCCGGGATGGCCTTGCCCATCACGTCGAGGATCTGCATCCGGGCTTCCTTCGCCTGGTTCAGGGCATCGGCCAACACGTCGGCGGGGATCCCGTCGATCTTGGTGTCGAGCTGGAGGGCCGTCACGAAGTCGGCGGTTCCGGCGACCTTGAAGTCCATGTCACCGAAGGCGTCCTCGGCTCCGAGGATGTCGGTAAGGGTGGTGTAGCGGCCCTCGGCGTAGACGAGGCCCATGGCGATACCGGCCACGGGGGCCTTGATCGGCACACCGGCGTCCATCAACGAGAGTGACGAACCGCAGACCGAAGCCATCGAGGTGGAGCCGTTCGACGACAGAACCTCCGACACGAGACGCAGCGTGTAGGGCCACTCCTCCTCGGTGGGGACGACCGGAACGAGCGCCCGCTCGGCCAGTAGACCGTGGCCGATCTCGCGACGCTTCGGGCCGCGCATGAAGCCGGTCTCACCCGTCGAGTAGGGAGGGAAGTTGTAGTGATGCATGTAGCGCTTGCGCTCGGTCGGATCGATGCCGTCGATGAGCTGGTCCATACGCTTCATGCCGAGGGTGGTGATGTTGAGCACCTGGGTCTCGCCCCGCTGGAACAGGCCGGATCCGTGAACTCGGGGAACCACTCCGACCTCGGCCGACAGGGGACGCAGGTCGGCGATACCGCGGCCGTCGATGCGGAAGCCGTCCTCGACGATGCGGCGACGGACCACGGCCTTCGACAGCGACCGGAAGGCGGCCTTCAACTGCTTCGTGGCCAGTGCTTCGTCATCTGCGCCGTTGGCGCCTGCGAAACGGGCGGTGAGTGACGACAGCACCTCGTCGCGCAGCGCACTCTCGGCGTCGCTCCGCTCGGCCTTGTCGGCGATGCCCATGATTTCGACCATGCGGGCCTCGGCCGCCTCGACCACTGCGGCGTACTGCTCGTCGGTGTAGTCGACCTGGACGGGAAAGTCCATGAACTCCTTGCGGCCACCGTTGGCCTCGACCAGCTCGAGCTGGAGGGCGACGGCCTCCTTGATGTAGATCTTGGCCTGGTCCAGGCCGTCGGCCAGTACGGCTTCGTCGACCTTCGGGGCGCCGTTTTCGTAGTTGGTCCACGAGCTGGTTGTGCCACCGGCCTCGACCATCATGATGGCCACGTCGCCGTTGTCGAGTTGGCGACCGGCGACCACGATCTCGAACGACGACTCCTCGCCCTCGGTGAAGGTCGGGTGGGGCAGCCACTCGCCGTCGTTGGTGTAGGCCAGGCGAACAGCACCGATGGGGCCGTCGAAGGGGATGTCCGAAACCATCAGCGCGGCCGAGGCGGCATTGATGGCGATGACATCGTGGGGATGGCTCATGTCGGCGGACAGGACCGTGACCACCACATGGGTCTCGTTGCGGTACCCATCGGGGAACGACGGCCGCAGGGGGCGGTCGATGAGCCGGGCGGTCAGGGTTGCGGTATCGGGGGCCCGACCTTCACGGCGGAAGAACGAGCCGGGGATCTTGCCGGCGGCATACGACCGCTCCTCGACGTCGACCGTGAGGGGGAAGAAGTCGATGCCTTCCCGGGGGGACCGGGAGGCGGTTGCGGTGACCAGCACGCTGGTGTCGCCCATGCGGGCCACGACCGAGCCGCCGGCCAAGCCGGCGAGCTTGCCTGTTTCCAGGCTCAGGTCTGGACCATCACCGGCGGTGACGGTCCCGGACACGGAAACTTGTTCCGTCATAGGGATTCTCCTCTGAATGTGTAGTTGGCGAACGACCTTCGCTCGCCGTTACAGGTCAGATCCCAGATTTTGACCACTCGACCCCGGCTTCGACATCACCGGATCCCGTCGGGCACGACACGGGCTTGGGTGATGTCAGCCTGACGCGCTTCGGACGGCGGATAGAGACCGAGGAGCCCAAAACTGGCAGCTGACCTACATCTACGGCAACCCGATTCAATGAACCTCGATTGCCTGGTTTGTTCGCGCCACCGCCGGAAACCGGCGCTGACGCCTGCCGTCATGCTATCGGCATTCCGACCAAAGAATGTGAATGGTGAAAAAGCCGCGTCCATGTCGATCCGGTCTGGCATCACCGGATACACGTCCCACAACTCGCGATGACGTACACGTTGTGGGAACGCAGCCCACGAACCGGTGTATCAGCGGCGCAGACCGAGTTCGGCGATGAGCGCCCGGTAGCGCTCGACGTCGATCGAGGCCAGATAGTCGAGCATGCGGCGACGGCGACCGACGAGGGCGAGAAGGCCGCGCTGGCTGTGGAAGTCCTTCTTGTGGACCTTCAGATGCTCGGTCAGGTGGTTGATCCGATCCGTGGCAAGCGCAATCTGCACTTCGGGCGAACCGGTGTCGCCCTCGGCGCGGGCGAACTTGGCGATCGTGTCGCCCTTCGGTTTCAGGTTGGCGGCCTTGTTGCTCATCGTGATCGAATCTCCATCGATAGGGGCCGCGACGTCGAACTTGGTTGGGGAACGTTGCGCGGCTACGTGTGAAGTGTGGGACCCGGGGCCCGGCCGCTTCAATCGTCGTCACGAGGTTCGACGGGTCGAAACAGCAAGGAACCATCGTAGCGGCCTCGACCCGAAGCGCCTCGTCAGCAGGTCGTTTGGGGCGAAAGCGGTCAAGAGCGGACGCTCCGCCCGCGGATGTCAGTGTCCGCGCAACAGCGCCCGCGCCATCTCGATGTCGGAATCGAGTTGCGCTCGGAGAGCGTCGATGCCATCGAATCGCTGCTCCCTCCGGAGCCTGCGCACGAACTGCACGCGGGCGGGTTGATCGTACAGATCACCGTCGAAGTCGATGAGATGAGCCTCGATCAGTGAGTGCTCGGCCTGCTCGTAGAACGTCGGCCGGCGACCGATGTTGACGGCGGCCGGATGGCGGGAACCGTCGGGTCGGAAATACCAGCCGGCATAGACGCCGTCGCCAGGTAGGGCGTACCCGGGCTCCACCATGATGTTCGCGGTCGGGAAACCAATCGTCCGGCCCCGCCGATCACCGGTGGCGACGATACCCCGCACCTCATGGGGCCGGCCGAGAAGGCGCGCCGCCAGCGCGACCTCGCCGACCGTCAACGCTCTCCGGACCGCACTCGACGAGACCGCCGAGCCGAGGTCGGTGAAATCCACGTCACCGTGGCCGGTCAGCTCCCACGAATCCGCCGGGCGGGCCACGAGGCCGTGCCCGTACACCTCGAACCCGGCGTGGGCGCCTACCTGCCTCAGGAGTTCGACATTACCGAGGCGGCCCTTGCCGAAGTGGAAATCCTCCCCGACGACGACCGCCCGAGCCCCCAGGCATCCGACGAGCACCGAGTCGATGAACTCCTCAGCCGACTCGCCGGCCCGGGCCCGGTCGAACGGCACGACGACCACCGTGTCGAGACCCGTGTCGGCCAAGAGCTCGAGTTTGTGGTCGAGTCCGGTCAACAGCTCGGGGGCCAGCTCGGGCCGAAGCACCCTGGCCGGGTGTGGGTGGAAGGTGACCAGCGCCGATGCGACGCCGAGGTCGTCGCCCAGGGCCTTGACTCGTTCGATGACGGTGCGGTGGCCGATGTGCACGCCGTCGAACACCCCGATCGTGAGGGCGTGCCCCGGGTCGTCCGGGCCTCCGGCGGCGGCCACTGCGGCTCGTTCCCTGGCCGCCCTCTCGGGGTCGGTGATCACGTTCACAGCAATCGAACGTATCCGGTCACGTCCCGACCAGCACTTTGGCCGGGCACAGTTCCCCGTCCACAACCTCGTAGACCGCCAGCAAGGTTCCGTCGGGGCCGCGAATCGCAAAACGACCGGCGCCGCTGCTGGGACCCAACCGCTGCCCGTGTGACACCCGGGTTGCCATGTCCGCATCGACCTCGAGCACCGGCATCGCACCCAGAAGGATGTCGATCGGCTGGAGCGAGAAATCGTCGAGCGGTTGGGCGGCATCGAGGGTGATGGCACCGACCGACGTCCTCCGGAGGTTGCGCAGATGTGCGCCGCCGCCCAGCGCCCGCCCAAGGTCGGCTGCGAGCGTGCGGATGTACGTGCCCGACGAACAATCGACGGAGATGGCGAAGACCGAAGGGTCGGTGGTGGCGTCGACGTCGAAACGATGAACCGTGACCGGTCGGGCCTTGCGCTCGACCTCCAATCCCTGGCGGGCCAGTTCGTGCAGCCTCCTACCGTCGACCTTGACCGCCGAGACCATGGGCGGGATCTGCTCGATATCGCCGACGAACCCGGCGGCGGCGGCCCGCACCCGATCGAGGGGGAGATCGGGCATATCGTGGGTCGCAGTGACCTCGCCGCCGGCGTCCAACGTGGAGGTCTCGGTGCCCATCACGACCTCCCCCACATAACCCTTGGCCGAGCCCGTCGTGTATTCGAGCAGTTTGGTGCCCAGGCCGACGCCGAGAACGAGCACACCGGTGGCGTCGGGGTCGAGCGTGCCGGCGTGGCCGACCTTTCGGGTGTCGAGGGCTTTCCGGACGACGTCGACGACGTCGTGGCTGGTACAGCCGGCCGGCTTGTCGATGACCACCGAACCAGACACCCCTGAACCCGGGCGCCGCTTGCGACGGCGGTCGGCCATATCACCCCTCCGTTACGGGGTTCTCGTCGGCCGAATTCTCCTCGATCAGGTTCCCATCGCCCGGGTCGACCTCATCGGGCGGTGTATCCTCGGTCGAGTCCGAGCCGGACGGGTTGATGGCGGCCAGGATCTGATCGATGCGGGCGCCGCTTCGGACGGCGGGATCGATGACGAAGACGACCTCCGGCGTCTTGCGGATCCTTGCCTCGCGACCGATCTTGGCCCGGACCGGCTTTCGATAGTCGCCCAGGGCGTCGAGCAGATCCTGGTCGGGATCGGGTTCGCCGTCGGCTACGGGCGCTGAGTTGCCGCCAGCAGGCATCAGATCTGGCGTTGCCGGGGGCACACCGCCCAGCGCCGACACGAAGACCTGGGCCCGGTTCAGGTCGTTGTCGACCTCGACGCCCGTCACGGTCAACATGTCGAACCGATCATCGTCGACCCGTTCGAAGAAGTCGGCCACGATCTCCTGGAGCAGTGTGTTCAGGCGGGCCGTGCGGGGATACTGGCGATTCGTCGCCGGTCTTTTCGAGCGGGAACGGCCACCGCCGCCGGCTCCGCTGCGGCCTCGGTTCCCCGGGCGTTTTCCGCTCCCCCGCTGCGATCTCGATTTGCCGGCCATTAGTCGTCCTCCCACCAGCTGCGGTGAATGTCGAGCACCTCCACCTCGGCGCGGGACCAGACCAGTCGTTCGACGACATCCATCACCTTGGTGACTTGTCCCACGGTACCGCCCACGACGCCAACCCCCAGCGCCGATCGCTGCCAGAGGTTCTGGTGATCGACCTCGGCACAGGCCACCCCGTGCATCTGGTCGATGAGCCGCACGAGGGACAGCACGACCGACCGCTTGGCCTTCAAGGACCGGGCGGCCGGAACGTGCAACTCGATGGTGGCGACCAGGACGTGCACCGTTCGCTCTTGCGACTATTCGCGGGGAATCTCTCGTTCCTCGTAGGTCTCGATGACGTCGCCTTCCTTGAGATCCTGGAAGTCGGAGAGCCCGATACCGCACTCGTAGCCGGCGGCGACCTCCTGGGCATCCTCCTTGAATCGCTTGAGCGACTGGATCGTGCCTTTCCAGATGACCGTGCCGTCCCGCAGGAAGCGAACCTTGGAACCCCGGGTGATGACACCGTTGGTGACCATGCAACCGGCAACCGCTCCGACCCTGGGGACCCGGAAGATCTCCCGAACCTCGGCGTCGCCGGTGACGACTTCTTCGAACTCCGGCTCGAGCAGACCGAGCATGGCATTCTCGATGTCCTCAAGGAGCTTGTAGATGATCTCGTAGGTTCGGATCTCCACTTTCTCCTGCTCGGCCAGTTCGCGGGCCTTACGGTCGGGGCGGACGTTGAAGCCGAGGATCGTGGCGTTGGACGCTGCAGCGAGCTGCACGTCGTTTTCGGTGATACCACCGACGCCCCGCAACACGAAGGCCAGCTTGACCTCGTCGCGTTCGCGCTTCCTCAGACTGTCGACGACCGCCTCCAGCGAGCCGTTGACATCGGCCTTCACAATCAGGTTGAGCGTGGCGGCCTCACCGGCCTGGATCTGCTTGAAGATGTCCTCGAGCTTGGCGCCGCCTCCGGCCGCAGGTGCTCCGGCGCTGCCGAAACTGGCCACCCGCTGCCAGTGCTCCCGGGTGTCGGCCACCTTGCCGGCAACCTTCTCGCTGGGGGCGATGATGAACGAGTCGCCTGCCTCGGCCACGTCGCTCAGACCGAGTACCTGGACCGGGGTGGACGGACCGGCGGACTCGACCCGGTCGCCTCGATCGTTGACCAGAGCTCGGACACGGCCCCAGGCCGCACCCGACACCAGCGGATCGCCGACGTTGAGCGTGCCGTGTTCGACCAGCACCGTCGCCACCGGGCCCCGCCCGATGTCGAGGTGGGCTTCCAGCACCGTGCCACTGGCCCGGCCTTCCGGGTCGGCGCGGAGATCCTCGACCTCGGCCACCAGGAGCAGATTGTCAATGAGGTCGTCGACGCCGTCGCCGGTCATTGCCGACAGCGGCACCATGATGACGTCGCCACCCCACTCTTCGGGAACGAGACCACGCTCCGAGAGCTGGGTCATGACCCGATTGGGGTCGGCACCTTCGCGGTCCATCTTGTTGATGGCCACGATGATCGGCACGTCGGCGGCCTGAGCGTGGTCGAGCGCCTCGACGGTTTGGGGCATCACGCCGTCGTCGGCCGCGACCACAAGCACCACGATGTCGGTGGCGTCGGCCCCTCGCGCCCGCATGGCGGTGAAGGCCTCGTGACCGGGTGTGTCGAGGAACGTGATGAGCTTGCCTTTGCGGCTGATCTGGTAGGCGCCGATGTGCTGCGTGATGCCACCGGCCTCGCCCTCGACCACATTGGCCGAGCGGATCCGGTCGAGCAGCAGCGTCTTGCCGTGGTCGACGTGGCCCATCACGGTGATGACCGGAGGACGTGCCGGCCAATCTTCGTCGACCTCTTCCAGCTCCTCCTCGTCGAACTCCAGCATCTTGAGGAGTTCGACCTCCTGCTCCTCACCTGGATCGACGAGACGAATCTCAGCACCGACCTCGGTGGCGAAGAGTTCGATCATCTCGTCGGTGAGCGACTGGGTCGCCGTCACCATTTCACCGTTGGTGAGCAGGAAGCGGACGACGTCGGCCGCGGTGCGGTTCAGCTTGGGCCCGAGATCCTGCGCGGTTGACGACCGTTCGATGACGACCGTGCCCTTGGGCACCGGGGCATCCTCCGACGTGTAAGTCGGAACGTCCATCGGCGTGAGTTCTTCTTGGCTGCGACGGCGGCGGGTCTTGCGCCGCGGCCGTCCGCGTTGGGGGCCGCCGCGACCGCGTCCGGGAGGACCGCCGCGACCGGGAGGACCGCCACGGCTGGGTGCCGGCGCGTTGCGGAATCCACCGCCACCACCGCCGGGACGGGCAGCGCCGCCCGGGCGGGCACCGCCACCGGAACCGCCGCCGGGGCGGGTGCGACCACCGCTCCCGGGGGGAGGGGGAGGCGGGGGAATCGGCTTGCCGGCTCGGCTACGAGGCGGCCCTGGGGGAGGCGGGATGGACTGGTCGCCGGGACCTTCCGGGGTGGCCGTCTGACTGCCATTGGAGTCGGCCGTTGCCGTGTCGTCGGAGGGAGGGGCCGCGGGGACCGCCTGAGCGGCGACAGGTTCGGAGTCGACTCGTGCAGGCGCTTCGGCGACTGGGGGCTCGGCCGCAGGTGCCTCGGTCGGTTGGGCGGTGGCGGCTGCGGGGGTGTCGCTCGTGCTCGGAGTGGTTGCCGGGGCCTGGGCCGCCACGGGAGCCGGCTCCGGTGCCGGTTGAGCCGGGGGCGTCACCACCTCGACCGGCTTGATCGCCGGGGGTGGGGGTGGAATCGGCTTCGTTGCGGCGGGGTCGGCTGAGCGGCCGCTCGACGACACGACTCGCTTCGGCTTGCTCGACACCACTGCCGGCGCATCGTCGGCCGGTGGCGTCTCGGCTTCGGCGGCCGGCCGGGCCGCCTTCTTGCGCGGCGGCTTCCTGGTCGAAACCACCGCTGGCTGGTCGTCGGCCGCAGGGGCCTCCTCGGCGGGCTCCTCGACCTCCGATGGCGGCTTGATCAGCCCCTCACGTTTGGCCTTCCGCCGGACGCGATCAGCCTGCGCCTCGACGATGCTGGAGGAATGACTCTTCACTCCGATCCCGAGGTCAACACAGAGGTCGATGATCTCCTTGTTGGACAGATTCAACTCTCTGGCTAATTCGTATACCCGGACTTTGGATGGCACGTTGTTGATTTCACCTCGGGGTAGGAGGAGGTCGAGCTCCGCCGTACCACATTGTCTTCAGATTGCTTTGGTCTTGGATTGCTTGGTCTTCGGACTGCTTGGGTCTTCGGACTGTTGGAGGATTCGGTCGCTTATCCTCGGGAATTCCCCGAAAAGAACGACAGCACCTCACTTGGGAGGGCGACCATCCATACTATCGCTCAGGGCCGGCAGACCCATGCAAACGTGTTGTGCTGCAACCGGAATGACCGATTGCGCTTGCCGCCGCCCACAGGCGGCCTCAGGGTGTGTTGTTCGTGCGTTCCAGTTGCTCCCGCAGCTCGATCGGTGATGCGGCCCGGATCGGTTGGCCAAAGGACCGCTCGAACCCGTTTCGACTGACTGCGGCGTCGAAGCAACTGAGCACTGTATCCCGACAAAGCCACGCTCCCCTACCGGGGCTCGTTCGCCCGAGCTTCAAGCCCTCGGCGGGGTCGAGGACGAGGCGAATCAGCCGCCGCTGAGAACGAACCGCCCGGCATCCGACGCAGGTTCGCTGCGGGTCAGCCATGGCGGGCCGGTCCGGTCACGTCACTACTCCTCCTCGTCGCCGCTTTCACCGCCTGCGTCGGTCTCTTCGCTCGCCGATGCCACCTCGGCGGCGGCTTCGGTCTCAGCGGCGGCTTCGGTCTCAGCGGCGGCTTCGGTCTCAGCGGCGGCTTCGGTCTCAGCGGCGGCTTCGGTCTCAGCGGCGGCTTCGG
>JBFHEP010000151.1:0-9843 GCA_041584095.1 Acidimicrobiales bacterium | reverse complement strand
TCACCGTCGGCCAGCGGCGTCGCCGACGACACGATCGGTGGAGCCGGGAAGTTGCCGAGCGGAGGCGGCGACGCGGTGGCCCACTCGAGCGTGGTGCCGGACCAGTCGACGGCGCTGGTGCCGGCCGGCTTTGTGCCCGCGACGACAGAGAGGACGCTGCCCCCGAGAAGTGCGGCCGACCCGGCCAGGAGCCCGACCCCGACGAGGGCGACATACCCGAAAGCCTGCTGCCCGTTGGTTGTCTCGACCGACACGGGGTACCAGGCCTGGTCGGCGAAGCCGGCACCGATCTCGCCGATCGCCCAGACCAGACCACCTCCGGTGGCCAACAGGGCGCTGAGAAGCCCCATGGGCTCGGCCAGAGCACGGCCCCAGATCTTCGGAGCCCAGTGGTGCAGTGCGCCGATGACAGCCAGCAGGGCCGCCGCCAGGACCAGGGCCCGAATGCCCTCGTGGAACGTGGTGCCGTTGAGGACAATCGAGTTGGTCATGTCGACCGATCCGGGAAACAGCTCGTCGAGATAGCCCATGATCGGCTCGACGAGCCCCAGGAACGATGCGACGGTGGCCGCCAGCAGCAGCAGGCCCGACAGCAGAACGGCGGCCAGCGCCGCCCTCACACGGAGCGTACCCTGACGCAGGCTGTTGGCACCGAGACCGAGAATGACGAGGACCGGCAGCGGACCGGCGAAAAGCCCGATCACGAGGAGGACGTTGTCGAATTCAATGGCCCGCTCGGTGGCCATGCCCACCAGCTGCTGACCGAAGGCCAGCAGCTCGAAGGCCGTGATGGCCACCATCGCAGTGCGGCGCTGCAGAATCGGGAAACCGGTGTGGGCACCGATGACGTCCGCGGCGACGCCGAGTGCGGGAAGCCCGAGCCAATAGACCGACGGTGCGAGGCTGACGCCGTCGAGCACACCGGTCAGCGATGTCGTGTCGGCGATGCCGAGATGGCCGTAGCGGACTCGCAACAGCACGAGCAGCAGCTCGCCCATCACGATCGGGAGGCTGAAGATGGCGTGGAGCGCAAACATGAAGTAGGCCCACGCGGTGAACGGCATGCGGTCCATCGTCATACCGACGGTTCGGGCGCCGAGAATGGTCGATGCCAAGACGACGAGCGCCCAGACGGCGGCGCCGATCATCATGGCCAGCGAACAGGCCCAGAGCCCAACGAAGTCACGCCGACCGCCGCCGGGTCCGCCGTTGAGCAGGTAGGCGACGATCAGCAGGCCGGTTCCGAGCAGCCAGGTCCAGAACGCACCGGAGGCTCCCCGGGCGAACGCCAGGCTCGGTGCACCGATCTGCAGCGGCACGACATAGAGGCCGATACCGACCAGGACAGGAACCAGGCCGCCGAAAATGGCAAGATCCCGACTGATCGACCAGAGCTGTGCGAACTCGTTCGCGTCGCGCACGATCTGGAATCCCGATCCGTCAGCCGATTCGAACGCGGCGACCAGGCCGATCACCAGACCGGCCAGCAGGAAGATGATCCCTCCACCGACGAACATCCGGCCGATCGGCTTGTGATCGACGGAACCGAGAAATCCATCTGGGGTGAACGACGGCAGGACTCCGACGTCGGCGTCGTCGGATCCGGTTTCAGCGGGGCGGGTGTCGGTTAGAGCCATGATTTCATCTCGAGCCAGGTGTTACCGCCTCCGACGGAACTTCCGGGGAGGCCATGTGCATGTTGTCGGCGTGCCGGTTGGCAGCTTGCAGTCTGTCGGTGATGCGGGCCTCGCCGCCGCTCCAGCCCTGCCGGAAGGCGGTGTCGGCGAGCGCGCCACTATTGCACCCTTGCGGCCACGTACTGTAACCGCGTCGAGCGTCTGATGATGAAACCGTCACATAGCCGGAGTCCACGGCCGAACCGTGAAACCCCGAAGGCAGGCGCCTCGCGAAATCCACGGTCACAGGCCCCACCCGATCAGCTGGTCTGCGGCCAGAGCGGCGAACAGCAACGTCAGATGGGTGATGGAAAATGTGAAGTAGCGCAACGACTGTTGTTTCTGGGCCTGCGGATCGGATTCCGTGTACAGGCGAACCGCCCCGCCGGTGAAGGCGACGCCGAGCCCCATGGCGACGGCGAGGTAGAGCCAACCCATGTCGGCCACCCACCAGAAGGCGATCGTCAGCGCCCACACGACGGCTGAATAGACGACCATTTGTGCTGCCGTGGCCCGATGACCCTCCACGACCGGCATCATCGGAACCGAAGCGGCCGAATAGTCGTCTTCGTACTTGATCGCCAGCGCCCAGAAGTGGGGCGGGGTCCAGAAGAAGATCACGCCGAACAGGATGAGGGCGGCCCAACCGACCGAGTTGGTGACCGACGACCAGCCGATCAGGACCGGAACCGCTCCGGCCGCCCCACCGATCACGATGTTCTGCGTCGACGTACGCTTCAGCCACAGCGTGTAGACGAAGATGTAGAAGGCGCAGGCCCCCACCGCCAGGACAGCCGACAGCAGATTGACGAACACGGCAAGCCAGACGAATGCCAGGGCCTCAATGGCGGCGGCGAAGTACAGGGCCTCAGCGGGTTCGACCTCCCCGGTTACGAGCGGACGCCCCTTGGTGCGCTTCATGAGCGCATCGATGTCACGATCGATGTACATGTTGAACGCATTGGCGCCGCCGGCGGCCAGGGCTCCACCGATGACCGTGTTGACGATCAGCCAGACCGATGGGAGACCCCGATTGGCGACGATCATGGTCGGCACCGTGGTCACCAAAAGCAGCTCGATGATTCGAGGCTTCGTCAGGGCAATGAAGGCCCGAACCCGGGAACGTGCAGGAGCAGCTGTCAGCACCAGCCACAAGGGTACTGTGAAACGACCATGCCCGGCAGCGTCGAGGAACTGAATCGGCCCGATCGGCGAATCGTAACGGAGTGGTAGCGGCTTCGGCGCAGTGCGCCTCGCTTCGAGTTTCGGCTATCGAGGACCGAAACTCCTGAAACTTGTCACAAAATCACGAGTCGACGTCCCCGAGAACGTAGCGTGGAAACGGTGAGTCTGCGCCGTTACCGCCGGCTGGTGGCCGTCACCAGCGTACTCCTGGGCCTGATAGTCGTCAGCGGCGCCACGGTTCGGCTCACGAAGGCGGGCCTCGGCTGCACGGAGTGGCCTGAATGCCACGTCGGGCAACTTCTGCCGTCGGAGCAGGACCTGCTGGGCAAGATCGAATACGGCAACCGGGTGTTCTCGGGCATCATCGGCTTGTTCACCCTGGCCGTGGCGCTGGAGGCCTGGCGGCTTCGGCGTCGGGTCCGGGATCCGAGGCCCGATCTCTTGCCGTGGGCGCTGGGGCTGATCGCCGGCTCCGTCGCCCAGATCCTCCTCGGGCGGGCCGTTGTCGTCCTCGAACTGGATCCGATCGCGGTTGCCGGCCACTTTCTGCTCTCGGCGGTGATGCTGTGGAACGCCATCGTCCTGTGGCTGAAGGCGGGAGCCGAACCCGGCCGGGCGACCCCCAGGATCGGCTCGTCGACGGTGCTGCACAGCCGGGTCATGGTTGGGCTCGTGAGCCTCGTGCTGGTGCTCGGCACGCTGGTGACCGGCACGGGACCGAACAGCGGCGACAGCCGGGCCGAACGTCTGGGACTCGAGTTCACCACCATCGCCCGTCTCCACAGTGTCACGGTCTGGTGCTTTCTGCTCACGACGCTGTGGCTTTCGGTCCGCCTGCAACGTTCGATGGTCGAGCGACTCCCCCGGCCGAATCTCGATCCGCTGCCGGTCTCCCGCTGGCTGCTGGTGGCCACCGTGGCCCAGGGGGCGGTCGGCTACTGGCAGTACCTGAGCGGCGTGCCCCCGGTGCTCGTTTGGTTCCACATCGTCGGCTCGGTCACGGTCTGGAGCCTTGCCCTGATTCTCCACCTGAGCCTGTTCGCCCGGCGTCCGGCGACCGTCGAGCCCGAGGCGGGTCCGGAACGGTCGACCGCCGGTTCGGGGATATCCGAAACGGCGGACTCGAAGTCAGTAGATGCCGCGGCTGACGTCGTAATAGACGTAAAGCCGGTGTAGCGCCTGCTGCACCGCCAACCAGACCACCGTCTCGACGATCTGTGCCGACGACAGTGAAGCCGACGCGACGTCGATGCTGATCTCGTTGACCTGCGACGGACTCGGAGCCCCGACCTTCGCCAGCATGACCGCCGCCGCCTCGACGCTTGTCAGTTGAGAGGGCAGCATGGCGGTCTCGGGCGGGGCGGTGGCGAAGCGACCGACGGCGGTGAGGAGAGGGTGATCGATGTCGGGGACCAGGGTCAGCGCCAATTGGATGGCCTCCGAGGTGAGGACCTCGTTGCCGACAACTCGGGCATAGACCAGGCCGACCAGGCACTTGGCCCGCAGCCCGAGTTCGGACAGCTGCGGATCGAGATTGTCTCGCAGGACGGTGGCGATGGCCCGAACCGCCCGACTGTGCTGGAGACTGGCGAGGATCGGGAACGAGTGGCCGACGTCGGCTTCGAGGGTGAGCAAAGCGGGCGCGATCCGGCTGGACATGCCTTTGGTCCACTGGCGTTCCTTGCGTATCGCGGCGGGCGCCTGGCGAATGACCTTCAGGTAGGTGCCGAGCGAGTCCTGTGGGACGTCGAGGTACCCCGGTCGAGACGACCCGTTGGGAACCGGCGCGGTCGACCCCTTGCCCCGGGGCCGGAGCGGGCGGCCGTCCGCCATGTCGAGGTCGATGATCCCCTCGGAGTTCCATCCGTGCTTGCCGACCTTCCACCCGGTCGGGCCGATCAGGTCCTCGACATCGGCGACCGCCGCCTCCTCCAACTCGATACCCATGGTGTCCATGAACTTGTTGAGGAAGCCCATCATGGCCACGCTCAACACGATCCATTCGACGTCGGACTGGGAGAGATGGGATTCGATTTCGGCGACATCGGCCCGGGTGAGGTCGGCCGGCACTTTCGAGATTCCTTCGGCCACGCGGGCCACCGCGGATTCGATCGGCGAGTAGTCGCCAACGAGCGCTTCGGGAGAGGTCCCGCGGCGGAGGGCGAACGAGCAGGTGTGGGCGGAGCAGTACATGCACTCGGCGGCGCGGCTCGAGGTGTACATGGCGAGGCCGATGAGATCCTTCGGCGCCCCCTGACCGACGAGTGACGCCGGGAGGTTCAACATATTGGGGACCAACAGGTTGTAGCTGCGGAATCCTGGCGGCCAGATCTCGAGAACGCCATCGGCGTTGGGAACGACGCCGATCAGCTGTTCGACGAGCCTGAGTAATGGCCGATACTCTTTCTCGAGCTCCTCGAAGCCAACAGACTCGGGCTCGATTTTCTGCGCCAGGGTGGTCGCTGTCATTGTCTTGCGTGGTCCCGTCTGGCTCCTAAGCACGCCATAGCCATTCGTTCTACCTGAAGTTTGCCACAACAAACGCTGTAAGCGACCAGTTGGACCCCGAGGAATCGGTATGGCGACGCCGTACCGATGTCGGACGAAACCTGACAGACTGGGTGCGACGGGACGGAACCCGTCGCCTCGACTTTCGGCAACCGAAGGACCGAAACTCCCGAACATGACCCAAAGATGAGACATTCGATCACCAGCGGAAATGGGGTGCGACGGGACGGAACCCGTCGCATTCGACTTGCCGCAATGTCGAGATTTTCCATCGTCAAGGAACCCACGGCAATGGGCGTACCATTGGAACTCGAGGATCCGGAGCTCGTAACCGACGAGGTGGTCGACGAGGACCGTCCGTGGGTGGTGATCGTCTGGAACGATCCCATCAACCTCATGAGTTACGTCGCCTACGTCTTCCAAAAGGTGTTCGGTTACTCGAAGGAGAAGGCCAACAAGCTCATGTTGGACGTACACCACAAGGGCCGGGCCGTCGTGTCGAGCGGCACTCGAACCGAGGCCGAGCGCGACGTGAACCGACTGCACGGCCACGGTTTGTGGGCGACCATGCAACACGACGAGTAGGGGGTTTGGTCATGGTGACATTTCGCCGCCCCAAGCCTTTCGAGGCGCTCTCCGATGGTCGTTTCCGGGTGAAGCTGGCTCGGGATGTACGGCAATTCCTCGTCAGGTTGGCCGATGAGATCGACGAGGTCGTCACGCTCGACATTCCGGAGACGCGACGTCTCTTCCCGACCGCCTACCCCGACGATCCCGAAAAGGATGCCGGATACCAGGTTCTGGCCCGCGACGGCCTGATCGATCGACGGCAGACGGCGGCCGACACACTGCGAGCAACGATCGACAACGACATCGTCACGGAACAAGAGCTCGCCCAATGGATGTCGGTGATCAACGACGCCCGTCTGGTCCTCGGCACCCGGCTCGACGTGTCGGAGGACGACCAACCGGATCTCGATGATCCGAACATCGGCTTGTACCTCATCTACGATGAACTCGGCTATCTCCTCGACAGCATCGTGAAGGTCATGGTCACCGTTCTCCCCGAGGCGGATGACGAGGACGACGGCTGAAATTACCCGAATCAAATCCTGCCCATCTCCCAGGGTGACCGGGTATTCTTGGTAGCCGGAAAGTCTTGGTCCATCGTTCCCCGGAAGGATGCGGAGATTTTCGGTGCGGCTTTCGTCGGCTGCTGCTACATTGATCCGGCCCCGGCCGGATCGGCGAAGTGGAATCGGCGAGCAGTACGAGCCCCCATCGTTCAGCGGCCTAGGACGCCTGCCTTTCACGCAGGTAACACGGGTTCAAATCCCGTTGGGGGTGCAAACAACTGAAGAGTTGATCTGGTCCCGTAGTGCAGTCTGGAGTGCACGCCGCCCTGTCAAGGCGGAGGTCGCGAGTTCAAATCTCGTCGGGACCGCTCACAACATTCTGGTCGGGTAGCTCAGTTGGGAGAGCGACCGCCTGAAAAGCGGTAGGTCACCGGATCGACGCCGGTCCCGACCACGCAACCGGGAGAGGGTCGGGAATCAGTGATTCCGGGCCCTCTTCGGCGTTTTCGACGAATTGAAACCCAATAGCCCGGGCGATGGTCCGATCGGCACAACGGGTCGTTGACCGGACGTCGGTGCCGAAGCAATGATGCGGGACCACCTGCCGGCTGCTCGGAGGCGACGAACCTCCGAGTCCCCCCCAAGGCCGCAACGGCCACAAAACACGGAGCGATAACGGTGTTGTGGCATTTCTTGAGGTAACGACCGCAACCTCGACGCTGCAATCAACGATGAAGTGCCAGCTGCAATCCCCGATGAAGGGTCAGTTAAAATCTGAACACGTTGAACTGATGTGTCAATCACTACGAACTTCTGTTGTATGGCCGACACCAACATGAAAGTGAATAATCCGTTACCATGAAGCTCGGCGGTTATGTCAGGCCCATGAAACGTGTTTGGGCAGGCAGTTAACTGTGAAACAACAAGCTACCACTGCAACGTGGTGGGGATAGGATAGGACAGAGGCTATGGCGGCCAAAAAAACGCAGATGACAGAAGAACACAAGCAGGCGCTCGCCGTTGGACGAGCCGAAGGACGGATGGTGAGGGCCTACCTGGAGGCCCTGGAATCGAGTCGTCCCAAGCGTGGACGCAAGCGGACCAAGGAGTCGATCGGCCGCCGCCTGGAACGGATCGACGCAGAGCTCGAGGCGGCCGATCCGCTGAAGCGGCTGCAGCTCACTCAGGAGCAAATCGATTTGACCGAAGAGCTCGAGAGCATGGACAACGGGGTCAACATGGCCGATCTGGAGAACGACTTCGTCCGTGTTGCTCAGGGCTATGCGGAGCGGAAGGGAATCACCTATCAGGCGTTCCGCCAGATCGGTGTTCCGGCCTCGGTCCTGAAGCGAGCGGGTATCACCCGGGCGGCCTGAGATCTTCGGGCGGCCCTGGGGGGGCCGGCCCGAAAGCAACGCGCTTAGAGGATTTCAGCTCCTCGATACCACGGTTCGGCGTATTCTGACGACAGGCTTTCCACCTGGTCGCAGAATACGCCGACTTGCTTTTCGGTGGTCCCGAGCAAGTCCGATGGATTGTTGACCATGGCCCAGAGATCCTGCTCAGAGCCGGGGAATCGCTCGTCAGTTGCCAACCGACCGATCAACTGGCGGCCGTCACCCCGACCCTCGCGCATGGCCAGCGCCGTGGCGACGGCATGCTCTTTGATCACCTCATGGGCGTCCTCCCGGCCCATTCCATGCCGCACGGCATGGACGAGCAGCTTCGTCGTGGCCAGAAACGGCAGGTACTGGCGGAGCTCCTTGTCGATGACCTCCGGAAACGCCCCTACGTTCTGCAGCACGTCGAAGGCGGTCTCGTAGAGCCCGTCGATTGCGAAGAAGCTGTCGGGAACGACAACCCGCCTCACAACCGAGCAGGCCACATCCCCCTCGTTCCATTGGTGGCCGGCAAGGCCCGACGCCATTGTCACATGACCCTGCAGAATCGTGTAAAGGCCGTTGATTCGTTCGCATGATCGCGCATTCATCTTGTGGGGCATGGCGGATGAACCGACCTGGCCCTGCCGGAATCCCTCGGTTACGAGGTTGTGGCCCGCCATCAGCCGGATCGTGACCGCCATACTCGACGGGCCGGCCGCGAGGCCCAGTAATGTCGAGACGACTCTGAAATCAAGCGAGCGGGGATAGACCTGACCGACGGCATTGAAACGATTGTCGATGCCGATATACCCGGCGACGAGCTCTTCGAGCCTTTCGACCTTCTCAACCGAGCCCAGCAGGTCGAGCTGGTCCTGCTGGGATCCGACCGGACCCTTGATTCCCCGAATCGGGTAGGACGCCCGTAGATCACGAAGGGCACGATGGGCAAGCAACAATTCCTCGCCCGCTTGGGCGAATCGTTTACCGAGTGTCGTCGGCTGAGCCGGCACGTTATGGGTCCGACCGACCATGGCCAGGCCTGCGAACTCCGACGCCCGTTCAGCCACGAGACGAAGTAGCGACACCGTCCGGTGGTCGATCAGTTCGAGGGCCCGCCATGTCATCAGCTGCTCGACGTTTTCCGTCAGGTCACGACTGGTCAGGCCTTTGTGGATCTCCTGATGGCCGGCAAGTTGGTTGAACTCCTCGATCCGCGCCTTGACGTCGTGCTTCAGGACGCGATCCCGACGGTTTATCGAGTCGAGATCGACCTTGTCGATGACGGCCTCATAGTCGGCGATCGCGTTCGCTGGAACCTCCACCCCGAGCTCCGCCTGGGATCGCAAGACCGCCAGCCAGAAGCGCCGCTCCAGCCGAATCCTGTTCGTCTGGTCGTAGATGCCGACCATCTCCTTGCTGGCGTACCTCTCGGCAAGGATGTTGGGCACGGTCATCTGGGATCCTCCGCTCCGCTTTTGTTAAGCATGATCTTCGGGCGGTCGATGGAACAGGGTACATCGACGGGTGCCGGAAAGTAGCAATGAACGGTCACTGTGACTTTCATACATTTGAGATGGCCGTTGACGTCTGCGATCTCTGTTACGGGGATCTCTGCCGATCATGCGCGCTGCCGCTCAAGGGCCGCAAGGACCGTGTCTGCAAGGACTGCGCCCTGACGGTCTCAGGTGTCAGGGGAAGTGGCAAACCCGAGGTTCGAGGTGATCGCCGCACCGTGAAATCTCGACGCAAGGCATATGCCGCCGTCGAACAGCCGGAGGACTTCTTCCAGTTCTTCGACGCCGGCCTCCCGCCCGACGCTCTCGCTGTCGGGCACCCTCCCCCACCGGCATCGAGAAGCGACCGCGAGAAGGCCGCTGCGGCCGGATCCCGCGGTACCGGATCCGACGGCGCAGCAATAGACGACGGCTCGTCCACTGCCGGCGAGGGTACCGGAATCAGGCGGCTGCTCGGTCGACTCAAGCCCAACGAACCGGATCCGGCCGACGGCGAGTTGCT
>JBFHEP010000150.1:0-9859 GCA_041584095.1 Acidimicrobiales bacterium | reverse complement strand
GCCCTTTCCTGAACTATCATCCTGCGTTGTGCGGGGGTCAAGACCAATCCGGCTGAGCGGCCCGCAGCGGGGAAAACCTGACCAGAGCGATAGCTCTACCCGTCAGCGTGGGCGGCGGTGATCGACAAGCAGGCGATCAGAAGTAGACCGACAGCAGGTCGAGACCGCGTTCAGCTGCGGCTTCAGCGCAGCGATGCAGGACTCTCAGCGGTTCGCTCCGTCGGGGCGGCGGCGGCAATCGACCGTCGGACGCTGCCATCGAGCTCGCCGCCTCGGCCGAGGTGGCGAAATCGAAGTGCGGGTGGTCGTTGGTGGTGAGTCCGGCGATGGGGCGCCGATCGAGCGGGCCGGTAAGGCAGGCCGCAGCGTCGTCATCCGCTGCGGAGTACTCCTCGAACGAGGGATGATCGGCGACGGTGTTCGCAATCGTTCCGCTACGTTTCGATCAGTTCGTCGAGCATTCGATCGATTGAGCCGATGGCGATCGAGAGGTGGCCCTGCCCGGGCTCGAGGTGCACCCTTGCGCCGGGCTGGTGCGCGCCGAGCCACTCGCCGTGAGCGAACGGCACCATCAGATCCTCGGAACCCTGCCACAGCGTCAGTGGTTTCGAGATTTCGTGCAGGTCGAAACCCCAGGGAGCAAGGAATGCGAGGTCGTCGTCAACCCAGCCGTCTACTCCGGTGCGGAGTGCCTCGCGGATGTGCGCGACCAGATCTTCGGCGTACTCGCCGGTGAGCGCAGCGCGATCGACGGCGGGAAGCAACGACGACAACTGCTCGAAGATGTCTTCGACCTCGGCGTGACGCAGCTGGACGGCAATTTCGTCGAGGAATGCCCGCAGTTCGTCGGCGCCCTTCAGCGCCGCACCAAACTCCTCGACGTTGTCCTCCCCCATGCCGTCGAGCCAATCCAGACCCCCGACCTCGTACGGTGCGACGCCTGCGATGACCAGCGCCCCTTGCGCTTGTTCGAGCCGCGCAGCACAGGCCAAGGCGTGCGGGCCACCGCCTGACCAGCCGGCGACCAGGCACCGATCCACGCCGAGGTGATCGAGGATCGCTGCGGTTTCCCCCACCGCGTCGACAACTCGTCGCCCTTCATGGCGAGTCGAGTCGCCGTAGCCAGGCCGCGAGTATGTGACGAGCTGGAGACCCCGCTCGTGAGAAGACCGTTCCAGAGCCCGAACGGCGGGTTTCGCACCAGGTGTCCCGTGGTGAAACACCAGCGGCACGCCAGTCGTCGGTCCGCTGATCCACACATCGAGCCGCCTCCCGTCGTCAAGATTGACTCGAACTTCTTCTGCCATTGACGGTGTCCCGATTGTAAGTCCACCTCGTATGGATGGATCTTGGTTCGCAAACAACTTTCACACCAGCGAGCGCCCTAGCGATCCGATGTCGCGTCTGTTGGGTACCCTTTCGGGGGTGGATGCAGGAGGTCGTCGGCCCGATGCGGCCTTGGGCGGGAGGCGTGCAGCGCCAGTGCCGATGAACGCTGGAGCGGTTGAATCGACATCGCGCATCGGGAGGTGGGCTGGGGGTTTGATGCTGATCTGCCTCGGTGCTGCAGCGCTGCTGACCGCGTCACCGATCGAGCACGCCGCAGCCCAGGACGAAGCGGCCGGCGGCGAGTGTTCAAGCGTGGTGTGGACCGAGGACTTCGGCGCCGGGGTCGGTGATGTCGACATCTCGGCCACCCATGGCTCGACGCCGATGCGGTGGATAGGTCCCGATCCGAAGCGGATCGGGAACGGTGAGTACACGATCACGAGCAACCTGACCGAGGACCATGGAAGCTGGTGGTTCCCCACCTCCGAGGATCACACTCCCGACGACACCGAGGGCCGGATGATGGTGGTCGACGTGGCCGATCGGCCTCAGGAGATCTACCGGGCCACCGTGGGTGGGTTGACGGCGGGGCAAACGTATTGCGTCAGCGGCTGGCTCGCCAATGCCAACCGCAATGGCAACGGCCGGCTGCCAAATGTGAGCTTCAACATATTCGCCGGGTCCGAGCGGGTGGCCGGTTCCGGCAGCGGCGATCTGCCGAACGCCCAAAGTCTCGTCTGGCGGGAGACTTCATTCACCTTCGTGGCCCCCGGCGAGGAGGTGGAGTTGTCGGTGTACGACAATGTCGGCGAGCGGTCGGGGGCCGACTTCGTCATCGATGACCTGACGGTCACCACGAACGGTCTGGCGACGTTGACGGTGCGCAGCGTGATGGTGAACGATGAGCTGACCCCCGGAACCGCTTCGGCCGCCGACTTCACGGTGACCGTGACCGCCGAGGACGACAGCTCCCTTTCGGCGCCGGGCGGTTCGGCGGAGTTGACCGGGGCCGAAGCGGCCGCCGGGCTCTACACGTTGCGCCAGTCCGGGCCGGACGGCTACGACGTCGACCTGGCCTGCGAGGGCGCCACGGTGGCCGGCGATCAGGTGGTGGTGCCGGCCGGCGGCGAGGTGATCTGCACGTTCATCAACGACGACGTCGACGCCGACCGCGACGGCTACGCCGACGTGGCCTCCGTCGACCCCGACCCGACCAGCACCTGCGTGCCCGACCCGTTCGACAACCCCGACGACCAGCCGCCGAGCGGCACCAACAACGACTGCGACGGCGACGGGATCTCCAACCTGACCGAGGGCAAGGATGACCCCGACGGCGACGGCCTGCCCAACTACATCGACACGGACTCCGACGGCGACGGCATCCCCGATGCGGTGGAGGGCGAAGTCGACTCCGACGGCGTCGGCGTGCCCGATTACCTCGACGACGATTCCGACGGCGATGGGATGAGCGACGTGGCCGAAGGGGTGGGCGACGCCGACGGCGACGGAATTCTCGACTTTCAGGATGCCGACTCGCAACCGGGCCGGGGCGGGGCATCGACCACGCTGCTCGGCGCGTTCACCGGCGCGTTTCTGCTGCTTGCCATCGGCGCCTTCGTCCTGATCGCTCGGGATTCAAAGAGGCAGTCGAACGGCGAACGATCCGCACGTTCGGCCGGTGATCCGATTCCGGCGCATGAGCTTCCACCGCCGCTGGCACCGAGGCCGTCGATGCCGCCGCCACCGGTAACCCGACGGTCAACCTCGAAGGAAGGCTGAGAAGACCTCGGTCCAACGATCAGCGGCGTCGATGTGGGGGCCATGACCTGATCCGTCGAACATTTCGATGGTGACGTCGCCACCCCTGTCGGCGAAGGCGCCCAGTACATCTCGGATCTGGCCGACCATCTCCTGGGGAGGGAAGACCTCCGTTCCCGGCCATCCCGGCACCATTTCGGCCTGGCCCAGCGTTCCCATCTCCCACGCCGATCCATCAGCCACGACGATGTCGTGGCTGCCATGGGTCCAGAGAACCGGCGGCTTGGGTTCGATGTCGACGATGTCGGCCCATGAACAGTACTTGCCGGACAGTGCGTTGAGGATTCCCCGAGTCCCCGGGGCGATTCCTGGCCAGTTCCCCGACTCGGTCATATCACCCGGATACCCGTCGTCGCCGACCTCGGATTTGAGAACCTCGTCCAACAGCATGGCGAGCTGCGATTCGTCCATGTCGAATGTCGACGCCCAGTAGGAGGCCCTCATGACATTCAACGGCGAAAACGGGGAGTCCTGCGAGCGGTCGTTGTCGGCCAGACGTCGTGCGAACTCCGGGTTGCCGGTGCCGCCGCCGCTGCCGGCCCAGTCGGGGAAACAGGGCGTTCCGTCGCGATGGGAACCCCCAAATCCATAGGGTGATACCGGATCGATGAAGGTCAACGAGGCAACCCGGTCCGGGCGGTCTTTGGCATAGGCGGCGATGGCCGCTCCCCCGGTCGACCAGCCAACGAGATGAACCGGTTCGACGATCCCGAGCGCCTCAACCAAGGAGTAGGTGTCGTCGGCCCAATCCGCCAGCCCGCGGGTGGCGTCGATCGGCACCCGTTCGGTGTCACCGAACCCACGCATGTCGGGCAGGATGACCCGGAATCCGTCTGGCATCCCCGACAGCAGGTGCTCAAAGAACCGACCCGTCGACAAATTCCCATGAATCATCACGACCGGGACTCCGTCGGCTGGCCCGTAGTCGAGACAGTGGACGGTCAAGCGATCAGTTGACACGTCGCGTGCAGTTGCCCCTAGAGGGAGATCCATGACCATCTCTTCCTTCCGCGCCCGTCAGTCGTGCCGGGGTCAATCATAGGACAAACCTGTGAGCAGAATCTCTCAGCGTCGGGTCCGGCTGCTTGAATTGGCGGAGGAACTGGCCAATGTTTCTCAGGCGTGCCGGCAGATGGGGAACCCCCGGACAGGAAGGACCAGTCAGCGGGTTCGGCGTCGTGGCAACCGTGCAAGCGGTCCTGAATGGTCGTTCCGAACACACTAGGTTGGGTGCATTCGACAGCCCGAGGCCCAACGGCCGGTCGGCCACCGGAAGACGGAGAACATCATGGAACGCCCCGAAGGAATCGTCGATTTCACCCCGGACCCGAAGCTGTTTCCGTTCGAGTCGCAATGGTTTGACAGCAGCGTGGGACCGGTGCACTACATCGACGAGGGCAACGGACCCGTTGTTCTGTTGATGCACGGGAACCCGGACTGGAGCTTCCTGTACCGCGACATCATCACGGCGCTGGGTCCCGACGTGCGATGCATCGCACCGGACTATCCGGGGTTCGGCCTCTCGGTCCATCCCGACGGGTACCGCTACATGCCCGCTGAACACGCCGACGTGGTGCTCGAGCTCGTCGAGCACCTCGACCTCAACGATGTCGTGGTCATGGGCCAGGACTGGGGAGGTCCAATCGGTCTCGACATCGCATCGCGCGTCCCGGACCGAATCAAGGGGCTGGTCATGGCCAACACCTGGTTCTGGCCGGCAGATGACCGGACCATGAAGGTGTTCTCCAAGCTCATGGGATCGAGGCCGATCCAGGCCTTGATCATGAAGCGGAACTTCTTCGTGACGGTGGTCATGAAACGATCGCTCCAGAGGAAGGTTTCCCCCGACGTGTTCGCCCACTACACCGACGTACTCCCCACGCCCGAGTCGCGTCGAGGGGCGGCGGTGTTCCCCATCGCCATCACCGCAGCGCGTCCATGGCTGACCGAGCTCGAGAATCGGGTCGCACAAACGCTCCGGGACAAGCCCGCGGCACTGGTGTTCGGCAAGAAGGATTTCGCTCTCGGTAGCGATGCCACCATTGCCCGCTGGCGCAGGGAGTTCCCTGAGGCGAGTGTCGTCGAGATCCCGAACGCCGGGCACTTCATCCAGGAAGACAACCCGGGGGCCTGCGTGGCCGCCATCCGCGAGATCCTCTCGCTGCCAACGGCGACCGACCCGACGGAAGGATGACGTGGCAAAATCCGGCCCATACGCTGCGCCGCATTGAAATCGGCCGGCTCGGCCGAACTGGTGACCGAGCCGGCAATTCCTCGCGCGAGCGGTGGCGATCGCCCTTGACAGCCGCGTGAGGTCCACTCCCTGCCTGCGTCGATGGATGACCTTGGCCTCTGGAGCGCCGACGACGATCAGTGTTGGCTATCAGGGTGAAGTCTCGAAGGGTTGTCCTGATCGGATTCGTGTTGGTGGTGATGATCCTCGGTTCTTGTGGCGACGACGATGACAAGACCGCCACGACGACGCAGCCGGTGAGCGCCGAAACGAGCACAACCGGGACGGGCACAACCGATACAACCGCCGGCTCCACGACTGCCACGTCTCCGACCACCGACGACGTCGAGTTCACTGTCGCCGCCCTTGGCCGTGTCCCGGAGCTGGCTCTCGGCGCGACACCGGCTTTAGGGTCGGGCTGTGCGCCGGGGACGGATCTGCTACCGGACGGGGTCTGGTTCGGATGGGTGACGGACGCCGTCTCCAACGAGGTCGCGTTCGATCTGGCCTGCCTGTGGCCTGGCCGACTGGAACCTGCGGCCAGTAACGACACACCCCGGATTCGCCAGGTCCCCGTGTCCCCGCCGGCGCAGGTCTACGACCGCAACGGGGACAGCATCACATACTCCGATTGGGTCGGCTCCGCCATCGAGACCCCCACGGTCAACGCCCCCGGCCTGAAGTCGGCACTTCCCTACTGGCTGTTCGTAAACGACGGTGCTGTCACCGAACTCGCCGAGTATCCGGAGCCCATCCGATGGGCCCGCTCGGACACGGCATGGCCTGATCTCAACCCCGGTTGCTGTGATGGCGGAGATGTTGCGCCTCCGTCGCCGGCCGACCCGTGGCCGAGTGATGGCTGGCCCGCCAACGGCTTCTATTCCGTTGTCGTCGAAGCCGAAACCACCGAAGGCTACGACCTGACGATTCACAGGTGGTTGAGCTGCGACGACGCTCCGGCGATCTGTCCCGACTTCTGGGTGGGTGACGAGGTGGTGGTCGATCCCGATCAACCGTCGCTCCGGCGACGGTTCCCGTTCGACGAGACGATGACGATCGTCATCACCCCCATCCTCGCCGACGGGGCGATCGTGGGGGACGGCACGGCCTTTGGCGAGCTGCTCAGCGATCTCCGTCAAGCCATCTCCGACCGAGGTGGCGGGGACGGCTTGGAGTGGGCCGATCCGGGAGCTGAGGAGGCCGATGCCGACTCCCCGTTCGGAGCGGTGGCGTGGCCTGATGGCACGACTCCGGGACCGGTTGGGTATCGAGGGCCGGGAGGCGCTTACCTAACCCCTCCTGCCAGCTGGTGGACGGCGCTGGAAATTCGCAATGGCGAACCGTTGCTGTACATCGATGCCGGGATCGTGGCCGGCTGATCGACTTGCTAGCCACGGCCAATCGACTTCTGATGAGAGTCGACTTCCTCCGGCGTTTGTGTACGGACCGTAACCCAGTCGACGAGAAGTTCAACCACCCGGTGGTCGACCGGCTGCTTGACCTGCTTCTTGTAGGTTCGGATGGTGGCGGCTCCGGGCTCTCGACGGAGAAGGTGGGTGACATCGTCGATGACGTGACCGGTGAAGTGGGTGGGGACCGTACGCGCCATGATGACGAGCTGGATGCGGATGACGTCGTCGGTGGAGGCTTCGATCCGATCCAGTTTGGTGACCTGTGAGCGTTCGATGTCCTGGCGAAGCAACTTCATCAGCCATCGGACCGGTTTCGGGAGTGTGGGCGCGAGTTGCCTGGCCTGCCAGAGCAGCACCTCACGCCCGTTGCGAGCGGTGCCGGCGAGGAGTACGACGCCGGCGAGTTGATCGTCGTCGGCCAAGCTGGCGGCGATCAACGCTCCCTCGCTGTGACCGATGACGACGACGCGACGGGCATCGACCTCCGGACGGGCTTTCAGCACCTCGAGTGCGGCTCGGGCATCGTCGATGTTGTCGTGGAGCCCGGCGCTGAGATACGCGCCGTCGCTGTCACCGACACCTCGCTTGTCGTAGCGCAGCGACGCGATCCCGTTGGCGGCGAGGCGGTCGGCCAGCTGACTCATGACATCGATGGCCAGACGCTTCGTATTGGAGTTTCGATCGATTGGTCCCGACCCGCTCACGAGGAGCGCAGCGGGCGCCGTTGCCGTCGGGCTCGTAGCGCCGGAAAGGGTCAGCGTGCCCCGAAGCGTGAGCGGCCCGGACGGAATGGTGATGTCGTCGGTCATTTCCTCGGACTTTCTTCAGTGCTATGTTCTCGTTCCGCAGCGTTTTCCGGTCAACTCCTGCGCTCGTCGAAACGCCACAGCCCGGCCCCGTGGGCGGCGGCATACGCGTCGGCCATCTCAGCGCGCCCGGGTCGACGGTCGATGTCTTCGTATCGACCGGATCCCGGGACGCGATGCTCCGGCCGGTACTGGGCCATGACATTGACGTAGCTGTCAGGCGAGATATGGTCATGGAGCCAGCGGAAGATCTCGGCCGACTCCCCGACATGGTCGGGCATGACGAGGTGTCGAACCAACAGCCCGCATCGGGCCAGCCCATCGGGGCCGAATTTCAGGACGCCGACCTGCCGCTGCATCTCCACAATGGCGGCGCGAGCCCGGTCCGGGTAGTCCGAGGCTCGGAGTAGGCGGCGCGAAGACTCGGGTTCCCACAGCTTGAAGTCCGGCATGTAGATGTCGACGAGACCGTCCATGAGCTCGAGCGACCTGATGGCGTCGTAGGCCGATGTGTTGTAGACGATCGGGAGCCTCAGCCCTGAAGGCACGGCCACGGCGATCGCCTCGACGACCTGGGGTGCAACGTGTTCGGGAGTGACGAAGTTGATGTTGTGGCAGCCCCCGGCCTGCAATCGGAGCATCAGGTCGGCCAGCTCTTCAGCGGTCGTTGCCCGACCAGCCTCCCGGGACGAGATGTCCCAATTCTGGCAGAACACGCACTTGAGGTTGCAGAACGAGAAGAAGATGGTCCCGGATCCGTTGCGACCTCGGAGACAGTCCTCCTCACCGAAGTGAGGAAAGGCACTGGCAACGTAGGGCCACCGGCCGGTGTGACAGACACCTCTCTCGTCGAGAAGACGGTTGACGCCGCAGTCCCGTGGACAGGCCAGGCAATGCGCCAGTTCGTCCCGGGCCGCGCCGACCTTGGCGGCGAGTCGACCCTCTCGCCAAGTACGCAGCGCGACAGGCTCGTAGTCGTCGATCACGAACTCTGGATCACGAGCCGACGGCAGAGGTGCCATGATCAAAACCGTACCCAACCTCGTCGAACCGAATCCAGACCGATCGACGGTCGCCTTCCTCCCGGGCCCGCGATGTGGTTCGCTACGGTCATGCTTCTTGTCTCCCGGCCATTGGCCCTCGTCGGGTTGATTCTGGTGTTCGTCGCCGTTCTCGTCCTCACCGTCGCCGGGCTCTGGCGGCTTCAGCGTCACCTGATCTATTTCCCCGGTGGCCGTGTCCCACCGGTCGAGGACATCCTCCCCGGATGGTCGGAGGTGACAGTGACGACGACCGACGGTCTCGAACTCGGGGCGTGGTATCGCGAACCTCAATCGGGACCGGGCACGCCGGTGGTCGTCGTCTTCCCCGGCAATGCCGGATCCCGCGTCGACCGGGTCCCGTTGGGATCGAAGCTGGCGGAAAGCGGATTCGGGGTTCTGCTCGTCGACTACCGAGGTTATGGCGGCAATCCCGGCAGCCCGTCGGAGTCCGGCCTCGCCATGGACGCCCGGGCGACCGTCGGGTTCCTGACAGAGGCGGCGCCCGACCATCCCGTCGTCTACTTCGGCGAATCGCTGGGGGCGGCCGTCGCCATCGAACTCGCTGTCGTCGAACCGTCGGCGGCCGTGATCCTCCGCTCACCTTTCACGTCCATGGCCGACATGGCCCGCGTGCACGTTTCGCCCGATCCTCCGGAGTTCCTTCTCCGAGAGCGGTTCCCTTCCGACGAGCGAATCGGCGAAGTCGAAGCCCCGGTGTTGGTCATCGCCGGCTCGGAGGACTCGATCGTGCCTGTGGCGCAGAGTCGGAAGCTGTACGACCTGGCCCGCGAGCCGAAAGAGTTCGTCATCGTGCCCGGAGCCGACCACAATGACTCGGAACTGGTGGCCGGGGACATGGTGGTCGAGACTGTGCGTCGATTCATCGACGGCGCGACGCAGCGGGAATGACGATTGTCGGGCTGCGCCGGGCGCGAGCCGGCGAGGTCAGCCCCGTATGGCGTCGACGACGTCGGGCAGTAGGCCGCCGTTGTCGAGGTGGGCGATCCAGTGCTGGTACTCCGCCTCGGTCGGCAGGCGATCGAGGGCGGCCCGGAAGGCCTGGGTGACCTCCAACGCATGCCATGTGTCGTTCTTGAGGCCATAGGAGTCGACGAAGTAGGCGGCCATGGAAGCCCGGGTTCGGCCGTTGGCCAGCTGCCGGGTCCAGTAGCTGCGGACTCCTGCGGTCGACGGGCGCCCACGAGCGTTGCGGTACAG
>JBFHEP010000149.1:0-9886 GCA_041584095.1 Acidimicrobiales bacterium | reverse complement strand
TGGCCGATGTCGTGGCCATCAACAAAGCCGACGGCGACCTGGCCGCACTGGCCGGCCGGACCGCGACGGACTACCAGGCCGCGCTGCATCTGCTTCGACCGAAACGGCCGGGTTTCGAAACCGCCGTTGTCACCTGCTCGTCGCTGACGGGCGACGGACTCGACGACCTGTGGCGAATCCTCGTCCAACTGCATGAGCGGCTGCGTGCCGAGGGCGAACTGGATCGTCTGCGGAGCAGGCAGGCCGTCGAACAGCTGGACACCGAGCTGCAGGCGCTCCTCTACGCACAGGTTGGCAGGCGGCCCGAGTTCAGGCGGAAACTCGACGCAGTCCGCGCCGAAGTTGCCGACGGTCGTCGCTCCGTATCGGCCGCGGCCCGCATGCTGGTGGCGGCGGCGTTCGGTGACGGTGAGGCCGGCGGCGACATCAGTTCGAGCTGAGGCGACCAATCGGGTCGAGGGGCCAGCGCCTCGGCGCCGGACGTGCCTCGGCCAAGAGCCGACGTCCCCGAGCCGGCAGCGGCCACTCCTCGGAGCGCTCGGCCGTGTGGTTGGGATTGTCGAACGGGTCGTGATTGAGCCGCCACCGCCATCGGTCGTGAAGTGCGGCCAGGTCGTCGTCGGTGATCGAGGGATCCCGGGTGCTGGCCTCGAAATGATACAGCTCGGCCCGGGGTTCGATCACGGTCCGGTACCCCCGATCCAAGAGTTTGAGGCACAGGTCGACGTCGTTGTAGCTGTTGGGAAACACCGGCGAGAACCCTCCGACGAGGTCGAACTTCGAGCGACCGACCGCCAGGCAGGCACCGGTCACCGCCAGACAATTCTGCGTGACCCGCAGTGCACCGAGGTAGCCATCGGCATCACCGGGCCAGCCCTCATACCGATGGGTGGGATGGCCGCCCCGGCTCCAGATCCCGCTGTGCTGCACCCGCCCGTCCTCGTATACGAGTCGCGCCCCGACCGCACCGATGTCCGGATGCAGCGCATGGTCGACAAGGTGTACCAGCCAGTCCGGCGCGATCACTTCCGTGTCGTCGTTGAGGAAGACGAGCACGTTGCCGGTCGATACGACGGCGCCCCGGTTGCAGGCGTTGGAGAAGTTGAAGGGTCGAGCGTCGGTCACCATCGTGAGTGTTCGTCCAGTCGTCTCGTGCTGGTCGACGATGGCCTGGAGTCGAGGCGTCAGATCGTCGGGAGATCCCGGTGTGAGCACCACGACGATCTCGATATGGGGATAATTCGACGCAAGCACCGAGCGCACGGCCTGGTCGACGAGTCGAGTCGGTCCCCGATCCAGGTCGCGGGTCGATCCGTTGGTGGGGATGACAACGCTGACCAGCGGGAGGTCGGCCTCGCCGCCGGCGGAGCGCAGCTGCCGTCCGCAGCGGCCCGGGGGCCCGGGTTCCCACAGTCCGATCGCCGGAGCCGGCCGGTACAACGGCTCAGGAATGTGCACCACCGTTTGAGCCAGCTTGGCCAAGGACCACGGCCCGTCGCCATCCCCCGACTGATTCCGCCGTTCCCCCGCGTCGCTGCGCGACGTCGAGGGACGGCAGTTCGGATCCTGGGCCGTGTCCTTCTCCTGACCGCGCAGAATCGGAAACAGGCGATGGGGTCGGAAGGCCACGAGGTGACCGAGGTGGAACTGGTCGGCCAAGCGATCCGGTGAGTAGCCGGGCAGCAGCCAGGGACCGTCGAGCCGGGGATCGGAACCAGGTTCAAGGCGGGCGGCGGCATCGCTGTAGGCCATGTCGAGATCGGGGTGCTCGTCGAAGACGGCCACAAGCCTCGTCAGCGCATGCGGCTCGAGTTCGGCGCCGTCGAGCATGAACAGCCACAACACGCCCGGGTCGATCGTCAGCCGGTCGATCGGTGGTCGGTACGTCGCCGCGTCGACCGAGAAGAGCAGGGCGCGGGCATTCTCGATCGAAGCCATCGTCGCCTCCGACGGCGGGGATCCGGTACGACCTGATGTCGACGGGAACACCACGATCTGCACACGAGTGATCGATTCGTCGGATGGCAGTGACCGGTGGCCGGCTCGGCGGATCCGGCGGGCGAGACTCCGGACAAAGCCCGGCGGGTCGGTCCAGGTTCGCATCGTCAACATCGGCTCATCGCCGAGGCTTGGATCGAACCAATCGACGTCGAACGGTGCGGCCAACAGGTCGACCACTGCCGCCGAGTGCCGGAGTGATCTCCTCGATTGGTGTCTCGAGTTCGAAACCGAGCAGCTCTTTCAGCTCCCTCAGCTCACTTTCGCGAACGTGCAGTCGGTGGAAGACGTCATCGATGTCGCGGCGGGCCTGAGCCGCCGCCGCCTCCGCTCCGATCAGCGCATCGGTGTCGTTGAGATGCTGTTCCTCGAGTTCCGCGACACGCCGACGCAGCTCGTTCAGCTCGTCCCGGTTGTCCGTCCCCTCACGTCGCAGGCTCATCGAGCGCCTCCGAAAGCCGTTCGAGGCGGGTCTCCATCTCGATGACGGCGTCGACGGTGGCCTGTTGCAGGGCGGCCAGCCGCTGGTTCATCGGATCGAGCTGCCACCCCGTGAGCCGTCGCACCGTTTGTTTCACCGGCGTCACCCCGGGCCGAGCCGAAACGGGTTCCGGTATCACCAGCGGGCCGAGGGCCCGGAGACCGGCCGATGGGCGTTCGCCGTCAGACGGTGCGCCGGCCGCCGGAGAAGCGACGAGCGTCTGCGGCTCATTGTCTTGCGCGGCCCGCGCCCGCGCCGCGATCTGCACCTGGATGGCGGCCCGATCGGGCGCCTCGTCATCGATGTCCCACAACGGGTGCATCGGCCGCCGTCGGTCGACTGCCGGCGGTGCGGCCCCGGAGTCTGCGTCAGGCGAGCGGGCATAGCCGGCGCTCGACCACACCTTCTCCATGGCCACGGCTATCTCGCCGACGTCGGCTGCAGTGAACCAGACCCCTCCCCCACCCAGGGCCAACTGGTGCCGGAGTTGTTCCAGGTCGGACGCAATGATCGGTTTCTCGAACAGCCGAGCACGCTCGACCACCCCCGATGACCAGATCTCCCGGTACGGGAGCACGACGGCGTCGGCTGCGGTCAACCACAGGTCGAATTGGTCGTCGGAGACGTAGCGGTTGTGGAGTTCGACCGCCGGCGTGCGGGCGCAGATGCGTTCCAGCGACGAGACGTACCGTCCGATATCAGGATGATCGACCCGGCCCGACCCGACGACATGGAGCTTGGCCCGGGGAAGGCCGGCCACGGTGAAGGCCTCCACGGCCCGGTCGAATCCCTTGTGATGCTGCAGGAATCCGATCGACAGGAACACGAACTCGTCGGCCGGTAGCCCGAGCTCGGTCTTGGCCTCGGAGCCGGTGCAGGTGACCGCGGGCACGAAGTTGTGGCCGTGTTCGACGACCTCGATTCGATCGGTCACCGATCCGAGCAGCTCCGACAACCGGTTTCGTTCGGGCTCGGTGTGCACCGTGACCCGATCGGCCCATCGCAACGCCAACCGGGCGGCCCGGCGCTCGGCTGGGTTCTGCGCAAGCGGCCCGTACTCCACCTCGTGGAGTCGAAGATCGAGTTTGGATGCCCGAGCCAGGACGGCCAACGACGTCCACACCCCCACCCGGTCGGCCGCCGAGCGGCAGCGGCCGAACAGCAGCTCCGGACCGAACTGGATGATCACCCGCTCGTATCGGATGGCCCGCTTGACCAGCAGCGCCGCGCCCCGAACACCACCGAGGGGAAGGTGGTGGTGGGCAGCCGATGGCAACGGCGAGAGGACATCGACCGCATGGCTGTCGGCTCGCAGGCAACGCAGCTCCTGGGCCGCATAGGTTGCGATCCCGTCCCGGTAGGGCGCGAAAGGAGTAACCAAAAGGACCGACATCATCCGACCCCGACCTGTTCGGCCGTTTGCCCGGCCGGAGCCCGATCAGGGGGAAACCAGCGGTCGAGGCTTTCGATCATCCGGTCGAACACCAGCGACGGCTCGTAGTTGGCGAGCACGTAACGGCGACCATCGGCGGCGAGGGCCCGGGCTGCATCCGGGCGATCGGCGACGAAGTGCAGACACTCGACCAGCTCTTGCAGTCCGTGGTAGACGAGACCGGCCCCCGACCGTTCCAGGTGCCGGCTCACCACCGCTCCGTCACCATTGGCGACGACCGGTGTCCCGGCCGCCATCGCCTCCAAGACCGTGAGGGAGAACGACTCCAGTGCCGAAGGCTGCACGTAGGCCGCGGCGGCGGCCATCGCCCCGTCACGGTCGCTGTCCGACAGCAGGCCGAGGTCGATCACCGCCTGTTCGCAACCGACGGGGGGCTCCACCACTCCGACGCCGGAGGTGACGAGCCTGAGACCGCCACCGTCGACGGTGCGGTCGAGCATGAACTGGGCGAAGGCGGCCAGCAGGTCCTGCCAGCCCTTCCCCCATTCCCGGCGGCCGGCGTAGTAGACAAACGGTTCCGTCAGGCCGAAGCGGGCTCGAAATCCATCGGCGTCATAGGACGCCGGCACGGCCACCGGTGCCCCCACGACCTCCTGGCGGCGGGGCGGGTTGCACAGGCGCAGCGCCAGTTCCTGCTCCGGTTCGGTGAGAAACCACAGTGCACCGGCCCCCTCGAACATCGTCCGGAAGATGTCGAGACGGGCCGGAGGCTCGTCATGCAGGCAGGGCATGATCACCGAGCGCCGGCTGTGGATCTGCGACACCGCGTAGGTGGTCCAGAACATGTAGGGGGCGAACACGAGCGCCCGGTAGCGGTGACCATGGTCGAACACGTGATGCCACAGGCCGGGGCAGCGCAGGCTGGCGTTGACCCATCGCTGCTGGTCCTGGATGGTGATCGTCTCGCCGGCCAGGATGCGGTTCCCGATCCGGTCACGGTCGACCGAAGAAGCGTCCAGTACGGTTGGAAAGCGCCGCACGACGACGCCGTCGGCGGTGCGGGTGGATCCGGCCGGGAACTCGTTGGCCCAGGTGAAGTGGTCGCGAGCGCAGGTGGTGAGAATCTCGATCGGAACATCCCGGGCCGCCAAACCTCGCGCCACATCGGCTAAAACGGCTTCGGCTCCCCCGATCACACCATCGCCGAACCGGGGCGGCACCAGGGCAACGGTGCCGGTCCGGATCACCGGGTCCTCGGAGCCGAAGGCATTCGACGAGCGTCTGCGGCCGGTCACGAAACCACCACCTCCCCTCGATCGACACGGTCCCGATCCTCCCCGACCGCGCCGGCGCCGAGCCGCAGGCCTGTCGAGCTCGCAACTCCGCCCTCGGCAAGTCGGTCGAGATACCAGGCATAGGTTCGAGCCAGGCCGACGTCGAGGTCGATTGCCGCCTTCCATCCCAGCGAGGCCAGGATCGTCACATCGAGTGACCGGCGTGGCATCCCGTCCGGACGGCTCGTGTCCCACACGATCTCGGCGTCGGGATGGACGATCGAACGGAGCATCTCGGCCAGCTCGGCGATGGAGGTCTCCACGCCGGTGCCGACATTGACGTGCCCCGGCTCGTCGTTTCGGTCCATCAGGAACAGGCAGGCGTCGGCCAGGTCGTCCACGTACATGAACTCCCGGCGGGCCGAACCCGAGCCCCAGACCTCGACCTGGTCCCGTCCCGCCTCCTTGGCCTCGTGGAACTTGCGCATCAGGGCGGGCAGCACGTGCGAGGACTCCAGGTCGAAATTGTCGTTGGGCCCGTAGAGGTTGGTTGGCATGGCGGCGATGAAGTTGCAGCCGTACTGTTCCCGGTAGAAGTCGCAGAGCCGGACGCCGGCGATCTTGGCCAGGGCGTATCCCTCGTTGGTCGGCTCGAGCGGCCCGCCCAGCAACTCGGATTCGGTGATGGGCTGAGCACTGAGGCGGGGGTAGACGCAGGCGCTCCCGAGGTACAGGAGCTTGGTGACACCGACCCGTCGGCTGGCCTCGATCACGTTGGCATGGATCATCATGTTGTCGTAGAGAAACTCGGCTTGGCGGCTCGAGTTCGCTGCGATGCCGCCGACGGTGCCGGCTGCCAGGTAGACGTAGTCGGGCCGGTGCTGCTCGAACCAGCGAAGGACCGAGGCCTGCTGCCGCAGGTCGAGGCGGGAGCGGGGCTCGGTGAGGATACGCCGGAATCCCTCCCGCTCGAGGCGGCGACGGATCGCCGAGCCCACCAGCCCGTTGTGTCCGGCGACGAAGACGGGGGCGTCGAGATCGACTGTCATATGGGGGCTGTGATCCTTCGGTACCGCCAAGTACAGGTCAGACGTGCCGCCGTCCGATCCCAAGCCTAGCAGGGAGTGTCGGGCCCCCGGATCGATCTCGATCCGAGGGCGCCGACGGGGAATCGACTCGTGGCCTGAGCCCGGGGAAAGCGCCTATGGGTTGATGGTGGCACCGAGCTGGGCGGCGACAGCGAGATCGTCGGCTGTCGCCAGCCTTTTGGCAACGGCCTGGATCTGGGCAGACGTCGGGTTCGTGCCGTGGACCATACGGTGGAGGGTGGCTGCTCGGGATCGGCGGGATTCCGCCGAGTGGTAGAACCAGGTGACCACGTCGGCCGGGGAACCGCGATCGAGCACGCCGAGCCAGTAGCTGCGGCCGCCGCTGTCGGCCCGACGACCCAGCAGGTCGAGATAGACAAGATCGACGAACGCAACATCGGTGTTGCCGGCACGGCGGTAGTACTCGGTCGACCCGAAGAACCAGGCGCCGACCTCCTGATAGGTGACCTGGCCGGATCCGCTCGTCGTGAGCCGGTCGATCCAGTGCCGGCGGCCCTTGTCGTCGGCCCGGCGACCGAACGTCGTCCGGTACAGATCGTCGACGAGCTTGCCGCTGAAGTGCTCGCTCCGGACCAGTGCTGCGGCCAGTGCTCGACGGCCGGCGGTCTCACCGTCGACCATCTTGGTGGACCACCGCTCGAGTTCGGCCTCGGTCGGCGGACGACCGGCGAGCCGCTGATACATGGCCTCGACGATCGGTTCGAACTCCGCTGTATCCGGTGAAGGGTCGTCGGCCGGCGGTTCGCTGGTCGGTTCGAACTCGATGTCCCCGAAGTCGAAAAGATCCGACTTGAGCCCGAAGTAGATCCGGACGGCATTGCCCGTCATCGTCCGGGTTCCGTCTCGGAACACGATGGTGACCTTGGTGGCCCCGCCGCCGAAGCGTCCGTGGCCGTCACGTTCGGTCACCTCGATCGACTGCACGGGGCCGAGGCCGTAGCGAGCCGCCAGCCCGCTCAGCCCGACGGTGACCGACCACGACGAGTTCGGGTTCGCGCTGGTGGCGTCGCCCAGGTCCTCGACCGGGGTGAAGCTCGGTCCGGTGGTGTGGCCACCGGTGCTCGACGAGAATTCCGTGCGAGCGATACGCCCGGATGATGTCAGGCGTACCTGTCCGGCGGTGGCTGCGATGGCGGCGTCGGTTCGAGGGTGGGTTGCCACACGGGTGCCGCCCCTGGTTGTCACCCTCCCGTCGTAGACCTGGCAGTAGGTGTTGTCGCATGTATTGGCGTGGGAGCCCCACCGGCTGTCGCCGGCCAGGGCGTAGGACCGGGCGGCCACCGCCTGCGACTCGAGGGCGGCGGAGGGCCAGCTGGCCGGCATCTCGTTGGGAACCACGCCCCGCAGGTACTGTTCGATGGTCACGACGTTCACGGTGCGCTGGCCGTATGTGGTTCGATGAGACCAGATCTCACCGTCGTACCACGTTCGTCCCGACGGCCCGCAAACGGCGAGCAGGGTGTGGGAGTCGGTGCCGATCACCTCGTCATCGTCGGAGGGATCGTCGGGGTCGAGCTCCACCCGGATACCGATCGCGCTCACGTTGTCGACGGTCGCGAACGCGGTCCACGGTCCACTGCAGCTCCCGGCGGTCTGCACCTGGAACCCGCTGCCGGTCGGAACGAGGCGCATGGCCGGATCCGACACGGTTCGCCGCCGATTGCCCAAGGCGTCGAAGACCACCATCCGACCCTTCGACAGGGTGACGGCCGTGTTCCGGTTGTTCATGCCGGCGAGCTGAACCCGCAGGCGGTCGGGATCGAGGTTGTCGATGGTCGGGGCCGGCCCCTGGGTCGTGCCGCCGTAGAAGTGGTCCAGGATCCGGCGCGACGTCCAGCCGTGATCGCGGGCGTAGCCGAGCGCGCCGTATTGGCCCATGCCTCGGCGATGGCCCCAGCCCCCGCCGACGATCTCCACCCGGGGATAGGTGTGGTGAGCCGCGGCCGGTGTCGCCGTCGCGGCCACGGTGACGACTGTCGCCAGGGTCCCGGCGATCAGGCTCGCGGCCAAGCCGATGGCGGCCGTCCTGGCCTGCCGCCCTTTCTTCGTCGGATTCGGAGCCGAGGTTCTCGAACTCCAAAAACGTCCTACCCACCCGATACGAATTGGTCTCATGGAGATCTGATCGACCGGCCACACGAAGAATTCAGTGGTTCGTTCTACCTATCTCGACTCGCCGCCGGATCGGCGACCTCAGATGATCGACGGGGCCGGTTGGGCGTACATCGATGAGCCCTCGGCCGTGAAGCTTTTCCAGGCCCTCGCCAGCCGTTCGACGGCGACCATCAACATCTCGGGCGACTGGGTGAACGGGAGCCGGATGTGTTCGTCCGGGTCGCTCTGGGCGGCGAATTCGGCGCTGGTGGCGACCGAGACACCGTGTGATCGGGCGGTTCGGGCGAACGCGGCCGCCCTGCCGCCGGGCAGCTTCACCCAGAGGACCACGCCGCCCTGGGGGCGGCGAAAGTCCCATTCGGGAAGCCACCGGGCGAGGGCGTCGGCCAGCGTGGTCGACCGCTCGACCATCATGGTGCGACGGGCGTCGGTGAGCTTGTCGATGTTCTCCAGGATGCGGAGAGCCATCAACTGCGATGGGATCGACGAGTACAGGTCGTTGAGTGCCTTGGCCGCCCGAAGCTTCGCCACCGTCGGGGTGTCGGTTCGGATCCAGCCGAGCCGAAGCCCGGGCCAGGTCAGTTTGTTGAGCGAATCGACGGTCACATGTGCCGCCTCCGGCCGACCGGCTGCCAACGGAGGTGGTACCTCGTGGTCGAAGTTGAGCATGGCGGCGACTCGATCCTCGATGACGGCGACACCGAAGCGGGCGCACAGGTCGGCAACGGCGTCGCGCCTCGAGGCCGGAAGTCGGGATCCGGTGGGATTCTGGTTGTGCGGATTCAGCGCCACGAGACGGGGACGCAACCGTTCGACCATTGTCGCGAACTCGTCCACGATGATCCCCTGGTCGTCCATCGGAACGGCGTGGACCCGTCCGCCGTTGGCCCGCACCACGTCGAGCAGACCGGGCCAGGTGAACGCCTCGACCAGCACCACGTCGCCCGGCTGCATGACCGCCCCGACGGCCAGCGAGATCGCTTGTTGGGCGCCGGATGTGACCACGATCTGCTCCGGGTTGGTCGCCAGACCCGAGGCGCGGTACCACTCGGCGATGCAGCGACGGAGCGGGTCGATTCCGGCCGGCTCGGCATTGTCACAGATGTCGGGGGAACGCGGGATCGACGTCTGATCGCAGATGTCGAGGGCCTCGGGCAGCGCCGCCGGAATGGCGACCAGCAGGTCGATGGAGTGCATCGACGGGTTGAACAACCGGTGGCCGACGCCCTCGGGTGGAGCAGCACTGCCGTCGACCTGGGCCCGGGCCGGTCCGGTGACGATCGTTCCCCGACCCTGCACCCGACGGATCCACCCATGCTGCTCGAGCTGGCCATAGGCGTTGACGACGGTCCCGCGGGACACCGACAAACGATCGGCCAGACGTCGTTCCGGCGGCAGGAGCGTACCGGAACGGATGGCGCCGTCACCCAGGAGAAGTGCGAGCGCCGCCGCCAGCTGGCGGTACAGCGGACCCCTACCCTCCGACCAGGGTCCGAGCTGCGCCGCCAGATCGGAT
>JBFHEP010000148.1:0-9921 GCA_041584095.1 Acidimicrobiales bacterium | reverse complement strand
TCGACGTCGTTGTAGGTGAGTCCGAGGTCGGTCAGCGACTGGCCGATCGTCTCCGAGCTGCCGGCCGTCCCGGTGTCGACGATCGCAGCCCGGTTGCCCCGGGCTACGACGTAGGCGGAGACGAAGCCCAGGTTGGCCCGCTTCCAGCGCAGCTCAGCGGTGTCGTCGGCAGCTGCTTCCGTGGCTGCCGACTCGTCCGGCTCGCCCGACTCGTCGCTCGAGCAGGCGGCCACAGCAACCGGCGTGAGCACGGCGAGGGCAAGAGCACCCCCGCCGAGATCGCCGAGGAACGCTCGTCGGCTTCGCAGCCGAGGTAGCGGCCGGATGATGAGACGGCCGGGTTGGTCGCCCCGATGTGGATCATGGACGTGGTGATCGTGATGATGAGGGTGATGGCCGGACATGGCGCAACGGTACCCCAGCACGGTTAAAGCTCGGAACAAACCGGCGGGAACGGTCGGGGCGGCGTCAGGTGATCAGAACCGGTGTGCCGAGTGGAACGCTGGCTGCAAGCATCTCGATGATCGAGTTCTCGATTCGGATACAGCCGTGGCTGACGTCGGTGCCGAGCGACGCCGGGTCGTTGGTTCCGTGCAAGCCGATGATGGCGGTGTCCGCTCCCCCGAATGACTCCAGCACCTCGCTGAAACCCGACAATCCGAAGGCGAACGGTCCGTACGGACCGCTCGGATCAGGCGGTGCCAGCAGTTCGAGAAGGTAGAAGTCGCCGACCGGGGTCGGCGTGCCGCCGGTGCCGATGGCAACCTCGGTCTCGAGCCACAACGAGTTCTGGTTGAAGACCCGAAGCGAGTGGGAGGCCCGGTCGACCTCGATCCGGAAGGGATTGTTGCTCAGCGCGACATCGGATCGTTTCACCCAGCCGGTGCTGCCGTTCGGCTGGACGGGGAGATGGACCTGGATCCACTCGTCGTCGGCCGCTCCCCCATCGACCGCCCGGAACACCAGAGGGGATCCGACGGCGGTCGGGTTGGTGAACTCCTCGATCACGGCCGCCGACTCGTCGGGCTCGACGTAGGCGGTGATCGACGGCGACACGACCGATGCAACCACGGTGAACGGCGAACGCCCTCCGATTCCGATGGTGGCATCGGCCTCGACGGTGTCGGCGCTCTCTTCCTCCGAGCCGGAGGCGGTCGCGAAGCCGCCCAGGGTTTCGCTCGACAGCTTGTCGGCGTCAGCCGGGCTGGTCGACGTGGCTGGACCGGCCAGGATCGGACCGGGCGCCTCGGCGCATCCGAAGAGGACCATCGCCAACAACACCGCAGTCAGCCTTCCGACGGCGCATGTCATCGACGATGGTCTTCTGCCGTGACCGAACCCGGATGGGATCAGCCGGTGTAGACGGGACTGGCTGGTGTGGGAGGAGTCGGCTCCGTCTCGGGCAGCGCCTCACAGGTCACCGTCAGGCTGGAGCCGAGGCTGGTGGCTCCGTCGTCGCCAAGAACCACCGAAGCGGAGATCGTGCTGCCGAGCGTGATCGTGCCTGCCTCGGTTGTCACCGCACCGGCTTCATCCTCGATACCGCCGATCGACACCGACGAATCGCCGCTGGTCACGACCAGGGTGTTGCCCGGGTGCACGGATTCCTGATTGGTGACGGTGGCCACCACGTTGCAGGAGCGGCCGACGAGCTCGGCGGCCACGTCGGCTGAACCCATCCCCACGCTCGAGCCCACGCCACCGCTGACGTATGCCTCGTGTATCGGAATCTCGATGATCGCCTCCGGATCCTCGGCCAACGCCGCTGATCCGAACAACGAACAGACTGCTACCACCGCACCGAGTGCGGCCATTTGCCGAACGCGCATCCCATACCTCATTGTCCCTAGACAGTTGCCGTCAACCCCCGGAGCGGAGCTTCGAGCACCATTCGCTCGCTGCTGCTTGTCGCTGCTTGGGGGTGAACCTACGGGCAGGGTAGCACCGTCGCGATCGGCGGAAGTCGATCACATCGTGACGATTTGGAGACCATCCACCACCCCGGAGGGCGGACTCGTAGGTCGTGAGAGGCGGCCGGGTCGACACCCGACCAAAAAGCGGCCGGACGCGGCAATAGAATGATGGATTGCGAGCATGGAGGACAATTTGGCGGAGGGACTGTTTGGCGGGCGAATAGCCTTGGGCGAGGAAATCGGTCGCGGAGCGATGGGTGTCGTCTACAAGGCCGTTCTGGACGGGTCCAACGTGGCCGTCAAAGTCCTGCATCCCCACCTTACGTCAGACCTCGTCGTCGTCGGGCGATTCGTCAGAGAACATCAAGCCCTCAGCCGTATCGACCATCCAAACGTCGTTCGGGTCATCGAACTCGTCGTCGACGACCCGCGCCTCGGCATCGTCATGGAATATCTCAACCACCCCGACCTGGGTCAGGTGATCGCCTCCGGCATCGACGCCCGCCGCGCCGTGCATCTGGCCGCCGGGATCGCATCGGGGGTGTCGGCCATCCATGACGCCCGGGTCGCCCACCGAGACATGAAGCCGGCCAATGTCATCGTCGCCGACGTCGTCGACAACGACGGTGCCGTGCACGAGGTCCCGAAGATCGCCGACTTCGGTGTGTCGCGCCTTATCGGTCATTCGGTTGTCAGCTCATCGACGACCACGTTGGGAACCCCGCTGTACATGTCACCGGAGGCAACCGGCGGCTCGACACCGATCGGCCGGCCGGCCGATGTGTATTCGCTGGGCGTGATGCTGTTCGAGATGCTGACCGGCCACCCGCCGTATCAGGCGGAGGAACCGATAGCCATTGCGGTCGCCCATGTCAAGGGCCCGGTACCGGTTCTGGGCGGCGTTCCCGATCAACTGTCGGAACTACTCGAGGCGATGCTGGCGAAGGATGCGGCCGACCGGCCCGACGCCGCAGCCGTCGCGTCGACGCTCACCCTCCTGGCTCCGATGATCCCGCCCGATCTGCGGCCAACAGTGCTCAACGCAGCGGTGCTCGACCTTCGGGATCTGTCGGAGATCCCGTCGCATACGACGTCGAGCGAAGAGTTTCGGAGCGATGAAACCGTTGCCGGGTACGGGCGCCCGCCGGCGCCGCGGTCGTCGGCAACGGTGTTGGTGGCCGACCACGATCCCGGGCCATCAGTCGTCGTCGATGGCAGCAGGGTCGTCGCCAACGGACGGGAGGGTCGATCGATCCTCGGTTACGGACCGCCCGAGCATTCCGGCAACGGCGGTCGAAACGGCCCGCCCGAAGGTGCCAGGTGGACCACCGGCGACACATCGACTTCTCCCGGGGATCGCCCTGAGCACGGGAGGCGGGATCTGGCGCCCACGACGGCTTCGTCGGCCCGCCGGCCCTGGCTTCCGCTCGCCTTGACCGCGCTGGCACTGCTCATTTTGATTCCGATCGGGTGGTTCGCCTGGAGCCGGAATCGCGCTGGAGCAGCCGATATCGGAGCCGGGACCACTGATGCGGCGTTTTCGTTCATGCCTCATCTCGGGGCCAACGGTCTCATAACCACTCGCCGGTGGGAGCTGGCCGTCGACGGCCGGGGTCGACGGGTCATCGACGCCGAGGTCATCGTGGCCAACAGCGGAACCGGGCCCGTCGAAGCCACCCATTACGAGGCGTTTCCGAAGGTCATCAACGCCGATCATCTGCTGTCGACCTTCCGTCCCGAGCCCGACGACGTGGTGGCCGATCCCGGCGTCGCCATCTTCGAGATCGGCGAACTCGCGCCCCGAGCCCGCTTCGTCCTCGTCTACAGCATGCTCGCCCCCGACAACATCACCTCGGTAGAGGAGCTGCAGGCGTTGGCCGAGTCGCTGTTGGACATCGAGGCGCAGTTCCTCGAGTCGCTTCCGACTCGGGCCGCCCAGGAGGCGATGGAAACCGACGGGGTTCTCGCTTCGTTGACACTCTCGCCGAGCCGACTCGAGCTGGCGGTCGGCGAGCTCGGCACGGCCGAGCTGCTCGGCACCCTGTCCGACGGGACAAGCATCGATCCGGCGGCACTTGCTTCGGCCGTGTGGGTCGTCGCCGATCCAATGATCGCCGAGGTGACGGCCAACAACTCGATCCGGGGTCTCCGGCCCGGCCGTACCACGGTGACCGTGTCGGTGGGAGAAATCGAGGCCACCCTGGGCCTGGCGGTGCTCACACCGGAGGTCGCAGCCGATACGACGACCAGCAGACCGACCTCGTCGCTCGCATCGACGTCGACCTCGGTGCCGTCGACCACCCTGACCACCGCCGGATCGACCACTTCGCCAACCACGACCAGCTCCACGACCGGGTCCTCGACCTCGGTGACGACCACGTCGTCGACCGTTGCGTCGACCACGGAGACGACGGCCGGGTCGACGACGTCGTCCACCTCCACCAGTAGCACGATCGGTGAGGCAGCTCTCACCATGAGTGCGCTCGGTGTGAAGACCAACGACGACGGCAGCTTCAGGATCACGTTCACCACGAACTTGTGCACGATCGCCAACTACCAGGGCGCCGGCCAGAGCTACATCACCCCCGGTTGGCCCGAGGTCGTCGGTCCCTGCTGGCAGAGCCACGGCCAGAACTTCACCCCCGTCGCTCCCGGCAGCTACGAGATCGTCGTGCGTTCGAGGTCCGCCGGCGGTCAGCAGGCCCGTCGCACCACAACCGTGGTCATCCCCGAGCCTTGATCCTCGAACGTCAGGCCATCGACTGGCGTAGCATGTGGTATGGCTGACGTGGACACGTTTTCCGGCTTCCCCCGGGAGGGCCTGAGGTTTCTCACCACGCTGGGCACCAAGGACAAGGTGTGGTTTGACGAAAACCGTTCGAACTATCAACAGACCGTGGTGGCTCCGACAAAAGCCTTCGTGGTCGCGCTCGGGGAAAGGCTGACCGAGATCGCTCCCGGTATCGTCGCCCAACCGAAGACCAACGGCTCGATCGCCCCGATCAACAACGATCTTCGTTTCTCGCCCGACCGTGCTCCCTACAAAGACCATTTGCTCCTCAAGTTCTGGGACGGCGACAACAAGAAGACGGCACCCACGTTGTGGGTACGGATCAGCGAGGCCGATGTCGGGTTCGCGTCAGGCGCCCCTTTCCCCGCCGTGGATCGATGGCGCGAGCTTGTGGCCGACGAATCGACAGGAGGTGAGCTCGTCACGATCCTCACCGAGTTGGGTCGCGGTCGGACGCTCGACATCGCAGGTCAGGAGTACAAGCGGGTACCGAAACCCTATGGAGACGATCACCCGCGGGCCAATCTGCTTCGCCATAAACATGGCATCCAGGTCCGGTGGTCCGAACCGACACCGGCATCGGTGACCAGGTCATCGTTCGTCGACTGGTGTTCGCGACGGCTCAACGCCTGCGCCGATCTGCACCACTGGTTCACGGCCAACCTTTGGTCGACCGCGGAAGAATGAATCTCCAGCGAACGCTTGTGAACTCGTGGCGCTGATCCTCCGGAGCAGCCACCGCGGAAGAATGGATCTTCAGCGCACCCCGGTACAGCCAGGGAGTTTGCGGAGCAAACTCGTGGCGCTGATCCTCCGGAGCAGCGCCAGATGACCGAGTCGAGCAACGACGAGCCGATCACCCTGTCTGTACGGTTGGAAGACGAGGCGCGCACCGTGACCGAGCGCGACCTGGTTCTGGTCAGCGTCTTCCTGTACGAGACCCTCGGCCGGTGGTATGAACTGAAGCCCGACGGGGATCCGCCGTCGGTCGACCCGTCGGACATCTTCATCAGGACGCGAACGCTGGCGGCGCCGGATTCGGCGGAGCAGTCGCTACTCGATCCTGGCGACGAATTGCACGCTCCCGACACCGGCGATGTCACTGAGGAGCGCGACGGGGTGTTCGCTGCCAGCGCGACGCTCGCTCAGGTGGCGATTGGGCGGCTGCGTACCGAGGACGAAAGCTGGGACGACGTCATCCAGCAGCTCGAGGCCGACAGGCGGCCGGCGCTGGCTTCCGCGCTGTGGGTCGGTCTCGCCGCCCAGCCCGAGGCCCGCTACCCGTCGATCGGCCAGTGGCGGCGATCGGTTGACGCCGCGCTGCGTTCGGACGCCGCCATCGCCACCCTGGTCGAGGCCGGCGACGGGCGTGGCCGAACGGGACCGATCATGGTTGCCGCCGGCGTACTGGTCCTCGCGGTGGCAGCCGGCGCCTTCCTGTTCCTACGCGACGATACGTCGGCCATCGAGGACGCCGGTGTGGACATCACCGAGCCGGACGGGCCGTCCACCGATGAGCCCGAGGGGACCGCCACAACGGGTTCAACCACTACATCGACCGACACGACCGACGTCGCCGCCGACTCGGATTCGACCGGGACCGGTGGCGACCCCTGTGCGCTGGTCGGTCCCCTCGGCCCGATCACGATCGACCAGGTGAGCGACACCGCCATCGTGGTCGCCTGGGAGCCGAGCACCGAGGCGGTCGACATCCTGCTCGACGGCGCGTTCGTCGACACCGTCCCTGCGGAGGCGTTCCGCTACGTGATCGAGCGCTTGCCGCTATCGAATGACCCGCTGACGCCCGACACCGGCTACACGGTCGCCGTCGAACCACAATCAGGGGAACCGAGCACGGCGTGCACCACGACCCGGGCGAACCCCGTGCCGGCCAGCGAGTCCCTCATCGGTGTCACGGCCCCCACCGGACTCGAGATCGTCGAGACCTCCGCGACCTCCATCACCGTCGCTTGGGATCCGAAACCCGGGGCCGATCTGCACAACCTCTATCTCAACGGCGCCTACGTGCTGTTCGGCGACGTCGGAGGATCGTCCGCCATCGGCGACGAGACCGAGTTCACGTTCGTCGACCTCGAACCGGATACCACCTACGAGATCGGCATCCGCCGCGTCGAGGGGCCCAATCAGAGCGGCGTCGCCAGCATCACCGCCTCCACAGATCCCGGTTGACCGGGAGCGGCCGCCTCAACCGCTGCGCGGAACGCTGCGCTTCGTGGTCGACGATCGTGCGCTGTTGTTGTTGCGCCGGACCCGGGGGTTGCGCAACATCGTGAACGGCTTGACCGGAGCCTTGGCCGCACCGGCCAGGCCTCGCAAGACGGTCTCCCGACGCAACTCCGGCGCACGGATGAATCCGGCCTTCACGAAGGCGGCGAACGACAGCAGCGCCAGCACTGCCATCCCGGCGAGCACCAGTTCCCATGCAAACTTCCGTTCCTCCCCGGGCAGCGCGATGTTCATGCCATACCATCCGGTGATCAGGGTCAGGGGCAACAGGATGGCCGAGTACACCGCGAGGATGGTGGTCGCCGTGGCCTGGCGGTCGGCGGCGGCCCCCCGGTAGGTGTCGAGCGCGTCGCTCAACAGAGCCCGGGCCGCGCCGAGCGACTCGACCACCTGGTTGTGGACGTCGTATGCGTCGCCCAGCATCGTCAGCGACTCCGAGCCCAATACGGCGATCGTGCCGCGCCGAAGGTTTGCGAGCACCAGGCGCTGGGGGCGCAAGACCTTGCGGACCGTGGTCTCCTCCCGCCGAAGAACCTGGATGTCACCCAACACATCGGGGTCGGCGTCGAGCGCGTCGTCGGCGATGTCGTCGATCCGGGCCTCGAACTCGGCGATGACCTCCAGATACCGACGGCCGATCACTTCCGCCAACTGGGCGAACAGTTCGTCGGGGGCGAGGCTGCCCATCTGGGCATGTTTCTGCACAGAACGCCACAGCCAATTGATGCCGGTCACCGGCTTGGAGCTGACCGTCACCAGGAGACCGGGGGCAACGAAGCAGTCGACCTCCACGGTGTCGATGCGCTCACCCTCCGAGGTGAGGGCGTGGAGCACCACGAAGAGATGGTCGTTGTAGTTGTCGAACTTGGGAAGTTGTTCGATGTCGAGGATGTCTTCGATGGCCGCCGGGTCGAAGTTGAAACGCTCCCCGAGTCGATCGAGTTCGTCGGCATCGGTCGTGAGGACATCGAGCCAGATCACCGTACCGGCATGCAACAGGTCTTCGCAGTCCTCCACATCCGCCGGCACCATCGTCTTCGAACCCGGCCTTTGGGCGAGGAGACGTGCTGTCATGAATCCACCTTCCTGTCCCACATGAAGAACTCCAGCGGACGACGTTTCGCCACCAGTCGAATCTCGAGGCCCCGCAAGCGGGGCACGGCACCAGGCACCGGTGCTGCGGCTTTCATAGGCGTCCATTGTTACAGCTGGCGAGCCGGTTCCGGGACCGGAGGCGGCTGGCCCGCCCTGCCGCCAAACTTTGTCGATCGCTTAGCCCGTCCGAACTGGCGCCGACAGGGATTCCTGGCAGAATGGGTGGTTACGATCCAATCCCGGTCGACCGCCGCGACCGACCGCAAACGTGGAAGCGACAAACGATGGCAGGCGATTCCGAAACCGAGATCATTGACGAGGATCGATACCGCCGCCTTCTCAGACGCGAGGACAACGACCTCGAGCTGGTGCCATACCAGGTCGAGCTCCTGAAACTGCAACGCCACATCGAGCGCACGAACGAACGCTTCATCGTGTTGTTCGAGGGCCGAGACGCCGCCGGCAAGGGCGGTACGATCCGGCGGGTCACCCGATACATGAACGAGAAGCGGTACCGGGTCGTGGCCCTGGGCAAACCGTCGTTCGATCAGCGGTCGCAATGGTATTTCCAGCGCTATGTCAGCCAGTTTCCCGCCGGCGGTGAGATGGTGATGTTCGACCGGAGCTGGTACAACCGGGCGATGGTGGAGCCGGTGTTCGGGTTCTGCACCGAGGAGGAGTACGAGAACTTCATGCGCGGGGTCGTCGGCTTCGAGAAGGATCTCGTCCGCCAGGGCACGATCCTGCTCAAACTGTACTTCTCGGTCACCAAGAAGGAGCAGCAGCGCCGCTTCGACCGTCGACGAGACGATCCGTTGCGCAACTGGAAGCTGAGCGAGATCGACATGCAGGCCCAGGATCTGTGGGACGACTTCACCGAGCGCAAATACGAGATGCTCAAGCGCACCCACACGGAGATGGCACCGTGGACGATCATCCGCTCGGAAGACAAGCAGCAGGCCCGGCTCAATGCCATGAAGCTGATCCTCAACGCGGTCGACTACGCGGAGCGTGATCCCATGGTCGACTTCAAGCCCGACCCGGAGATCGTCATCGACGGGGACGAAGAGGTCGAGATCATGGAGTCTCACCTGGCCAAAAAGGGCAAATTCAAACGCTAGACGCGGAATTCGCAGATCCTGCGCGCGCCTGCGCGCGGCTGTCCTTCCAATGCCGGGCCCGGCTAGTGAGCAGCGTGCCAGCGGCGGAGCAGCTCAGCCGCCTCGGTAGCGTCGATTGGTCCGTGCTCGAGGCGGTGTTGGCGCAGCATCTTCTGGGCTCGACCGACGACCGGACCGGGTTCGACGTCGAGCAACTCCATGATGTCGGAGCCGGACAGGGGCGAATCGTAGGGCCCGACGTCGCCCGCAGCGTCCAACTCATCGATCACCTCGACAAGTCGGTGCGCCGCCGCCCGCTTCCGGGAATCGACGACATCGGCGGCGACGAGGTTGCGGGCCAGGGCCCGGGGAGCCTCGACACCGGAGGCGGCGATCAGGCGGCGGGCATCGGCCCGTGACGACCGGTTGTTACCGATCCAGTCCCGGAGACCCTCGACCAGCGCCGTCGTCTCGGCCCGATCCTGATTTGAGTAGCGGAGGCGGCGGACGACCGAGGCCACGTCGGTCGTCCACAGCAGCCCCGCCCGCCGAACAAGGGGGGTGCCCGGTGAGGTGGCGAGTGCCCGGGCCAGGATCGCCTCGTCATCGGTCATCGGGGCCACGGCGTGGGCCAGCAGACCAGTGTCGAGAATGAAATCGAGTCCGGCCGACGGGTTGTCGACCTCCAACAACCGCTCCAGCTCGTCGTTGATCCGCTCGACCGAGACGATATCCAACCGCTCGGCGAGTTTCGTCGCCGCTCGGGCCACGGGGT
>JBFHEP010000147.1:0-9968 GCA_041584095.1 Acidimicrobiales bacterium | reverse complement strand
GCCCGACCAGGTCGCCCCCGACCAGGTGGCGCCGCTCCAGGTGGCTCCCGACCACGTGCCGCCCGACCATGTCGCTCCGGTCGGAGCGAGGAGGCCCGTTCGGACACTTGCCGCCGGGTGATACACCTGGGGCGGGGCGCCGAACCCGACGAGCTCCCAGGAGTCCTCGGCGTCGATCACTCCGTGGCCGATGGCGGCAGGGCCGTAGTCGAGGTCGGTCTCGGCTTCCTTGATGAGGTTGACCTTGAGTTCGTCGACGGTCATGTCGGGGAAATGGTCGAGCATCCGGGCCGCCACACCACTGGTCACGGCAGCCGCTTGGGAGGTGCCCGAGCCGAGGAAGAAGCCGTTGCCGTATCGGGCCGACGGGTTCGAGACGTCGGCCGTGGATCCGGGAACCCGGTAGGAGGCGATGGACCGGCCCGGGGCGACGAGATCGGGGTTGCGGACATTGTCGCCTCGTGATGACCAGGAGGTGACGTGCTGATTCTCCTCGTTGGCGCCGGTTGTGTTGTCGGCGGCGCCGACGCTGAGCACGTAGGGATCGATGGCCGGCGAGTCGAGGTGACCTTGGCTTGTGCCCTGGTTCCCTGCGGCGACCACGACGAATATCCCGGCGGCCCACGCCCGTTCGACCGCAGCCGACAGCGGGTCCCCGAAATGACGGTTGACACCGGCCTGGCCCAGCGACAGATTCAAGACCCGAATGTTGAGCCCGTTGCTGTTGCGGTGCTCGACGACCCAGTCAATCGCCGCCACGACCTGGGGCACCGTGGTGATTCCGTCGTGACCGGCGACCTTGACGCTGACGATCCGGGCTCCCGGTGCGATACCCTCGCGACCCCTTCGGGTGCCGGCGATGATACCGGCCATGTGCGTCCCGTGACCGTAGGTGTCCAGGTACGCAGACTGCCTCGTGGAACCCTCGAACGACAGATCGGGTCCATGGAGGACCTTGTCGGGGCCGTCGAGTCCATGGACCGGTGCGACGCCGGTGTCGATGAGCGCGACATCGATGCCGGACCCGTCGCTCGACTGGTTTCCGAACCGCTCCAACACATCGTCGGCAACGTCGTCCAGGTGGATCGGAGTGGTCAGGTCGTCGCCGGCGAGAAAGTAGACCGAGGAGGGGGTCAGGAGCCCGACGTCGGGCGTCTCATTTGACGGGGCGGCGACCGGGGCGATCAGCACAGCGGCCAGTATCACGGCCCCCAGCCATCGAACGGCTCGGCGATCGGTCCTGGTTGTGATCTGGCCTGCCGGGTTGGCTCGTTTCAGCATTCGTCGGTCTCCTGGTCGAAGAGTTCACCCAGAGACGAGATGCCGGTTTCGCCACTAGCTCCCCGAACGTCAGGCGACCAAGTTGGTGACCGTTCGGATCGATGCTCTCATCCGCTCGATTTATCCATCGGCGCCACTACGCAGAAACTTGAGCAACAATCCATCGGCGTGTCGAAGCGTCGACGATCAGCCGTCGCCGAGGTCGACCGTGATGCGATCGCCGGCCTCTTCGGCGACGGCACTCGAGATCACGCCGGTCGTGACCAGCGTCTGTAGGAGTTCCCGAGCCGTGATGCGGCTGAGCGCCAGCGACTGCCGTCGGTAAAGAACTCGCCTCTCGATCTCACCCTGGGTCTCGAGCTCGTCGAGTCGGGCGTCGGCGGTGCGTTCCCAGTGGGTGAAGATCTCCCTGGCGGCCAGGATCTGCTCGTCGCCGACGTTCGGCAGCGCTCGAAAATGTTCGAGTTCCGAGGCGGCCTTCTGGGCGGCGATTCGGCGAGCACTCACCTCGACGTAGGCAACCTCAACGAGATCCTCACCCAGCGGCGGGGGGAGAAGTCCGAGGATGTGGCGGTGCAGGCGGGCGTACCAGGGCAGATGCGCTCGCCGTGCCGCATCGACTCGCAAGGCGTTCTCCTGAGCCTCCTCGATCTCGTCGTCGATTTCGTACATCAACGACCGGGTGGCGATCGGCGGCAGCAGACCGGCGTCGCTGAGCCGCTGATAGGTCTCACGCTCGATGTGGAGCCCTCGAAGGGTCAGCACCTGTAGCTCGTCGCCCTCGCTGAGGTGACTGCGGGCGAGGTCGTCGCGGGCTTCCACTTCGGCGAGGTGGAGGTGGGCGTCGAGTACCTCGTCATCGAAGTCGAGCTCGGCCAGCCGGCTCCGGACGGCCTCGATCGCCAGCAGCCGAGCAGCCGCACCGAGATACAGGTCCGTCGGCGAGACGCGGTCGAGGCCGAGCCAGTGGACCAATGCCCGAATGGTGGTGGCGTTCAGCAACAGCGTGGAGAGGACGACCCCACCGGTTGCCGCAACGATCGTGTCCCTGGCCGGAACCTCGTCGGGCAGTGCGAGGGCCAGGGCGAGGGCGACACCGCCCCGCAACCCACCCCAGACGAGCACGGTGGCGTTCCTGGCCCCGATGCGGTTCACCAGTCGCAACCGTTCGAGCAACCACGTGGTGGCGACCACGGCGATCGGTCTGGCCACGACCACGGCACCGATGGCGAGCACGATCGTCTCGATGTTGTCGCCGAGCAGGGTGAAGTCGAGGGCCAGCCCGATGAACAGGAACAGCAGGGCGTTGGCGATGAACGACAGGGCTTCCCACAGCTCGTCGAGCGTCTCGCGGACCCGGCTGTCGGCCCGGCTCTCGGTCATACTGCCGACCAGCACGCCGGCCGAGACCGTGGCCATCACACCGGAGAACCCGAGGACGGCGTCGGCCAGCACGTAGCTGCCGTAGGCGACGGCGATCGACAGAGCGGCCGCCGGTAGACGGTCGAGCAACGGCAATAGCAGGACGGCGACGACCCCGATCACGCCGCCGATCAGGATCCCGCCCATGAAGACGCCAATGAAGTCGACAACCACACCCGCGGGGTTCAGGGAGCCGCCGATCGCCACCCCGATGAGGATCTGGGACAGGACGATGGCCACACCGTCGTTCAACATGCTCTCGCCCTCGACCAGTGTCAGCAGCCGGTTCGAGACCCCGACCTCCCGAAACACGGCAACGACGGCCACCGGGTCGGTGGCCGAGACGATCACACCGAAGAGCAGCGCCACCGAGATCGACAGTCCGACGGTGGCGTTGATCGCCGTACCGACGAGCGCCGCTGAGATCACCAGCGCCAACGTCGCCAGCGCGACGATGGGCACGAGGTTCCGCATGAACTCGCGCGTCGAGAGCATGATGGCCGCTTCGAAGATGAGGACCGGGAGCAGGAGGTTCAAGACGAGGCCCTCGAATCCCTCACCGGCAATGAGACGGCTGATGGCGAGATCGGCGCCCGACTCGTTCACGATCAACCCGGCCACCGCGAGTACGACCGTCAGCGGGATGTGGGTGGCCCGGATGAGCAATCCGACCAGGACGGCGATCGACAGCAGGATCGACGCCTCGAGCAGGACACGAGGCAGGTCGCTCAAAATGAGCTCGGTCTCCACCATCACCAATCGAGCGTACTGAACTGGCGAAACCGCCGCCGGTCGAACAGGTCGACCGGCACGGGCGGCGCTACTTGAGCCCGGTCCGCCCGCTCGGTCGCACCACTGAGGTCCACCCCGCGGTTGCGCGAATGTCGGTGAGCTTCCGCCACAATGGCCCGATGCGGCACTCCCTTAGCGGTCGGAGACTACCAGTCGGCGGGGTGCTCGCGGCTGGATTCGCTGGATTCGCGTATGCGGCCTTCGAGGCGTATCGCAAGTGGTACTTTCCGCGCGATCCGCACCGGTCCGTTCCACAGAACGCTCGGGTTGTCGCTCCGTCCGACGGTCGAGTTGTCTATCTGGAGCATGTCGAGGACGGGGTTGTCCCCATAGCGATCAAAGGTCGCCGGCAGATTCCTTTGCACGAGATCGTCAAGAACGAACGCCGCCCGGTGTCGGGAACCCTGGTGGGGATCTTCCTGTCGCCGTATGACGTTCACTATCAGCGCTGCCCCATTGCGGGAGCCGTTGGTGAGATCAGCTACCATCCGGTGCCGTCCAATGAATCGATGGGCGACATGTTCGTCCGGAATCTGTTTCGGTTCGACAACCGCTACGCCAACTCCTCCCATGTCTGGGCGAACGAGCGCAATATTGTGCGGATAGACGGCAAGGACCTGTCGGCGTTCGTGGTGCAGATCGCCGATCAACAGGTCAACAGGATCGACTGCTACGTCGACGAGGGCGACGAGGTCGCCATCGGGCAGAAGCTCGGCATGATCCGATGGGGAAGCCAGGTCGACCTCTTCATCGCCGACTTGAGCCCGGAGGATTTTGTTGTCCGCACTGGAGACAAGTTGCGGGCCGGTGAAACCATTCTGGTCGCCTGACCACGGCCCATCGGGCACGAACCTGAGCTCGAGCGCCGATGCCGCGGTCGAGCGGGCGAAGCGTCGGCGGCGGCGCTAGCGGTCTACTTGCTGAGCTGGCCCCGGATGGCCCCGGCACCGAACTCGGCCGAGTGCACGTTGACGTAGTAGCCGGCCGGGTTCTGGCGGATCTGTTTGATCAAGTCGGCGTCGGCCCCAACGCACCCGTTGCCGCCGGTGGAGGCCCAGTCGAGATTGACCACCACGCCGCCGTTGGCCCCGGCGACCCCGATATGGATGTGGGCGGCGAAGATGCCGTCGACGTTGCTCGTCTCGATCGCGAAACAGATCTCGCCCTGACCCTGGTTGAGGGTCACATGGGCACGACCTGAACCGTCGGGATCGCCGGCCGTTCCGACTTCGTTGGCGCCATCGAGCTCGGCGGTCAATGGTCGGCCGTTGGCGGCCACCGGTGCCGTCACGGTCATGAGTACTGCGACGATGATCGACGCGATGACTGTCAATTTCTTCATTTCTGCCCCCTGGGAGTCTCACTGCGCGACGCCGGCTCGACGTCTGTCTGTGTATTGAGCCACAAGGTACCAGACGGTTCCGTATTCGTGCTGGTCGAGTCTCACTCGGTGTGAGACGACGAGTCAGGACGATCGGCCCTGTTCGCCGTCCAGGGCGGTTGTGATACTTGCTCGAGACGACCTTGTGAGGAGGCCCTGTGGGCAAGATCGAAAGTGGCATGATCGAGTGGGTCGACCTGTCGACGCCCGACGTCGAACACGCCAGGCGATTCTATGGAGAACTGCTGGGCTGGACGTTCGATGTCCACCGAACGGACATGGGCGAGTATGTCGTGGCGGAGGCCGACGGACGGCAGGTGGCCGGCATGATGGCGCCCTCACACGACGCTGCGGATCAGCCATCGACGTGGACGACGTTCGTGCGTGTCGACGACATCGAGGACACGGTCGGCAAGGTCACCGATGCCGGCGGCACCGTTGCCGCACCACCGTTCGAGATACCAGGTGGCGCCCGGGTTGCAGTGGTGACCGACCGCACCGGCGCCATGTTCGCACTGATCAGTGGTGGACCGGAGCCGGACCAGGCGTACTTCTCGCAGCAGGATGGCGGAGTGTGCTGGGCCGAGCTGATGACGAGCAGCGTCGACGATGCTGTCGAGTTCTATCACCAGGTCTTCGGGTGGACGGCGGAAACCAGTACCGCCGGCCCGATTCCCTACACCACCTGCCGGCTCGACGCCAGTGAGGTCGCCGGGATGATCGGCCGTCCCCACAATATCCCGCCTGAGATCCCGGATAGTTGGTCGGTGTACTTCACCGTTTCTGATTGCGCCGAGACCGAAAAGCAGGCGACCGAACTCGGTGGCTCGGTGATACTGCCGTCGACGCCGACGCCGATGGGCCCGTTCGCAGTCATCGCCGATCCGATGGGGGCGGCGTTCCAGGTCATGCAGATCAAGGAGATGGCGACGGCAGAGGCCGACTGAACGTCCGCGGTCCACCCAACCGGAGCAAGGAGCTGATATGGGAGTCGTTTGGGGTGTCGTGCTCGTCGCAGCGGCCGCTCTGGCCTGGGGTGGACAGACACTGGCCTGGCTGAACCCATCCCTTGCCGCGTCCTGGGGTTTGACCGAAGCCGAGCGCGAGGTCGATCCCGTCTTCCATGCCGACGGTCGAGGCGAGGCTCGTTTCGATGCGCTGAGTCTCTGGACGTTGCTGATAGCCGGAGTTCTCCTGCTGATCGGCAACGAAGCATGGGTCTACTTCGGACTCGTTGGCGGAGGCATCTACGCCTACTTCGCTGGGAGGGGCATCTCGACCCGGCTCGAGATGCAACGCCGCAACCACCGCATCGGCACCGCGAACACCGTCCGCGTCGCTTACGTGTTCCTGACGCTTTGGGGTCTTGTTGCCATCGTGACCATCGTCGCTGCCGTGACCGAGCTGCGCTCCAACTAGGAGCGGGAAAGGAAACACGATGGACGTGACGCCGCTGACCTGGATCATCGCCCTGACCGGATTGGCGCTCATAGTGTTGGTCGGAGGGCTGCAAGTGGTGGCCGTCGTTCGTCCCCATCATCAGTGGACCATCGACAACGTGTACGGCGGCAGCCCGGAAACGACCGATCCGACGGCCTACTTCGCATTCAATCAGGGCTACGCGTGGGCCGACACGGTCGCCTGGGCCCCGCTGCAGATCGCCGGCTCGGTGGGAATGATTCTGGGTCAGCGGTGGGGATTTCTGCTTGCTTTGGTGGCTTCGGTTCCGTTCTGGTACACCGCGTTCTCATTCTTCATCTGGGATCGCGATCTTGGATTCCGGGAGAACACCTTCTTCTATTGGGTCGTCACCTTCGGGATGTTCCCCGTCTACGGCCTCGTGGCCGGTCTCTACTGTTTCGCCCGTCTTCTCGAATAGCCCGGGCCAACCGCCACGCCGATCCGGCATTGGTGTGCGACCGGTCCGTCTGGTGGGACGAGACGCCGGGCCACTCTGCGTGCCTCGATCGGATCCGCGACACGATGGTGATTTGATTCCGCAGCGGTCGACCCATCCTTTCGAAGGCCACTACTCTCTGGTCATGTCCGCCGGACTCGAATCGAGAGAAGAACTGGCCATCGATCGAGTCGTCGCCCACGCCCGCAAGACGGTGCCCGACCGCGTCGACCTCGAGCCGCTGCTGCGGGCCTACTTCGCCCACGTCGACGAGCCCGACCTGGAGTCTCGGCACGTGGCCAATCTCTTTGGCATGGCCGCCGACCATCTTCGAATGGTGGAGCGCTGGGAACCCGGAACCGTGGTCATCGAGGTGGTCAATCCGCGTATCGACGTCGACGGCTGGGAGAGCGACCACACCATCGTGCGGATGGTCACCGACGACATGCCGTTTCTCGTCGACTCGGTGACCATGGAGCTCAGCAGACTCGATCTCGGCATTCACTTCGTCGTGCACCCGGTCCTGCGATTGACCAACGGGGTCGGAGCCCCCGACGAGGAGTCCCGACCCGACGCTGCTGACGACGACAAGAGATCACTGTCGCTCATCTGCGTCGAAATCGACCGCCAGCCGACGGCCGACGATCGTCAACACATTGAAGACAACCTTCGGCGGGTGCTCGACGACGTCCGGGCCGCCGTTCGAGATTGGCGGCCGATGCAGTCCCGGATGCAGGCCGTGTCCCAGGAGCTCCAGCCGGGATCCGTCCCGTTCGACGAGGACGAGATCGCCGAGACCCGCGAGTTCCTCGACTGGCTGGCCACCGATCACTTCCTCTTCCTCGGGGCCCGCGACTACGAACTCGGCCACCACGATGGCGTCGAGGTTCTGCGAATCGTTCCCGGCTCCGGGCTCGGCATCCTCACCGGGAACACCCACCTCGGGCGACCGCGACCCCTGGCGGATATGGGACCCCAGGCCCGCAAACGGGTTCACGAGCGCCGGCTGTTGAACCTCACCAAGGCGGGCTCCAAGTCGACCGTCCACCGCGCGTCCTTCCTCGACTACGTGGGTATCAAGACGTTCGACGAAGACGGCCAGGTGACCGGAGAACGGCGGTTCCTCGGCCTGTACACGTCGGAGTTCTACAACCGGACCGTCGAGAGTGTTCCCTGCGTCCGGGCAACCGTGGCCGAGGTCGTGCGTCGAGCCGGCTTCCCGGTCGGCGGTCATGATGAGAAGAGGCTGAAGACGATCCTCGAGCGGTATCCCCGCGACGACCTGATCCAGATGGACGACGACGAAGTCTACGAGGTCGCCCGGGCCATCGCCGGCCTTCAGGAACGGCGCAGAGTCCGGCTGTTCGCCCGACGGGAGATGTTCGGGCGCTTCGTGACCGTGCTCGTCTACCTGCCTCGGGATCGGTACAACACGTCGATCCGGACCGGTATCGAAGAGACACTCAGCGAGGCCTACAACGGCACCGTGGCCAACTGGGACGCCGAGTTGTCGGAGTCGGTACTGGCCCGGCTGCGATTCGTGCTCCAGGTTGAGGACGTCGACGGTTCCGATGTTGATCCCGACGTCGTCGAGCAGCGTATCGAACGGCTGACCCAGGTCTGGGATGACGGCCTGCACGACGCCCTCGTCCGCGATTTCAACGACCTCGACGCCGTCAAGCTCGGCCGCGCGTTCCGGCACGCGTTCACCCCGGCCTACCAATCGGCCTTCGATCCGCGAACGGCCAGCGCCGATATCGCACAGATGGAGGAGTTGGTCGAGCCGGGTCAGTTGCGGGTGACTGCCTACCGGGAACCGGGACACGATCCGTCGTCGTTCAAACTCAAGGTCTATCGCCGCAGCGAGCCGGTGGCGCTGTCGACCGTGATGCCGAGCCTCACCAACCTCGGAGTCACGGTCGTCCACGAGCGACCCTATGAGGTCCGCCCGCTCGACCGAGACCCGATCTGGGTCTACGACTTCTCGGTCGAGCACCACACCACCACCCTGGACTTCACGACGGCCTCGGCGCTGATCGAGGAGGCCTTCCTGGCCGTCTGGAACGGCGAAGCCGAGGACGACGGCATGAACCGCCTGATCCTCGGGGCCGGGATGGCGTTCGTCGACGTTGCCGTCCTGCGGGCCTACGCCCGATATCTGCGTCAGATCGGGCTGAGTTTCAGCCGGCTCTTCGTCGAGCAGACGCTGGAGAACCACCCGAAGGTGGCCCGACTGCTCGTCGACCTGTTCGCGGCCCGTTTCGATCCCGACCGCACTCAGCGGGTCGCCGACATCGTCGACATCGAATCCAAGCTGTCGGAGCTCATCCAGTCGATTCAGAGCCTCGACGAGGATCGGGTGCTGCGGCGTTTCCGCAACCTCATCTCGGCGACGGTCCGAACGACATGGGCTCAACGAGATGACGACGGCCGCCGACGACCCTACCTGGCCCTGAAGTTCGATCCCCGAGCCCTCGATGAGTTCCCCGAGCCCCGGCCTCACCGTGAGGTCTTCGTCTACTCGCCGCGTTTCGAAGGTGTGCACCTCCGAGGCGGTCCGGTGGCCAGAGGGGGGCTTCGCTGGTCCGATCGAACCGAGGATTACCGGACCGAGGTGCTTGGACTGGTCAAGGCTCAGATGGTGAAGAACGCGGTCATCGTGCCCGATGGGGCCAAGGGTGGCTTCGTTCTGAAACGAAGGGCCGATCAGTTTCTCGACGTTCGCGAGGAGGTGGTCGACTGTTACCGCCTGTTCGTCTCGGGTCTGCTCGACCTGACCGACAACCTGGTCAACGGCGCCATCGTGCCGCCGACCGACACCGTCCGCTATGACGGCGACGATCCCTACCTGGTCGTGGCCGCCGACAAGGGCACCGCCACCTTCTCCGACATCGCCAACGAACTGTCGATTGGTCGGGGTTTCTGGCTCGGCGACGCCTTCGCCTCGGGTGGCTCGAACGGTTATGACCACAAGGCGATGGGGATCACGGCCCGAGGGGCCTGGGAATCGGTCAAGCGCCAGTTCCGCCAGCTCGGCGTCGACGTTCAGCACGAGCCCTTCACCGTCGTCGGCATCGGGGACATGTCGGGCGACGTGTTCGGCAACGGCATGCTGCTCTCGCGCCACATCCGGCTGGTGGGCGCGTTCAACCACATGCACGTGTTCGTCGATCCGGAGCCGGACGCCGAGCGCTC
>JBFHEP010000146.1:0-9968 GCA_041584095.1 Acidimicrobiales bacterium | reverse complement strand
CGGCGTCGCCCAATGAGCCCTGCTGTCTGAGCCCTGCCGTCCGAGCCTGCCGTCGACGTCGCGTCGACCAGTCGAGTACGATCGCCGGCATGGACATCGACGCGGCATTGCAGTGGGCCTCCGAACGACGGCACGGAGTGTTAATCACCATCCGGGGCGACGGACGCCCACAGTCGTCGGACGTTTCCTATTACGTGGGCGACGGAAGCATCGTCATATCCGTGACCGATAGTCGAGCCAAGACCCGGAACCTGCGGCGCGATCCAAGAGCCGTCTTCCACATCACGGAGCCGAGCAGTTGGAGTTACGTGTCGTTCGACGGCGTGGTGGAACTGTCACCGGTTGCCTCCGAACCTCACGACGCGACGGTCGAGGGCCTCATCGACTACTACAGAGCCGTCGCCGGGGAGGAGCATCCCGACTGGGACGACTACCGCCGAGCCATGGTCGACGAGGGCCGCATGCTGGTGCGGTTGACGCCGAGTTCGGCCGTCGGTCAGATCCACACCTGACGCCGCAACCGATTACCATCGCCGGATGGACATCGGAATTCTCGGAGGATCACTGGGGCGCGGCGGTTACGAGGCGATGGTGACCGCGGCCACCGAGGCGGCGGAGGCCGGCTTCCACACCTACTGGCTGTCGCAGATCGTCGGTGAAGCCGACGCCATGACGGTGCTCGGATCTCTGGGCCGCGACGTCCCGGGCATCCGTTTCGGAACGTCGGTCGTACCGACCTATCCTCGCCATCCGTTCGTGATGGCCGAGCAGGCCCGAACGGTGAACCTGCTGTGCGATGGTCGTTTCAGCCTTGGCGTGGGCCTGTCGCACCAGCCGGTGGTCGAGGGTATGTGGGGGATGTCATTCGACAAGCCCCTGCGTCACGCCCGGGAGTATCTCGATGCGCTGCTGCCCTTGATCCGGGGCGAGGACACGCGGGCCAAAGGCGAAACGATCATCGCCCGGGGTCAGGTCACGGTCGGCGATCCGTCCGTCGTTCCGCCGGTCTACCTGGCCGCACTCGGACCACAGATGCTGCGGCTGGCCGGTCGCACGTGCGACGGCACGATCACCTGGATGACCGGGGCCAAGACGCTGGCCTCCCACACCGTGCCGACCATCACCCAAGCCGCGGAGGAGGCTGACCGTCCTGCCCCGGGGATACTGGCCGGGTTCCCGATCTGGGTGACCGATGACGTCGATCACGCCCGATCCCGCGCCGATGCGGTGTTCCAGATCTACGGGCAGCTTCCGTCGTATCGGGCCATGCTCGACCGGGAGGGTCTCGACGGCCCTGCCGACCTTGCCATCGTTGGCGACGAGGACACCTGCGCTGCACGGGTCGCCGAGCTCCGTCAGGCTGGAGTCACGCAACTCTCGGGGGCCTTGTTCGCCGACAACGCCGAGGACACCGGCCGAACCAAAGCCTTTCTCGCCGGCCTTGTCCAGCCGGCCGTCACGCCACTCGATCAGTAGCCGAGGTCCGGGTCGAGCAGCGGGAATGCCGGTTCGCCCCGACGAAGACGGCGGATGTTGTCGGCGATCACCCGGCTGGCCGTCGACACCATCGTCATGCCCGCGGAGTGGCCGGTCAACACCACCTTCGGGTGCTCGAACAGCTCCGACGAGGACGGTGGCGGTTCGGGGTCGGTCACATCCAGCACGGCAGCCCGGAGCGGTCCGTCGTCCAGCGCCTTCAGTAGGTCATTCTCTTTGACCACGGTGCCGCGGCCTATGTTTATGAACACCGACCCGGGGCTGAAGGCCGCCAGCCGTTGCTGGTCCAGCAGACCTCTGGTCTCGTCGGTGTTGGGCAGAACGCTGATCACGGCCCGGCTGGCGGCGAGGAAGTCGTCGAGCTGGTCCTGACCGATGAAATGGGTGGTCGACGGGTCGGGGTGGCCCCGATCGCCTGACCGCGTCCAGGCGTTGATCGGGTAGCCGAGGTCGATGAAGGCCTGGCCGACCCTGCGGCCGATGTTGCCGTGGCCGAGGATGCCGACGGTGTAGTTCGAACTGTCGGTCTGGTTTGGCGGCTTGAACTGTCGCTGCTGCCGGAGGCCGGCGACCTGGTCGAATCCCCGTTGATAGTGCAACACCCAGTACAGCGCATAGGCCGCCATCTGGTCCGACATGGCCGGATCGACCAGCCGGACGACGTCGATGGACCCCAGCTCCTCGTGCCCGGTCAGCGCCAACCACTGGTCGACCCCCGCTCCCAGGGAGAACACCGCCTGCAGATTTGGGAAGCCGACGAGGTCGTCGATCTCCATCTCCCAGGCCAGTACGTAGTCGACCGAGCCCGGGTCGCCGACCTGGGGCCAGAGATACAACTCCTCGCCGGGCAGTTCGTCACCCAGGGCCGCCATCCACTCATCCGGCCGGCTGAACGGGTTCACCACGATCGACACGGCTGATACCTCCTCGGTGCCGTCATGAACCCGAGTATGCCCGCCCGTCCGGCGTGACGCGTCGGACCGGCCGGATTGTCCTGCGCTTGTCGGCGGTCGGGTGAAGATGGTAGCTTGCCCGTTCATGACAACCCGCTCCGGGGGTGTAGGCGGTCGGCCGGACATCCTGTTGGTGATGGCGGACCAGTTGGCTCCCCACTTCACGTCGACGTACGGTCACCCTCTCGTCAGAACCCCACACCTCGACGCACTGGCCGAACGCGGTGTGAGGTTCGACGCCGCCTACTGCCACGCCCCGCTGTGCGCGCCGTCGAGGTTCACGATGTTGTCGGGCTTGACGGCTTCGACCATCGGGGCGTGGGACAACGCAGCGGAGTTCCCCGCCTCCATCCCGACGCTCACCCATTATCTCCGGCTGGCCGGCTATCGGACGATTCTCTCGGGCAAGATGCACTTCGTCGGACCCGATCAGCTCCACGGCTACGAGGAGCGGCTGACCACCGACATCTACCCGGCCGACTTCGCCTGGACGCCCGATTGGGACAAGGCCGACGAGCGGATCGACAAGTGGTACCACAACGTCGATGTCCTGGCCGATGCCGGTCCGGCGGTGACCACATATCAGATCGACTACGACGAGGAGGTCGGGCACACCGCTCGGCGCAAACTCCTCGACATCGCCCGTGACAGCGACGACCGGCCGTTCTTCCTCACCGCCTCGTTCATCCACCCCCACGATCCATACGTGGCCCGTCCCGAGTGGTGGGACCTCTACGACCACGACGCCATCGATCTACCCGATCCCTACGACCTCGACACGGCCGATCCCCACACCCGCCGAATCCGGGCCGGTATCCAGGCCGACACCGTCGGCGGGCCGAAGGGGGCCTTCCCGACGGACCAGCTCCGAAACGCCCGCCACGGCTACTACGCCAACGCCTCCTATTTCGATGACTGGCTCGGACGGCTGGTGACGACCCTGGAAGAGATCGACCGCCTCGAGCGCACCGTCATCGTCGTCACCAGCGACCACGGCGACATGCTCGGTGATCGCGGCGTTTTCTTCAAGATGTCGTTCCACGAGCGGTCGGCCCGGGTGCCGCTGGTGATGGCCGGTCCGGGAATCGAGGGCGCCGACGAGGGTGTCACGGCGCCCAACGTCTGCTCGCTCATCGATCTCCTGCCGACGCTCGTCGATGTCGCCACCGACGGGCGAGGTCTCGACGATCAGGGTCTCACGGACCACGTCGACTCCGGGCGATGGGCCGGACGGAGTCTCTGGCCGCTGGCCACCGGTGGTACTGACGATGTCGATGAGACGACCGGCGAGTACATGGGGGAGATGACGTCGCACCCGATGTTCATGATCCGCCGTGGTCGTTACAAGTTCATCAGCTGCGCCGCCGACCCCGATCAACTCTACGACCTGGAGGTCGACCCGCTGGAACGCAACAATCTGATCACGCCGGCCGGGGATGCGGCGTCCGCCGACAGTGCAACGGCGATCATCGTCGACCAGACGGTGCGGGAGGAGGTGCCGTTGGCACCCGTTACCGATGCCGGCGACTACCGGGAGCTGGCGGCGTCGTTTGCCGCCGAGGTGGCCGAGCGGTGGGACTCCGAGGCCATCCGGGAGCGGGTGATCGAGTCGCAGCGGCGCCGTCGGATCCTGCAGGAGGCGATGTCGACGGGGGCGCGCACGTCGTGGGATCACCTCCCGGTCAACGACGTGGCCAACGCCTACGTTCGTAATCACCAGGACTGGGCCGAGTCCGGGCCCAGGCTGCGGTTTCCCTGAACCCCGACCGATTGATCGACCTCAGCCGCCAGCGGAGAACGTGCTGTCCCCCGCCCTCTCGGCGCTTCCTCCGTCGCTCCCCGGTCTCCATTCGGGATAGAGCTCGGCGAAATCGGCAACGATCTGCTCATAGGGCAGGTCATCGAAGCTGCCCCGCTGGTTCACGTATTCCATGTGGCGGTTGCCGGCCCTGTCGAACGGATGCATGAGGGCGTCGTCGGTGCCGTCGAAGTCGAGGGTCTTGACGCCGAAGCGTTCGCACAGTTCGACGTTGAACGCCGTGCTGAGTTTGAACCAGCGGCCGTCGAGCAGGAGTTCGCTGTAGCCGTGCCAGATGAACAGATCGGTGCCGAGTCGCTCCAGGAGCTTCTCGCTGCTCAGGTGATTGCGCACGTCGGCGAAGCCGAGCCTGGCCGGGATGCCCTGGTTGCGGGCCGCGGCCGTGAGGAGGACCGACTTGGTCACGCACCAGGCCGTGTCGAGGCCGACGACATGGCTGGCCCGGAACGCCTCGGGTCGTGGGTCCATGCCGTACGGGTCGTAGCGGAAACCGTCGCGCACGGCGTAGAAGAGGGTGATGGCCGTGTCGGTGGGAGACGCCGATGCGTCCGCCGCCGCCTCACCGAGTGCGTCGGCGGCGAACGCCCCCACCTCCGGCGAATCGGAATCGATGTAGTAGGACGGTGCGAGCCAGCCCGGATCGATGTCGGTGATCGTGGTCATGGGCACGAGCCTACGAGGTGCCGCCCGAAGTCATCAAAGCCCGGTGGCGGCGCTGGCTCCGTTCTTCGTGAGATCTGGAAGATTTCCCGCGCGTCCGGCGCGCGCAAGATCTGCCGGTTCCTCGTGGTGGGGGTGTCTTCCCGGTGGTTTCGCGAGGGGGCGGGCGCCGGGCGAACGCCGGAGGCCGGGGTCAACCGGCCGGTGCCGCCGGGTGGCCTCGGGCGGCGTCCGTGAGCAGCGGATGACCGTGACTGTCGACCGACCCGCCGACCAGCCGCGCTCGGCCCACCGAATGGAATCCAAACCGACGACGGGCTCGGTCGATCGCCTGGTCGAGCTCCGGGCGCTCGCGGTCGGTGGGGCCGCCGGCGCCCCTGCCGCTGCCGATGCCGTCCCGGCTCCGGCCGAAGGGCAGGCTGAGCTGCACGGCGTCGTCGGGGCAGAGGTTCGACACGGCGATCCCCACCTTGGTGCAGCCCTTCTCGGCAAGTACCGGCCAGGCCGTGTCGAGCAGACGGTGGGCCACCGTGTGGATCAGCTTGGTCGAGTCGGTCGGGTCGGGGAGGGTGTGGGAGCGGGTGGCGGAGGTGAAATCGCCGTAGCGAAGTCGGAGGGTCACCGTGCGACCCAACTGCCGTGACGACCGAAGCCGACCGGCCACCCCGTCACACACGGCAAGCAGGATCTCCTCCGCCTTGTTGCGGTCGATCCCACCCCGTGGCATCGATCGCTGGGAGCCAATCGACCGGTTGCGGCGCCCCACCTCCACGCGGCGGGGGTCACGGTTGTCGGCCAGGGCATGAAGATGGTTGCCCGCCCCCTTGCCGATCATCGCCACCAGCGAGTCGAGTTCGATCCCGGCAACGTCGGAGACCCTACGAATGCCTCGCTGATGGAGCCGCTCCGCCGTCTTCGGGCCCACACCCCACAATGCTTCGACCGGCAGCGGATGCAGGAATTCCAGCTCCCGCCCCGGTTCGACCACCAGAAGGCCATCCGGTTTGCCAACGGCGCTCGCCACCTTGGCCAGGAACTTGGTGGAGGCCACCCCAACGCTGAGGGGCAGACCGACCTCGTCCCGAACCCTACGCCGCAACTCGGCGGCGATCTGCTCCGCCGGGCCGACGAGACGCCACAGCCCGGTGACGTCGATGAACGCCTCGTCGATCGACATCGCCTCCACCATCGGGCAGGTGTCGTGGAAGATCTCGAACACGGCCCGGCTGGCCTCCGCATAGGCCTCCATTCGGGGTGGCACGACGATCAGGTGGGGGCAACGGCTGCGGGCGATGCGTTCGTTGAGCGGGGTCTTGACCCCGAAGCGCCGGGCCTCGTAGCTGGCGGCCAGCACGATTCCCATACCCACGGCCACCGCCTTACCCCGCAGCTCCGGGTTGTCGCGCTGCTCGACCGATGCGTAGAACGCATCGAGATCGGCGTGCAGGATGGTGCGGGGGGCGGCCGTTTGGACTTTCTCGGGCCGTGCATCAGACATACGTACATATGTTCGATCACTCGGGGGACTCCTGTCAACCGGGTTCCGGTTAGAGTCGGAGGACCGACAACTAGGAGCGGAGCTGCATGCTACCTACCGGCCTTCTCGCCTGGGACGACCTCGAGATCGATCGTCCCGCGGGTGCACTCGTCGCAACAGTCGACCTGGTGATCATTCGCTACGGCGACGACCACGATGAACATTCGGTCCTCTACGGACGCTGCCTGCACCGGGGCGCATTGCTCGCCGATGGCTCGGTCGTCGGCCAGGATCTGATCTGCGGGCTGCACGGATGGGATTACCGGGTCGACTCGGGCGTCAGCGCCTACAACAACTCCGAGCAGCTCGAGATGTTCACCTCGTGGGTTTCCGACGACGGTCAGGTGATGGTCGACGCCGACGAGATCGCCGGTTGGGCTTTCGACAATCCGCAGCCCTATGACCGTGACGCCTATCAAGGTACCTATCAGGATCCGCACGGCACCGACGACGAGCCCCACGTGTCCGAGATCCGCAAGCTGGCCGCTGAAGGTCTGTCGAAGATGGGACATCACGGGCCGACGGCGGCGATGGGTGTCTCGCGTCTGGAGCTGCCCTCGTGGGACGACATCCAGTTTGTCACCGCACAACTCGCCCGTCGTCCGCGCTTCGACGACGAGCCGGTGTCGGCCACCACGATCATCGGGCCCGGAGCCGAAAAGCCGTTGGAGCTGGCGATGCCCATCTTTGTGTCCGACATGAGCTTCGGGGCGCTGTCGGAGGAGGCCAAGGTGGCGCTGGCCCGAGGCGCCGAGCGGGCCGGCACCGGCATCTGCTCGGGTGAGGGCGGCATGCTGCCGGAGGAGAAGGCGGAGAACTCGCGGTACTTCTACGAGCTGGCATCGGGGAAGTTCGGCTGGTCGCTCGACAAGGTGGCCAACGTCGCCGCCTTCCACTTCAAGTTCGGGCAGGGGGCCAAGACGGGCACGGGTGGCCACCTGCCGGGCACGAAGGTGACGGAGAAGATCGCCGAGGTTCGTGACCTGGAGGAAGGCGAGGACGCAATCTCGCCGGCGACGTTCCCCGACCTGGGGACCGTCGAGGACTACCGCGAGGTCGCCGCCAGGGTACGGGAGACCACGGGCGGCATCCCGATCGGAGCAAAGCTGTCGGCCCAGCACATCGAGGCCGACATCGACGCCGCGCTCGACATCGGTGTCGACTACATCATCCTCGACGGCCGTGGCGGCGGCACGGGCGCCTCGCCCACGGTGTTACGCGACAACATCTCGGTGCCGACGATCCCGGCGCTGGCCAGGGCCCGCCGGCATCTGGATCGGATTGGTCGTGGCGCCGGTGTCGACCAGGTGACACTGGTGGTCACCGGTGGTCTGCGAACCCACGCCGACTTCGCCAAGGCGCTTGCCCTGGGCGCCGACGCCGTCGCCATCGCCAACTCGGCCATCCAGGCCATCGGCTGTTTGGGGATGCGGGCCTGCAATACCAACAACTGCCCCGTCGGTATCGCCACCCAGAAGCAGGATCTGAGGGCCCGGCTCATCGTCGACGAGGCCGCCGATCGACTCGAGCGGTTCCTCACCGCCACCGTGGACCTGATGGCGGTCATCGCCCGGGCCTGCGGCCATGACTCCCTCGCCGGGTTCACGATCGAAGACCTCACCACCTTCGACCGTGACATGGCCCACCTGGCGGGTATCGCCTACGGCGGCGTCACCCCCCTCCCCAACTTTTCCTGAAAGATCCGCGCACAATGCGCGTTTGGCTCAGGAAGAATCGGGGGCGGAGCGTCTGGTTCAGGAAGAATCGGGGGCCGAGCTTCTGGTTCAGGAAGAATCGGGGGCCGAGCTTCTGGTTCAGGAAGAATCGGGGGCGAGGAAGGTACGGGCGAGTCGCACGAGGTTGGACGGTTCGTCGGCGTACATCGACCACAGGATCTCCTGCACGTTCCAGCCGAGTGCTTTGACCTTGTTGCGCTTTCTTCGGTCTCGCTCGACCGCCTCCCGGGCGAAGTGGAAGGCCAGGCCGTCGAGTTCCCAACACTTCTTGAGCGACGGCCAGGCCAGGTCGACCTGCAGTACCAGGTTGCCGTGCTCGTCGAGGATCGGGTACTCGAGCTCGGGCTTCGGCAACCCGGCGTCGTCCAGGAGATTGGCGACCAACCGGCTGAAGTCCGACAGCGGAACGGTGGCGTCGTTGATTCGGCGCTCGACGACGGCACGAAGGGTGCCGCACCCGTTGCGCCCCGACCGGGAGTGTCGTTCGAGACACAGCACCAACTTGGGCCAGGTTGTCAGCCGCTGACGGATCGCCGACTCCGCGAGGCGCTCAACCGTGCGGGCTCCGGCCACGGCGCCGCAGTCCAGAATCGTGCGCTCGATACCGGTACAGGGGATGCCGCGGCGCACCGTCTGATCGATCCGGTCCCACTGGGTGGATCCGTGGATCCGTGTATCGTCGCGGCGTATGCGACGCTCCTCGGGCACCGTGAGTTCGATCGGTGGGCGTCGGTACAGCTCGAGGTTCCACAGGGCGGCGGCACATCGATGGGAGGCCACACCTTCGGTCAACAGGACCGCGGCAAGCAGCCGGGTCTCCCACGTCGGCTTCACTGCGCTGTGGCGGTACACGCCGGGATGGGCCTCGATCCACTCGCCGCTGTCGACCCGATAGCGGATCTGTCCCGGCCGGAGCGCCGTCCGAGCCTGCCGACGCGTGATGAGACCGTACTGGTCGTGGAGAATTCGATTGATCGGCATGTTGCGCCCCTGAACGAAATCTCGTTGCTCGGGGGAAGCTCGCCGATCGAGTATGCCGGATTCGGGAGGCCGGCCCCACCCGCCCGCAACTCTTCCTGAAAGATCCGCGCATTTTGCGCGTCTGGGTCAGGAAAAGTTGCGGAGGGCGGTGGTGAGGCGGTCGCGGAACTCGGCCACCCGTCGCAGCTTCAGATCCTCATAGCCGCGCACGATGTCGGGCAGTTGGGCCAGGGCGGTGGCCGCAGCGAGGTTCGACGACGACAGACGTGCGATGACCTCTTGGAGCGCCCAGCGGTATTCCTCGATCAGCGAACGCTCCACCCGCCGCATCTCCATCCGACCGAACGGGTCGAGACGGGTACCACGCACCCGCTTCCCGGCGGCCAGTGTCTTCAGCATCGGCGTGGCCCACGAACCGAGAAGTAGCTTGTCATCGAGCCCCAGGGCTTTCAGCATCGGTGGATGCAGATGCCAGCTGACCTCGGCGTCGGGTCCGCCGACCGCCTCGGCCGCGGCCCGACCCTCGGGACCCAGCAGAAGACGGGCCACCTCGTACTCGTCCTTGTAAGCCATCAGCTTGTGCAGGTTCCGGGCCACGGCGGTGGTGAACGGCAGCGGCACGGAGTCGCCACCGCCCTCGCCGCCGACGCCGACGCCGCCGACGCCACCGCCATCGCCGCCGTCGCGCCCCTGGGCCACGCTGCGCTCGGCCACCAGCGTCTCGCCGACCGTCGACAGGAACGATGCGGCGTAGGCCCGATTCTGATAGGCGACGAGGTCGGCGG
>JBFHEP010000145.1:0-9977 GCA_041584095.1 Acidimicrobiales bacterium | reverse complement strand
CGGCGGTCTTTTTTGCGTTCTGGGGTTCCAAGGCCCCGAAAGCGAGGGTTGGGAACCCCAGAACGCCAAGCGGCGGCGGTGCGGGGCTATGGGCGGCGGGCAAGCGGCGGCGGCGGTGCGGGGCTACGGGCTGCGGGCGGGTGCGGGCGGGTGCGGGCGGCTACGGGGCGACGAGGAAGCCGGCGCGGTCGATGAGGCGGCGCGACTGTTCGAGCAGGTCGCCCCGGTAGCCGTCGATGCGGACCGACTCCGGCATGCGCAGGAGCTGGAACGCGGCGTTGCCGTCGGTGTTGGCGCTGGTGAACGGGCGGCCGTCGACGAAAACGTCGATGCGATCGAGCCGATCCGACTCGACGGTGATGCGGAGCCCGTCGGCGACAACCTCCATCGCCGTCGACGGCTCGGCCTCGATGAGTCGGGCGCACATGGTCAGAAGATCGATGTTGCCGTCCATCAAGTCGGCTTCGGTCATGGCGTAGGGCCGATGGCCGGCAATCCCGAGATCCTCGATCGGCGCCCCCTCCGACGACCCGATGCGGGTGGCCCGGCGGACCGACATGGTGAACCCCACACCGCCGGGAAGAGTGCCCAGGCGGTGGTCGGTCCCAGCCAGGATCGAGCGCAGCACATCGGATCGCCAGACGTTGGCGCCGCCGGCGCCGGTGGCCCGACCGACGCTCACGATCGTGCCGATGTTGTTGTCGGCGAACCCGGCGGCGAAAAGGTCGCCGGCCGAGTAGGTGGTGGCATCGACCACGGCGATCACCGTGCCGCCGTAGACCTGACCCCGGTCGTTGCAGCGCTCGACGGGAGTGATCGGAATACCCTGCGAGTACAGCTCCCCGGTCCCCGACGCATCGACCAGGCTCCGCCGCCACGGACTCAGCATCCGCTGGTTCTGGGGCGCATCGGCCATGGCTCTCGTCAAATCGGTGGCCAAGAGCGAGAAGCGTGTCGGTTCGACCCGTCGGGGCGTGAACAACTGCAGCATCCTCTCGGCGGCCCAGATGAGACCACCGGGATTACCCCGGACGTCGACGATCAGCCCGTCCTGCGGCAGCAGCTGCAACAGGTCGACGATCTCGTCGATGAACCCGTCGTCGTCGGTCAGGCTGAAGCTCCAGAGGCGGAGGTAGCCGACCTGACGACCGGCCACCTCAACGATTTTGGCCGAGACGTTGTCCTGGAACCGGCCGGCGATCCACTCGCCGACGACCACGTCGGCCCGATCGGTGGGGAGCGGGTCACGCTCCGAGGCGCGGTCGACCGACTCCTGACGCCACAACTCGGCGTTGAACGAGAGTTTCTTGGCCCGCCGGATCAGCGAGCGGTCGGGGTGAACGGCCTCGGCCGAAGCCGCCGCCTCGGTCGGCCGGGTGCGGGTCGGTCCTTCGCCGGGCCGGATGAACCGCCAATCGAGACGGATCTCCGCATCGGTGCCGTCGGCCTTCCGATAGCCGATCACGACCCGGTGTTCGATCGGAATCGGCAGGTATCCGAGCGGGCGGAACGTCATCGAGTCGACAGCCCGAGCCATCGCGCTGTCGGGTCGCCCGCCCCGGACCACATCGCCGTGGGCTCGGACCGCGTCGGCGATCGGAGCGCCGTTCCAGGTGAGCACCTCGACGCCCGGTTCGAAGGCGGCGTCGTTGATCAGGTCGGGAATGGTCTTCGAAACCAGGAACCGAGGGGTGATCTCCGAGTCGAACTGCTCGATCAGGAACGGCAGCCGGGCCACCCAGCCCTCGATGGCCATCGGCCCGATGTAGTTGGTGTGGGCGTCGCGCAATTCGCCGAGGATCCGACCGATCTCGGCGTGGAATCGGGCGTGGGTCAGATCCTCCGAACTCGCACGTTCCTTCAGACGACGCAGCTGCTGGACGGGGTCGAATCCGTACATCGCCTGCTTGAGCGGCAGGTGGACATAGATTCCGAGCATGATGCGGATGAGCTCGTCGATGATTTCACGCCGGTCTGCCGGACTGGTGACGGCCGCCTCGGCGAGGCTGTCGTCAATGGCCGATCGGGCGAAACCTTCGAGCTCTCGTTCCGTCTGCCGCTTGGTCGGGGCCTTGGCCTTGCCTTCGGCCGTGTACTTGAGCGCCTCGGTGGCGTGGGCGTCGATCCCGGCCCTCATGGCTCGATCTCTCATGACCAGACCGCCTCGGCGTCGAACAGCTCGTCGAGGTCGTCGAACAGATTGCCCTGCCAACCGCCGTTGCGCAGATCCCGGTACCAGCTTCGGTCGTGCACCACCGACGGGATCGGCGGGGCGTCGAAGGTCTGCCCGGGAGGCGGTGGACCGGCCACGCTGTCGGGCCCGCCGGGCATATCCGACTCGAGGATCAACGCCGGGGGTTCGCCTCCGCTGGAGTCGTCGAACCAGTCCGCTTCGGCCGCCAGTGCCTGGTCGATGGCCGTGATCGGATCGGCCTGGACCTGCTTCAGCTCCTTCATCACCGCCGTCCATGTCCACCGCTTGGCCGTCTCGCCCGGCTGTCGTAGCGGAATGTGTTTCGACCGGCGCTGGAATCGCAAGGCCGTGGTCAGCCGCTCGCCCGCCGCTCGCATGAGCTCACGGTCGCCGTAGACGGCTCGCCCGTTCACCACCACGAGTTTCACGTCACGTTCGCGGGCCAGGGCCAGGTTGACCCACGGGTCGTCGTGGCGACGCTCGATCACGACTGCGTCGGCCATCCGCCCCGGTTCGAACCGACCGGGTCCGAGACCCCAGGCCCGCACGAGCAGGTCGCCGGGGTTGCTCGTGACCATCTGGGCCAGCTCGAACGGCGTGATGGCGAGTCCGGCGTGTTGGATCCAGCGGATCGCGGCCTTCATCTCGCCCAGCAGGTTCCGGGAGCCGGACGGACCCCAGTCGGATCCTAAACACACCGTGATGTTCTCCGTCATCGCCGCGGTGACGTCCGTGGTCTCGCCGTAGAGCCAGAGGTTCGACAGTGGCGACCACACCACACCACCGGGCGACGGCTCACCTGCCAGCTCGGCGTGCAGCCGCCATTGCCTGAACTCGTCGGGGCCGACGGCGCTGCAGTGGATGGCGATGAGCCGATGGCGAAGACAACCGGCCGTTGCGGTCTCGGTGAACTCGCGGGCCACTTTCGAGTCGCGCTGACCCTCGGAAAGGTGGTAGACGAGGGCTCTGTTCGCATCGAGATGCTGACGGCGGTCGTCGAGCTCGGCCGGGCGGAGGTTGATGACCGAACAGCGGATGGCGTCACGGTCGATGTCGTCGTCGACCGACCGAACGAACCGATTGACCGGTTCGCCCTTGGCCGGCGGCCAGCCCTGAATAGTGGTCGTGCCGCCGGCCAGAGCTCGGACCTGGGCGTAGGCCAGCAACGCCTCCGGAGCCCCTTTCATGTAGGCGTAGGCCGGCCAGCTCACGTTCGGCTTGTAGGAGTCGGCCCCCGGCCACAGATCACGATGCAGCCACGGACGGCCGCTCTCCTTGCGTTGCTGATCCTCCCACATCGGCAGGGTGGCGAAACCGAGATGGGAGTGGAGATCGGTGAGGCCGGGGTAGATGTATGCGTCCCCGACGTCGATCTGACGCACGTTCTCCCCGTCGGGCGGAGCTGAACGCTGTGCCTTCACCTGGTCGACGAGCGGTACACCATCATGAGTGCCATCACCCGGACCGAAGCGAACCCGACCGATGAAGTGGGCATCGGGGTCGGCGGCGGCCAGTGGCACCAGGCGGCCCTGCAGCTCGAGGCGCCGGCCGTCGTCGCTCACGATAGATCCGCCCGCAGGGTGTCGGCGGCCCGCTGCTCGGCGTTCGACATCGGTGACGGGCCGAGGTCCGACGACCACTTCGGCATCGAGAGCTTGTAGTAGTCGTAGGAGAGCTTCGAGCCCTTCTGCGGCTGCTGGGCCCGATCACCGCTCGACCCCTGCCATCGCAGCGTGCCGAACGGCAGGTCGTAGCGGGGGATCTGGAGCCGCTCGCCGTGATAGTCGAAGCTCGGGGCCACACCACCTTGCGTGTCCTTCGGGTAGGTCAGCGCCTGCAGCTCCGCCAGGCCCTGCCGCCAGTTGGCGTTCACCCCGGTCTGGAGGAACGAGCGGATGAACACCACCGGCCGGTTGTCGGGGTTGACATGTCCGGCGAGGCGGCGGGCGTTCGGACCCATTACCACCAGCACCTTGGGATTGGCCCGATCGACGGCCTCCCGATACAGAGCCCGCACCTCCTCCGAGTCGACCGCAGCCCGAACCGCTGCCTGGTCGTCGTCGAGGGTGTCGATCGGCAACACCCGAAGGATCGCGTAACGGCGGGTCAGACCGGCAGCGGCCAGGAACGCCTGGAGGTGCTGTCCGGCGTTGCCGGTGAGCGCCCGACCGGTGAACAGGTCGTCGTGGGATTGCTGGTCGGCGAGTACGAGTACGCTCGGCCGGCGGAGGCGGCCACGGTAGATCGGCCCGAATCCGATCGACGGGTTGGCCGCCAGGCCGAACGTGGTGAAATCAGGCCAGTCGAGGCCGCTCCGCCCACCCTGGAGCAGCCGGGCGAAGGTGCGATCCGGTCCCTTGTCGTAGTCGAGGTACCGGGTTTTCGGTGGTTCATACGGCAGGTCGCCCGGATCGGCCGAGTAGCCGCCGTCGCCGTTCTCGCTCCCGTTGGCGTGCAGCTCGAGGAGGTATCGCAGCCGGTGGCCGTCGTTGCCGTAGCGGCCGCCCTCGGCGAACAGCTGGATCGACTTCTGCTGGTCTTTCCGGTTCGACGAGGTCGCCTTGCGGCCGAGCCGCCAGTTGGTGCCGAACTGGAAGTCCCGGAACGGAATCGGATCGGATGTGTACTTGTAGTCGCCGGCCGGGGAGCGGACCCCGTCGGAATCGACGGGCAGCCAGCCGGGGTCGTCGTCAGACCATTGCTCCACGTTCTCGATGGCGTCGACGAACGACTTCTTGATGTTGGTGACTGCGCCCCCTTGGGAGGCTCCACCCGGATGAAGGACCCCGACCGCCCGCAACTTCGGAGCGATCACCGACGAGTCGGCCAGGTGGAGCCTCGACGGATCGGCGCTGCCGCCGTGCGACTGGATCCACGACGCCACCGACTCCTTGGCCGCCGAACCGACGGCGATCACGAGGTGGAGGTCGTCGTTGCGGGCCACGACGTAGTCGAACACCTCCTCCCGATGGCGGCGGATCGGCGAGTCGGGGTGCTGGGCCAGCACCGCGTTGTCGCCGTCGTACTGCCCGAATATCGGGTAGACGAAGGTGTTCATGAACAGATACGACCGGGCGATGCCGAGGTGGTTGAGCAGGTTCTGCATCCGGCCTCCGGTCCCCCCGGTGAACGACCGATGGCTGAGCGACTCGTCCTGAGCCCCCTCCTGCCCGATGATCAGCACCTTGACCTGGTTGTCGCCGAGGCGGCCCCGGTAGAACATCGGCCCGAAATGCCAGCGGAACTCCTCCCGACCGGTGACCGCCTTGCCCAGCGCCCGGTAGTTGGGGGTCTCGGCGAACAGCCTGGCCCATTTTCGGTTTCGAGGTGGTCCGGGATCATACTCCCAGGGCGCCCCCCGTTCGTCCCAGTCGTCGTTCCACATGCCCAACTGACGTTAGTGCAACCCGTTTTGATACGCCTTCGGCGTCACGCAGCCGATACGAAGCCGGGCGCTGCCTCAACGGATCAGGCGATTGGGCGGCCGGCCTTCCAGACATGAGTGAGTCGGGTCGGGTCGCCCCACACCGATCGATCGTCGAGCGGGTTCGTGTCGAGGGCGATCACGTCGGCGTCGTAGCCCGCCGTCAGTTGCCCGGAGCGGGGGGCCTGGGGACCGAGGGTCTCGGGCCCGTTCGCGGTGGCGGCCTCGATCGCTTCCAGGTCGGTGAGGCCCGCGTTGATCAGGTGCCGGATCTCCTCGCCACTCTGCCCGTAGAACGACGAGCCGCTGACGAAGATGTCGCAGCCGGCGGCGATCCGAACGCCTTTGGCCACGGCGATCTTCATGGCCTGTTCGTGCACTTCTGCGATCGCCTTGCCCTTCTCGTAGGCGTAACGGGGAAGCACCCCCTCCATGCCGAGGAGCTTGTCGACGATGAAGCGGGTCGGCACCAGGATCGCTCCCTGCTCCACCATCAACTCGGCCGCTTCCTCGTCGAGATACGACCCGTGTTCGATGGTTTGGACGCCGGCTCGCAGCGCGGCCATGATCCCCGGTTTGCCGTGGCAGTGGGCGGCCACGATTCGCTCGGCCCGCTGCGCCTCGGCGACGATGGCGGCCAGCTCGGAGTCGGAGAACTGCTGGTGGATCGGGTGATCGATCTCCGACATCACCCCGCCGGAGGCGCAGATCTTGATGAGCTTGGCGTTGGCCCGCAGGTTCGTCCGGACCGCTTTCAGGACCTCGGGAACTCCGTCGCACAGGATGGAGAAGTCAGCCGAGCAGTTGATGGCGTGCACGAAATCGAGGGGGTAGGAGTGGATGTCTCCATGCCCGCCGGTGGTCGACAGGATGGCGCCCGCAGCGTGGATGGTCGGCCCGATCAGGCGGCCCTCCTCGATGGCCGGTGCCATTCGAAGACCGAGCCCGCCCACTTCCCGCACCGACGTCACACCGCCCCGGATCGTGGCGGTGACGTCGGCTGCGGCCCGGGCCGTCGCTGTCACCGGGTGGGTTGTCCCCAGCATCTCGAGGTCGACCCCGGGCAGCCCGACGTAGTGAGCGTGGCAGTCCCACAGCCCCGGCATGACGGTGTCGACCTCGGTGACCGATTCGCCGGAGCCACTGGCCGGGGCGTCAGCCGTCGGTCCAACGTAGGTGATGGTCCCGCCGTCGAGGCACACCGTCGCCTGCTCGATCGGCTCACCCCGGCCGGGAATCAGCACGTCGGCCACGATTCTGGATCCGTTGCTCATGGACTCAGTTTGTCTCCGGTGGCCGGCGGCGGCAAGGTATGCTTCGCCCCATCGAACGATCCGACTCTGAGCTCGTCGCTCAGGCTCAAGCGGGTGCGAGGGAGGCCGTCGACGAGCTCCTCCGACGCCACTACGACCGGCTGTACGCCGTCTGCCGCCGCGTGGCCGGCAACGACGCCGACGCAGCCGATGCCTGCCAGGAGGCGCTCATGGCCATCGTTCGGGGCCTGCCCCGGTTCGACGGCCGGTCGTCGTTCAAGACGTGGAGCTACCGGGTGGCCACCAATGCCACCCTCGACGAGCTTCGCCGCCGGAAGCGGCGGCCGCACGCGATCGACACCGAGGAGACACCGGAGCCGGTGAGTGACGATCCGTCGTTCGAGGAGCGGTTCACCGAGAGCGACCGGCTCGACGCCGCTCTGCGCCGGCTGCCGGAGGAATTCCGGGTGCCGGTCGTGCTGCGCGACGTGGGTGGGCTCGACTACGCCGAGATCGCTCAGTCGCTCGACATCCCGCCCGGCACGGTCCGTTCCCGTATTGCCCGGGGCCGCCGCCATCTGGCGGGCATTTTGACCCAGTCCGATTCCTCGGAAGCAGGATTATCCAATCTGGAATGACTTTTCACCAGCGATGGGAACCAGGAACACCTTCTCGTCGTCATACAGATGACCCAAAACCGTAAGAACAGCGAAAGCACCGACACCACAAACCCATGACCGACGAAGAACTCGATCTCCTTGCATCCAGCTTTCTGGATGGAGAGGCCACTCCTGAGGAGGTGGCGATGATCGAGCGCGACCCGGCACTGCTCGCTCGGGTCGAGCAGCTGCGGGTGGCCCAGGCGGCGTTGCGTGCTCCCGTGCGGCCAGCATCGGCGCAGTTGAAGGAAGACCAGCTCGCCACCGCCCTGGCCGCATTCGATGCGTCCGACCGACCTACCACGGTGATGGCGGTGGACGAACCGGCGGCGCTCTCGACCGAGGATCCCGACGCCACCGTCGCCCAGCCCGTCATCGATCTCCGAGCACGGCGCGACCAGCGGGAACGGCGACAGGAGGAGGCGGCCGGGCGGATGCGCTGGCTGTCGGCGGTGGCCGGTGTGCTGGTGTTCGCCGCCGGTGCCGTGTTCCTCATCGGTCAGGTCGGCGGCGGCGAGGACGGCGAATTCGCCGGTGACGTTCCGGCCGCCGACACCGAAGCAACGGAATCCGCCGAGGCTCAAGCGGCGCCGGCTGACGACGCCACCGCGGCCGAGATGGCCACCGCCGAAGATGGTGAAGCCGAGTCCGACATAGCCAGCGAGGCCATGGACGCCGACGCCGAGGAGGACTTTGCCGCGACCGCGGAGGAATCGGCGGCGGATGAGGCGACGGCCGCAGACTCGGCTGAGGCCGCAGCGGCCGACGATGCCGGATCGGAGCCGACCATTCGGGATCTCGCCGAGGAGGGCTTCTTCGGCGACGAGCCGGTGGCCACCTACCGTCGCATGCCCACCAGCGATGAACTGCTCGCCGACCTCGACCTTCCGTGGCGTAATCCCGAGTCGGCGTTGTGCGCCGGGCGGGCCGAACTGCCCGACAACGCCGTGGTCATCGGCTACCTGCCGATCGAGATCCCGACCGCCGATGGCGAAACAGGTTCGCCCATGCGGGTGGTGGAGGCCCTCTACCTCACCGTCGACCGCGAGGAGCAGGTTGTACTCGTCGACCCCGACACCTGTGCCGTGATCTAGGGTGCAGCCCAACTGGAGCTAGCCGAACGCATTCGGAGCTCGGTGCAAGGAGATCATCCACCTGCTGGGCGCCCGGATGCCCTCCACTCTCGATCAAGGCGCCCGAATCAGTGACCGTGCTGCCATCCTTGTCTCATGAGTGATTCTTCGACGTGTGCATTCATCGGCTTGGGCAACATGGGGTTCCCCATGGCCGGACATCTCGTGGCGGCCGGGTACGACGTGCGGGTCTACAACCGAACGACTTCCGTCGCCGAGCGTTGGTTGGAGAAGTACGGTGCGGGGTCCGTGGCGCTCACACCGGCCGAGGCGGCCACCGGCGCCGACTTCGTGTTCATCTGTGTGGGCGGCGACGACGACGTGCGCTCCGTGGTGTACGGCGACGACGGCGCACTCGGTGCGCTGGCCGAAGGAGCGATCATCGTCGATCACACCACCGCGTCGGCCGAGCTGGCCCGGGAACTCGACGAGGCATGCCGGACGGTCGGCGTCGGGTTCATCGACGCCCCCATCTCGGGCGGCCAGGCCGGAGCCGAGGCCGGGCAACTGAGCGTGATGTGCGGCGGCGACCCCGACGACTTCGCCAGGGTCGAGCCCGTCATCGACGCCTACGCCAAGGCCATCACCCTCGTGGGCCCCGCCGGGTCCGGCCAGCTCACCAAGATGGTCAACCAGATCCTGTGCGCCGGCGCGATCCAGGGGGCGGCCGAGGCCCTGGCCTTCGGCGAACAGGCCGGGCTCGACATGAACCTGGTGTTCAACGCCGTGTCGCAGGGGGCCGCCGGTTCGTGGTACCTGTCGAACCGAGGTGAGACGATGCTGGCCGACGAGTTCGACTTCGGCTTCGCCGTCGACTGGATGGCCAAGGACCTGGGCCTGGTCGCCGACGAGGCCGAGGCCATCGGCGCCCCAACGCCGCTCACGGCCATGACCCGCCGGTACCTGGCGGACAGCCAGGACGCCGGCGAGAACCGCATGGACGCCACGGTCATCATCCGCCGCTACCGGGAGCAGCGCAGCCACTAGCGGGACTCCCGGCCGGGCGCAGGCGCGCTCAGATTCAGGTGCCGGCCGATGTCTTCTCCGGTGCGATGCGGACAATCCGGTAGCCGAGTTTGGCGAGGATGGTTGGCAGACTTCGGACGAATTCCCGGTCGTACTCCTTCACATCGTCGGGAAGATCAGACCAGGGCACCAGGTACGGGCTGCGTCTGCGCTCGTCGTCCCTCGGGCCGAGCTTCCAACCGTGGCGTCGCTGGTCGACATTCCAGCGCTCGTGTTCCATCTCAGCGAGGAGCTCCACCTCGTCAGTGGTGAACGCGAACGGCTGGTGGTGCCAGTCGGCCAGCTCCT
>JBFHEP010000144.1:0-9983 GCA_041584095.1 Acidimicrobiales bacterium | reverse complement strand
TGAAGCCGTAAATCCCGGAACTGGTCACCACCTCGTCACCTTCGCCCAATGACGCCAGAAGCTCCCGGTGCTGCTTGGCCCGTCGCTGCTGGGGCAGAAACAGGATCAGGTACATGGCCAGGCCGAAGCCGATGAGAATGACGAAATCCATGGGGGATCACCTCCAGCCTGGAGACGCTAGCGCTTCCAGGCCCTGTCGCGGCGTCACCGCCGCGGTCTTCACAGGTCTGTAGTTCGGATGGTTCGGGGGCCGCTCGACGACCCGTACTCGAGATTGCTCAGGACACGTTCGCCCGTGGCGGACCGCTTCAGGACGGCGTCTCGCCTGGTGCCCAGACTTCCCAGACACGACGTCGTAGGACTTCGAACCTACCCTCCGCGATGGCGGTTCGCATCCGCTGCGTGAGATCGGCCAGCCAGGCCAGGTTGTGAAGGGTGATGATCCGGCCCGCCGTGGGCTCGTTGGTGACGAGCAGGTGCCGGATGTAGGCCCTGGAGTACCGCGATGACAGCGAATGGCCGAAGCCGGGGTCGATTGGGCCGTCGTCACGAGCGAAGCGGAGGTTACGGAGATTCAGGCGGCCCTGCGACGTGAGGGCGGTGCCGTGGCGGGCCAATCGGGTCGGCAGGACGCAGTCGAACATGTCGATGCCGTTGTGCACGGCCTCGATGAGTCCGACCGGATCACCGAGGCCCATGAAATATCGGGGTTGGTCGGCCGGCAGCGCACCGGTACTGGCGGAAAGCGCCGGAACCATCTCGGGGCGGCTCTCCCCCACCGACAACCCGCCGACCGCATAGCCGTCGAAGCCGATGGCCACCGTGCGTTCGGCCGACTCGATCCGCAGGTCGAGCTCCGTTCCACCCTGCACGATCCCGAACTGGGCCTGATCGGTTCTGGTATGGGCGGCCCGGCACCGCTTGGCCCAACGCAGCGTCAGCTCCAGGTCGGTTCGAAGCTGCTGATGGGAGGCCGGGAGCGTCGAGCAGACGTCGAGCACCATGGCGAAGTCGGCGCCGAGTTGCTGTTGGACTTCGACGGCCCGCTCCGGGCTCAACTCGACGAGCGAACCGTCATACACCGACTTGAACGTGGCGGCGTCCTCGGTGATCTTCGGGCTGAGTGAGAAGATCTGATAGCCGCCGGAGTCGGTGAGCAGATGGCCGTTCCAGCCCATGAACCGGTGGAGTCCGCCCAGCTCGGCGATGAGGTCGGCGCCTGGGCGTTCCATCAGGTGGTAGGTGTTGGCCAGCACGATGGGCGGCGCCAGCTCCTCGAGGTCGACGGTGTCGAGGGTCTTGACCGCGGCTCGGGTGCCGACCGGCATGAACACCGGCGTCGGGATCTCGCCTCGCGACGTGACGATGGTGCCGGCCCGGGCCCGGCCGTCGGTGTGTTCGACCTGCATCCGGATCTTCGCTTCCGTCATTCGGTCTCCGCCCGCCGGGCCAACAGCATGCAGTCGCCGAATGACAGGAACCGATAGCCATCGGCCAGTGCGGTGGCGTAGAGGTCTCGCCATCTCTCGCCGATGAAGGCGTCGACAAGCACCAGGAGCGATGATCTCGGCACGTGGAAGTTCGTGAGCAGCGCATCGACCATCCGCCACCGATGGCCACGCCGGATGAACAACTCGGTGCTGCCCTCCAGGTCGCCGCTGATGGCCACCGATTCGAGCGTGCGGACGACGGTGGTGCCCACGGCGACGATCCGCGCCCCTCGCCCCCTGGCCTCGACAAGGCGCTCCCACGTGTCCTGATCGATCCGGTAGCGCTCCTCGTGCATCTCGTGGTCGTCGATCCGCTCCGTGGAGATCGGGCGGAACGTACCGAGACCGACGAACAACTCGATGGTCTCCACCACGACGCCGCGATCGGCCAGCCGTTGCAGCAGCTCGTCGCTGAGGTGCAGCCCGGCGGTCGGGGCGGCGACCGAGCCGACGCGGTCGGCGAAAACCGTCTGATAGCGGTCGGGATCGGCCAGCGGCTCGGTGATGTATGGCGGCAGCGGAATCTCGCCGAACTCGTCGATCGCCACGGAGTCGATCGTGACGAGCCGTCGACCATCGCCAACCGGCGGACCTATCTCGACGACCGGCCGGCCGTTTAGCTCGAGCTTGGTTCCGTCGGCCACCCGCCGGCTTGGTCGAACGAGCGCCTGCCATTCATCTCCGTTGCCTGTCGGCTCGAGAAGCAGCACCTCGACGGCGCCACCGGTTGGCTTGAACAGGTTGAGGCGGGCGGCCAGCACCTTCGAGTTGTTCACCACGAGCACGTCGCCTGGTGCGAGCACGCGGTCGAGGTCGGCGACCGTGCGGTGTTCGACGCCACCCGGGGTGTCGAGGTCGACCAGCATCCGGGCGGCATGACGGGGTTCGATCGGGGTCTGGGCGATAGCCGTCTGCGGTAGTTCGTAGTCGAAGAAGTCGGTTCTCATCGTCGTCTGGATGGGTGGAGGTCGGGCCAGCCGGGCCGTCGGCCGTGATCGACGGCGCTCAGGCGAAGGCGTTCATTCGAACAACGTCGTGACCTCGGGAGCCGAGGCCGAATCATCCGGTGCGGCGAGACCGAGATGCTGCCAGGCCGCCCGAGTGGCCACCCTACCTCTCGGGGTGCGCAGCAGCAGACCCTGCTGGATGAGAAACGGCTCGATGACCTCCTCGACCGTCTCGGATGGTTCCCCGACGCTGATGGCCATGGTCGACAGCCCGACCGGGCCTCCGCCGAACCGCTCGCACAGGTTGCTGAGCAGGATGCGGTCGACGTTGTCGAGGCCGCGCTTGTCGATGCCGAACTTGGCCAGACCGTCGGCCGCCGTGACCTGATCGATACGACCGTCGCGCCGAACCTCCGCGTAGTCGCGGACCCGGCGTAGGAGTCGATTGGCGATCCGGGGGGTGCCTCGACTGCGGGTGGCGATCTCGGCCGCCCCGTCGGCGTCGATCTCGATACCGAACAGACCGGCGGCCCGGGTGACGATGCGTTCGAGATCCACGGCGTCGTAGTAGTCGAGACGGAACGCGAAACCGAAGCGGTCGCGAAGCGGTCCGGTGATCAGACCGGTCCGGGTGGTGGCCCCGACGAGGGTGAATGGCTCCAGGTCGAACCGGATCGACCGTGCGGCCGGACCCTTGCCGAGCATCACGTCGAGTTGGAGGTCCTCCATGGCGGGGTACAGAACCTCCTCCACCACCCTGGGCAGGCGATGGATCTCGTCGATGAACAGCACGTCGCCGCTGTCGAGCTTGGTGAGGATCGACGCCAGATCACCCGCCCGCTCGATCGCGGGACCGGACGTGATGTGGAGGTGGGCTCCCAGTTCGTTGGCCACAATCCCGGCCAGTGTGGTCTTTCCGAGACCCGGCGGACCTGCGAACAGCAGATGATCAGCCGCCTGCTGGCGACCCCGGGCCGCCTCGAGGATGATGCCGAGCCGTTCCTTGAGCTCGCGCTGGCCGACGAACTCCTCCAGGCTGCGGGGCCGGAGCTTCGCCTCCTCGACCTGAGGGTCGTGATCGAGATCGGGCACGGCACCGGGATCGAGGAGTTCGTCGCGAGGCACGTCAGACCCCCGACAAGTTCAGCAAGGCCCGCTTGAGCAGCTGGCCCGAGTCGGCGTCATGGTCGACTTCGGAACCGAGCGAGGCGATGGCCGAGCGAACCTCCGCCTGCGAATACCCCAGACTGACCAGCGCCTCCCGCACGTCGACCAGAGGCGACTCGCCGCCGTTGGAAGCCGCGGCCGCGACCGCTGTGAGACCGTCGACGCCGTCGAGTACCGGCAACACCACGGTGCTCTTCAGCTCGACCAGCAATCGCTGGGCGGTCTTCTTGCCGACGCCCGGGACCTCGCACAGTGCGGTCAAGTCGTCGTCGGCGAGTATCCGGGCCAGTTGGGGCACGGGGTGGGTTGCCAGCACCGCCAGCGCGAGCGCCGGCCCGACGCCGTGAGCCGACAGCAGCGCCTCGAACGCGGTGCGCTCGTCCTTGGTCAGAAACCCGAAAAGGCGCTGATTGTCCTCCCAGAAGTGATGGTGGATGTAGATCACCACCTCGTTCTCGGACGAAAGGCGGGAAAGCGTGCCCGGCGTCGATGTGACCCGGTACCCGACACCGGTCACTTCGATGGTGAACTCGGCCGTGGCGGCTCCGTCGAGTGAGATGTCGCGGTCGATGACCGTGCCTCGAAGCGTTCCGATCATGCATGCACCTCCACCGAAGTCGTCGGCCCGTCGAACGGGTACCGGCCCGTCATCGGACCCCGACCGAGCCTAGCGTTCGAGCCGCCGCTTGCTTGAGATGCGGGTCATGGGCCAGATGACAGAGCGCCAGCGCCGCGGCATCGGCGGCATCAGCCGGACGGGGTGGTCGTTCCAGACCGAGCAGGCTCTGCACCATCGCCTGCATCTGTTGCTTGTCGGCCCGGCCGTCGCCGGCCACGACCGACTTGACCGCCGACGGCGAGTACTGCGACACCGCGATCCCACGCTCGGCCCCCAGAACCAGGGCCAGACCGGAGGCCTGGGCCACGCCGACCGCGGTGCGGATGTTGTTCTGGAAGAAGATCCGCTCGACCGCGATCACCGCTGGTCGGTAGTCGTCGATCAGCTCGGTCAGCTCGTGCTTCAGCTCGGCCAGACGGTACGGGGTCTCCAGCTCGGGCGATGTTCGGATCACGCCGAGTGCGCGGGCCACGCCCCGACCGCGACGGCCGGGAGCCACCACGGCGTAGCCACACCGGGACAAGCCGGGATCGATGCCTAACACGAACACTCGTACGATCCTAGCGGAGGCTTTCCGGTCGAGCGTCGATGGCTCGGGGGAACGTGATTGAGTTCCTCCCGAAGATGCCGATAGACCAACGGTGCACAGCCCTCACCTGTCGGATCTCGAATCGACCAGCGCGCCCACCGTCGCCGATCCCGCATCACCCGGGACCGAGCCGTCGACACCTCCGGTTGAGGACCGTCGTGCCGGGTCCACCACCACGATGGCGACATCTCCGGCCGGCGCCGCACCGGCCGTCGTCGCCATCGACCGCGTCACCAAACGATTCGGCGAAGTCGACGCCCTCAGTGCGCTCAGCCTCGCCGTGCCCGAGGGTCGCATCACGGTCCTGCTCGGTCCGAACGGCGCAGGCAAGACGACGGCCATCCGCCTGATCACCGGCGCGCTTGTTCCCGACGAGGGCTCAGTGTCGGTGTTCGGTGCCGACCCCGGAGGCCCTGATGGGGAGGGTGTCAGGATGCGGTGCGGGGTGGTGTCGGCGAAGCCCTCCCTCTACGACCGGCTGAGCGGCATGGACAATCTCCGCTACGCGGCCGAGCTGTACGGGCTCGGCCGGGGACCCGCGGTCGACGACAGGGTCGTGGAGGCCGCCGACCAGTTCGGCATCGCCGCCGACCTGGAACAGCGGGTCGGTGGCTACTCAACGGGCATGAAGACCCGGCTGGCCCTGGCCCGAGCCGTGTTGCACCGGCCGACCCTCATGCTGCTCGACGAACCGACGTCGGGCTTGGACCCCGAGTCGGCCGTTGCGGTGCTGGCCATGGTGAGGGACATGACCGCCGAGGGCAAGACCGTCCTCATGTGCACCCACCTGCTGCTCGAAGCCGAGCGTCTGGCCGACCAGATCGTGGTGATGGACAACGGCGCCCACCTGCTCTCCGGCGATCCCGACACGCTGGCCGCCCGCTTCTGGCCTCACCCGACCGTGTCGATCACGACCGCGAACGGGTTCGGACTCGACGAGCTCGCCCGCGTCCCCGGTGTGGCCGACTACCAACGGTCCGGAACCGCAGCGGTCTATCAGCTCGACGTGGCCGACCGTATCCCTCACCTGGTCGCGGCACTTGCCGACGGTGGCGCGGCGATCCAATCGGTGGTTCCCTTCCAGCCGTCGCTGGAGGATCTGTATTTCGCCATCCGGGCTCACCACGGTCGGGGCCCCAACGATCCCTCCGAGTACGTGGCGTGGCGCCGCCGGGCACCGGGCCCGGAATCCGGCCCCGAGGAAGCTCCGAAAGAACAGGTGAACCGATGAACTACCGCCGTGTTGCCACCGTGGCTCGAACCGACCTCCGCCAGCTGGCCCAGGCCAAGGACTTCTGGGTGCCGATGGGGCTGCTGGGATCGGCGTTCTTCATCGTGGTTCCCACCATCCTGTTGCTGTCCATCACCACCATCGGTGACGTCGAGGTTGTCGATCAGATGGCGCAGGCGCTCGAGGTCCTGCCCGAGTCGGCAATGGCCCAGGTCGCCAACGTCAATCCTCAGGGGCAGACCGGCTACGCACTGGCCGTCTTCCTCTTCGCACCGGTGGCGGTCATCGTGCCGCTGACGATCTCGACCGCGGTCGGGGCCTCGGCCATCGTCGGCGAACGGGAGCGGGGCACCGGCGAGTTCCTGGCCCACTCACCGGCCAGCGCTCGCGAGATCTACCTCGGCAAACTCCTGGCCTCGATGATCCCGGGCTACTTCACGGTCGCCGTCGGCTTCACGGCCTACTCGGTGATCGTCAACCTGCTCGTCGGGCCCGACGTCGGAGGCTGGTTCTTCCCGACCCGGGAGTGGTGGATCATGATCCTCTGGGTCCTGCCGCCCTTCCTGGCGCTGTGCCTGTCGCTGGTCCTCCGGCTGTCGGCCCGGGTCAGCTCGACGGCGGCCGCCCAGCAGGCCTCGGGTCTGGTCAGCCTCCCGCTCATCATGACCGCCTACAGCCAGGCCACCGGCGTCCTCGTCGGCGGTGGCTGGGTTCCCGTGGCCATCGGCGGGTTGGCCTGGGTGGTGGCCATCGTGTCGCTGACCAGGGGCGTGCGCAGCGTCACGCGAGGCCGCCTCCTCGGCGTCGCCGGCACCTGATCGGTCAGCGATCGGCGAACGCGCCGGCGTACCACAGGCCCACCCTATTCAGTTGTCAAGGAGCCGTCGGGAGGTCGATCGGGTTACGGCGCCATGGCCGCTGCCGGATTCCTCCGCATGGGGGAAGGGGTCGCCCGACGGTCGGGCCAGGTGGTGGCGTGGTGGTGACCGTCGGGTGAACAGATGTCGAGCCGGCGGGTGTCGGCGTGGAGTTTCAGCGACCAGCCGCCCTCGTGCACATCGTGATGATGGCGACTACACAACGGAATCAGATTGCACAGATTAGTTGGGCCACCGTGCTCCCACTCATGAATGTGGTGGAGCTGGCACCATGACACCGGGCGGTCACAGCCGTGCCAGGTACAGGAGCGGTAGATGGCCCGGACGGCCTGCCACTGGGCGTCGGTGGCGGTGCGATACCGGCGACCGACATTGACCGGCACATCATGGGAATCGAGCACGACCCGCTGCACCACCGCATCACAGGCCAGCCGGGAGACCGACTCCGCTGGCAGCCGGTGACCGTCGGCTGCTTCCCTCACCGATCCGTCGTGAGCGCCCCGGGTAAACGTCTCCCAGTCGACCACCACACTGATGTGAGGTCGCACCGCTGTGTTGCCGGCCGACGCCCGGGTCAACAACCCGAAGGCCGCATCGGCGGCCAGACGCTGGTCTTTCGCCACCCCACCCTGGTTGGCCAGGCGAGTGACTTCACGCTCGACCGAGCCGATGATCGCCTCGTAGCGTTCCGGGTCGAACTCACCATGCACATGACCCATACCGGTGCGTTCGTCGAACCAGTGCTTCCACGATGATCGAGCCTGGCGACGCCTCGTGTCGCGCAAACCATGGTCGCCCCTGACCCGCTCGGCCTCCCGCCGGATGTGCCTGGCAAACGCATCCGCAGGTTGGTTGGCCGCCGTATCGATCAACTCATCGGTGACCAGGAGCTGTTGCTCATCCTCGGTCAGGTTCTTCACGGCCAACGTGATCGCATCCACCTGAGCGGTCCCAATCCGCCCAGATGCGACAGCCGATTCGAGTCGGCTGAACTTCGCCACGGCGCGAGCCCGTTCGGCCTCGCGGTGGGCGGTGCGACCCCTCACCCGACGGCCGTCACCAAGCAGCGTTCCCACAGCCCCCCGGCCTCTCGACTCAGCGGCATGACCCTCAGCGGCCATACCGATCAACATCACCAAACGGTCCAGCGCCCGCTGGCCATCTCGAACACTCGCGATCAACTCGATCAGGTCGTCAGGCTCGCAAGCCGCCAAGTCGAGTGCCGACACGGCGGATCCAAGCGACCGGAACAACCGACCGGCATCGGAGACCGTCAGCCGTCCGATCGTCTCATCGCCATCGAAGAAGCCCGAAGCCGCCATCGAGATCGCCTACCAACACTGGACATACTCACAGTCACCCGAAGGTGAGAAGGCGGCCCCGATCCGCTGCCTGCTACCCTAACACGAACAAACGATCGATGCAAACAATTGTTCGATAATGTGCTGAATCGGGGCATCGCCACGTCAGCGACGATCAGGCGAGTGGCTCCCCCGGCGCTAGGGTTGGGCGGCGATGGCTTCGAGACCGTCGACGCCCAGGGAGCGGTCATGGCGAAGCTGATCTACGCGTCGAACATGTCCCTCGACGGCTGCACCGAGGACGAACACGGAGCCTTCGACTGGTCTCCGCCCGCCGATGACGTTTTTGCGTTCATCACCAAGCTCATGCGGTCCGCAGGCATCTACCTCTATGGGCGCCGCATGTACGAGACGCTGGCCGTATGGGAGACCGACCCCAACCTCGGGGCGCAGTCGCACCTCATGGCCGAGTACGCCAGCGCCTGGCAGGCGGCGGACAAGGTTGTCTACTCCTCGACCCTGGCCGCGCCGATCACCGCGAAGACTCGGCTTGAACGCCACTTCGACGTCCGGGAGGTACACAAACTGAAAGCCGCCGCCAGTAGGGATCTCCTGGTCGGTGGCCCGAATCTCGCAGCACAGGCGCTCGCCGCGGGGCTGGTCGACGAACTCGCCCTGTTCGTCTGGCCAGTCGTCCTCGGTGGGCGCAACCCCGCACTGCCGACCGACACGCGCGTCGATCTCGCACTCATCGACGAGCACCGTTTCGGCAACGGTGTGGTCCACCTTCGCTACCGCGTGCAATGACGACGCGGGGAATCGCAACAGCGTCAGTTGAGGGCTTCGAGGATCGAGTCGTCGATGTCGACGTTGGAGTGCACGTCCTGCACGTCGTCGGAGTCGTCGAGGACCTCGACCAGGTTGAGTATCGTCTTGACGGCCGACACCTCGGTCAGTGGCACCGTGTTGGTCGGCATCATCGTGGTGTCGGACTCGATGACCTCGAGCCCGGCCTCCTCCAGGGCCGCCCGTAGCGGGTTGACGTCGGTGGGCTCACAGGTGACCTGCCAGACCTCGTCGAGGTCCTCCAGGTCTTCGGCCCCGTTGTCGAGTCCGATCATCATCACGTCGTCCTCGGCGGCCGACTTGGCCACCTTGACGACGCCCTTGCGCTCGAACTGCCAGGCCACGGCGCCGGGCTCAGCCAGCGACCCGCCGTTCTTCGTCAGCAACGATCGGATCTCGGAGCCGGTCCGGTTGCGGTTGTCGGTGAGGGTGTCGATCAGCAGCGCCACGCCGTTGGGGCCGTAACCCTCGTAGGTGATGGGCTCGTAGTTGACGCCCTCGAGCTCACCGGTGCCCCGTTTGACGGCCCGGTCGATGGTGTCGAGCGGTACCGAGTTGTCGCGGGCCTTCTGGTACATGGTCCGCAGGGTCGGATTGGCGTCGAGGTCGCCCCCGCCCTGACGGGCCGCCACCTCCACCTGTTTGATCAGTTTGGCGAAGAGCTTTCCCCGTTTGGCGTCGGCCGCGCCCTTCTTGTGCTTGATCGTTGCCCACTTGGAATGACCTGACACTACGAGGCTCCTACCGTCGAGAAACTTCCCGCCGCCAATTGTAAGCCGGAGGCTCTCAGTCGACGTCGAAGCCGGCCACCTGTTCGACGAAAAACCGGTGGAGTCGGCGATCGTCGGTCAACTCCGGGTGGAACGACGCCACCAGCACCGACCCCTGACGACAGAGCACCGGGTCGTCGTCGAC
>JBFHEP010000143.1:0-10111 GCA_041584095.1 Acidimicrobiales bacterium | reverse complement strand
GCCGGCGATCCGACCAAGGGCTACTACAGCTACCAGGAGGGCAACTGGTTCATCGTCGTCCTCAACAGCAATTGCTCGAAGGTGGGTGGTTGCAGCGCCGGGAGCCCGCAGGAGCAGTGGCTGCGGAGCGAGCTCGCCAGCCACCCGAGCGCCTGCATCCTGGCCTACTGGCATCACCCGCTCTTCAGCTCGGGCGCCATCGGGAACATCACCTGGTCGCAGGACTGGTGGGTGGCTCTTCAGGAATACGGTGCCGACGTCGTGCTGGTCGGACACGATCACCACTACGAGCGATTCGGGTTGCAGGACGCGTTCGGCAACGCCGATCCCACCGGTATACGGGAGTTCGTCGTGGGGAGCGGTGGGCGGAACCACACCAGCGTCGGCAGTCTGCACCCGAACAGCGAAGCGTCGGATGACAGCAGCTACGGGGTGCTCAAGATGATCCTCCGACCGGACTCGTATGAATGGGAGTTCATTCCCATTCCCGGAGACTCCTACACCGATTCGGGAAGCGAGAGCTGCCTGCAACCGCCTGCCACTCCGTGACTCCGACGGTGTCCGGCAGCTCCCGGCGTCCGTGAGGACGGAAAGCGTCGGGCCCGGCCGGTGGCGGAAACCGAGGCGGCCCGGCCTCGACGACAAGCAACGCGCTGCATCGATACTCGGCTTGGCGCTCACCGAGCCGTAGGATGAGCGCAGTCAGCGACTCGCCGAATACCGGGAGGTATGTTGCAGACTGTTGATTCCCTGCTCGGCGGCGCACTCCTCATCGCACCGCCGCGCTTTCATGACCCCCGGGGAACGTTCACGGTCCCCTTCGAATCCACCGCTGCCGCCGAGCTCGGTCTGCCCGAGCGCTTCGTGCAGGACAACCACTCGGTGTCCTACCGGGCCGGTACGATCCGCGGCGTCCACATCCAGCTCCCGCCCTTCGAGCAGGGTAAATTGGTTCGGGTCCTGCGGGGCCGCATCTTCGACGTCGTTATGGATTTGCGACCGGATTCCGACACCGTGGGCCACGTCGCAACCGTGGAGCTGAGCGCCGAGGGCGGCGAGATGCTGTGGGTGCCCCGCGGTCTCGGGCACGCCTTCTGCACCCTCGAACCCGACACCGAGGTGTTCTACAAGGTGGACAGGCCGTACCGCCCCGACGCCGAGCTGTCGGTGGCGTGGGACGATCCGGCGCTCGGTGTCGACTGGCCGGTGGAGGCGGGGCGGGCCGTGCTCTCGGAGAAGGACCGGCACGGCGTGAAACTGGTCGAGGCGCTGGCCGCAGTGCGGCAGGCATCCAACGCGGTAGGCGGCACTCAGTCGTCGGGCCACTCGGCCGACGGGATCCATGCTGAGGGTGTCGGCGCAGAAAGGTTGACACGATGAAGATCGCAGTTACCGGAGGCCTCGGCTTCATCGGCTCCGCCGTGATCCGCCATCTGCTCGGGTCTCCGACGCCCGAGAGTGAAGAGCTACTCGAGCCCGTCGAGGTCATGAACATCGACAAGGTCACCTATGCGGCGACAACCGGTTCGGTGGCGTCGGTGGCCGACTCGCCCTTCTACCACCACGTCGGGATCGACATCGCCGATGGATCGGCAGTCCGGGAGGCCTTCACCCGGTTCGAGCCCGACGCCGTGATCCACCTCGCCGCCGAGTCCCACGTCGACCGATCGATCGACGGCCCCGACGCCTTCCTCCGCACCAACGTCGTCGGCACCTACGAGCTGCTGCAGGCCGCCCGGTTCGAGGCCGAGCGGCGTGATGTGCTCGACTCGTTCCGCTTCCTGCACGTCTCGACCGACGAGGTGTTCGGCAGCCTCGGACTCGACGACGATCCCTTCGACGAGACAACGGCCTACGATCCCCGCTCGCCCTACTCGGCGTCGAAGGCGGCCTCCGACCACTTCGTCCGAGCCTGGCACGAAACCTACGGCCTGCACACCATCGTCACCAACTGCTCGAACAACTACGGACCGTTCCACTTCCCCGAGAAACTGATTCCGCTGATGATCCTCAAGGCGGTGGCCGGGCAGCCGCTGCCGTTGTACGGGCGAGGCGAGAACATCCGCGATTGGCTCCACGTGGAGGATCACGCCCGGGCCATCGTCGCCGCCCTTCGTCGAGGCGAACCGGGGGAGACCTACGCTGTCGGGGGCAACGCCGAACGGACGAATCTCGATGTGGTGGAGGCGATCTGCGATCAGGTCGACGCCGAGCTTGGTGACGAGGTCGGCGGTCGACGCGGGCTCATCGAATTCGTGGCCGATCGACCCGGTCACGACCTGCGCTATGCCATCGACTCGTCGAAGATCCAGCGGGAGCTGGGTTGGGCGCCGTCGATCGGCTTCGACGAAGGGCTGGCCCGGACCGTCGCCTGGTATCTCGCCAACGAGTGGTGGTGGCGGCCGCTGTTGTCGGAGCGCTACGACGGGCAGCGCCTCGGGGTGGCGGTCACCTCGTGACCGGGTCGACACCGGCTCCAAGCCGGCCATCCCGATCTTCGCGATCACCGAGGTCGACCAGGTCGATGAAGCCGGTCATCCTGGTCACCGGAGCCGGGGGACAGCTCGGTCGCGAGCTACTTCGGGCTCGCTGGTCCGACAAGGCCGACGTCTGCGGCTACACCTCCGCCGAGCTCGATATCCGCAATCCCGACGCCGTCGGATCGGTCGTCGAGACGCTCCGCCCGAACGTCATCGTCAACGCCGCGGCCTATACAGCCGTGGACCGGGCCGAGGACGAACCCGAGGAAGCCGAGGCGGTCAACGTCACCGCCGTCAAGACGCTGGCCAACGCCGCCAACCACGTGGGCGCCCTGCTCATCCACATCTCCACCGACTACGTCTTCAACGGCACCAAGTCGGGCTGGTACACCGAGATCGACCCGGTCTCGCCGATCGGGGTCTACGGCCGGACCAAAGCCGACGGGGAACAGGCGGCGGAGGCCGCCAACAAACTGCTCACCCTCCGGACCTCCTGGGTCTACGGCGCGCTCGGTGCCAACTTCGTCACCTCCATGCTCCGCCTCGGAGCCGAACGCAACGAGCTGAGCGTGGTGGGCGACCAGGTCGGCTGCCCGACCGCAGCCGGTGACCTGGCCCGCGCCATCACGTCCGTTGCCGCCGCCACCCGCTTCGGCACACAGGAGCCGCCACGGCGCCTCTACCATCTCGCCGGGCCCGATGCCATGAGCTGGTTCGAGTTCGCCCGGGCGGTGTTCGCCACGTCCGACCGATGTGGCGGCGTCGAGGTCAGGCGGATCACCACCGACCAGTATCCGACGCGGGCCGAGCGCCCGGCCAACAGCCGACTCGACAGCTCCGCCATCCACGCTGATCTCGGCGTTGCGCTGCCGCCGGCGGTCCAGTCGATCGCCAATGTCGTCGATGAGCTGGAAGCCCCGCCACGGCCGACTTCCGGCCCCAGATGACCGCCTGAACCACCGTCCAAGGAATATCTTGACCGCCGCATCATCCATCGCCCAGCCGACGACCGCCCCGTCGCCGAACCAGCCATTCGACCCGCTCGGTCGTAGCATCAATCCGCTCGGCCGGAAGGGGATCGTGCTCGCCGGCGGAACCGGGAGCCGTCTCCACCCGGTGACGCTCGCCGTCTCGAAGCAGCTGCTGCCGGTCTACGACAAGCCGATGATCTACTACCCGGTCTCGACTCTGATGCTGGCCGGGATCACCGACATCCTCATCATCACCACCCCGCAGGATCGGGCGGCGTTCCGGACACTGCTCGGTGACGGTTCCCAGTGGGGTGTTCGGTTCGACTACGCCGCCCAGTCCAAACCGAACGGGCTGGCCGAGGCGTTCATCATCGGCGCCGACCATCTCGACGGCAAGCCATCGTGTCTCATTCTCGGCGACAACCTGTTCTACGGCAGCGGCTTCAGTCGAATGCTCCAGGAGGTGTCGACGCAGGCGGACGGGGCGTGCGTGTTCGCCCAGCAGGTGTCGGATCCCCAGCGCTACGGCGTGGTCGGTTTCGACGCCGACGATGTGGCCACCAGCATCGAGGAGAAGCCCGTCAAACCGAAGTCGAGCTGGGCTGTCACCGGCCTGTACTTCTACGACGGCGACGTGGTCGAGATGGCCCGAACCATTGCGCCGTCGGACCGGGGTGAGCTGGAGATCACCGCCATCAACCAGCGCTACCTCGACCAGGGACGGCTCACCGTCGCACGCCTCGACCGGGGGTTCGCCTGGCTCGACACCGGAACGTTCAACTCGATGGTCGAGGCCTCGGAGTTCGTCCGGGTGATCGAGCAACGTCAGCGTCAGAAGGTGGCCAGCCCGGAGGAGATCGCCTGGCGTATGGGATACATCGACGACGAGCAGCTTCTCGCCGTGGCCGAACCACTCCGCAAGAGCGGCTACGGCGACTACCTCGTCGATCTCGTGATGGGTATCCAGCCCGTCTGATCCTCCGGGCCTCCACAATATTCGCGGAAAGGGTCAGTGGAACCGACGGCGAAGCTCGGCGAGGGTTTGCCCGGCCCCCCAGTCGTTGGTCTCCAGCGCCAGCATCGTCGCCGTCAAATTTCGGTCCCGGATCCGTTCCAGCTCACGGATCGAGTAGGCGCCCGACTGCTCGTCGGACTGCGACTCCAGTCGATCGACCAGCTCATCGGTAAGCTCCGGAACATCCATCAGCTTGGTCCACGGCCAGGCCAGCGCCGGGCCGAACTGGCGGATGAAATGACCGAAGCCACCCTCACCGCCGGCGATCCGGTAGGTCTCGAACAGGCCCATCTGGGCCCAGCGCAGACCGAACCCGTAGCGAATGACGTCATCGATCTCGGAGGTCGTCGCGATGCCGTCGTTGACCAGCCAGAGCGCCTCCCGCCACACGGCCTCCAGCAGCCGGTCGGCGACGTGGGCCTCGATCTCGGCTTTGATGTGGATCGGCTTCATGCCAAGGCCCCGGTAGTACGTGAGCGCCCGGTCGATGGTGGTCGCCGAGGTGTGCTGCCCGCCAACGATCTCGACGACGGGCAGCAGGTACACCGGGTTGAAGGGATGGGCGACGACCAGTCGCTCCGGCCGCTCGAGCGGGCGGGCCAGATCGGAGCACAGGAGCCCCGATGTCGACGAGCCGATCACCGCATCGGGTCGGGCCGCGCCATCGACGGCTGACAGAGTGGCGTGCTTGACGTCCATGCGTTCCGGCACGCTCTCCTGGATCAGGTCCACGTCGGCCACCGCCTCGTCGATCGTCTCGCAGATCGTCAGCGGCGCCATCTCGGTGGGCAGCCCGAGGTCTGCCCAGGCCGCCACAGCGTTGCTTGCGACCTCACCGAGGATGCGGGCTGCGTCGGGCGACGGATCGAAGGCTCGGACGGTGACACCGCGGAGACGCAGCCGAGCGGCCCACGCCGCGCCGATGACACCGCAACCGACAACGGCAGCCGAGTCGGGAACGGCAGGGTCGACGGCCTCCCCGACGGCCGATGCTCGACGTTCCGGCATCTCAGGATCGTACCGGCCCCCGAACCGGGCCGGGCGGACCGCCCGGCCACCACATCTCTCGACTCCGTTCGCTACATTGGCGCGGTGCGAACCGATCTCCAGCCACCCCTGGCCGACATCCGCTACCTGGTGGCCAAGGCGCTGGCCGAAGACTTGACACCACTGGGAGATCTGACATCGTCGCTCCTTGACCCGGCCAAGATGGCGACGGCCCGATTCAATGCCCGGGAGCCGGGCGTACTGGCCGGTTGCCTGTGTGTGGAGGAGACCTTCCGGGCGATCGACGAGACGCTCACCGTCGAGTGGCGGCTGACCGACGGCGACCGGGTCGACGCCGGTGACGACGTCGGTCTGGCCCGGGGATCGTACGCGACGCTGCTGACGGCGGAGCGAACGGCGCTCAACTTCCTCAGCCACCTCTCGGGAGTGGCCACGAACGCGGCCCGCTGGGTCGAGGTGGCCGACGGCCGCGTCAGGGTGTGGGACACCCGCAAAACCCTGCCCGGCTACCGATCGCTCCAGAAGGCGGCGGTCCGGGCCGGGGGGGCGGCCAACCACCGGGGCAACCTGAGCGACTGGTTGATGCTGAAGGACAACCACCTCGTGGGGACCACGATCACCGCCGCGGTGGCCGAGGCTCGACGGCGCTGGCCGGGCCGCACCGTACACGTCGAGGCCGATCGGGAAGCCCTCCTGTTCGAGGCGCTCGAAGCCGGGGCCGACATCATCCTCCTCGACAACTTCACCCCCGACGAGCTGACGGCGCTGGTGCCGCGGGTCGATGCGTGGGCGGCCGAAACCGGAGGCCATCGCCCGCTCCTGGAGGCCTCCGGAGGGATCACGCTCGACACCCTCGACGCCTACGCCGACACCGGTGTCGACCTGGTTTCCTCCGGCTCGATCACCAACTCCGTCCGAGCTCTCGACATCGGCTTGGATGTGGTGGCTGAATGATTCGGTTCACCTGTTTTCGACGTCCGTGAGGGCGTCGAGCCTGGATTCAGCCGCCGGGTGGTGGGTGGCGGCGGCCACGTTCCTCTCCACCTTCACCGTATTCGGGGTGGCCTACAGCTTCGGTTCGTTCTTCCGGCCGATGGCCGAGGAGTTCGACGCCGACCGGGGCGCCATCGCGCTCGTCTTCTCGATAACCACGCTGCTCTACTTCGGTCTCGGGGTGGTGTCGGGCCGGGCCGCCGATCGGTTCGGTCCCCGTCCCGTGCTGTTGGTCGGTGCCGCCGCGCTGGTTCTCGGCCTTGTCATCACGTCGCAGGTCGACTCGATCCTGGTCGGCTACATCACCTACGGGCTCGGCGTCGGGATCGGTGTGGCCTGCGGCTACGTGCCGATGGTGGCCACCGTCGGCGGCTGGTTCGACCGTCACCGCTCGACCGCGGTCGGTTTCGCCGTCGCGGGGATCGGCGTTGGAACCCTGGTCGTGGCCCCACTCACTGAGCGGCTCATCGAGCGCTACGGTTGGCGCGACACCTATCTCTATCTTGCCGCAGCCGCGGCGGTCCTACTGGCGCTGGCCGCCGTCGGGGCCCGCCGGCCCCCGGTTGCCGACGGCGACGACGGAACCTCGGGTGGTCCACTGCTGGCCCGGATCCGGTCGTCGCGCCCGTTTCTCGTGCTCTACGTGGCGATCCTGTTCACGTCGTCGGGGCTGTTCGTGCCCTTCGTGTTCATGGCCGACTACGTCGCCGAACGGGGCATCGATGGATCGGGTGGCCTCCTCGTCGGCCTGATCGGATTGAGTTCGGTGATCGGTCGTCTCGGCCTCGGGGCGATGGCCGCCCGGATCGAGCCGATGAAGCTGTTCTACAGCTCGCTGGCCACAATGGCCGCCAGTTATCTGGTTTGGTTGACGGCCGCCGACCGCTACTGGCAACTCGTCCTGTTCGCCTTGGTGCTCGGCGTGGCCTACGGCGGATTCATCGCGCTGTCGCCGGTCGTGGCGGCCCAGTTGTTCGGCGTGGCCGGGCTGGGTGGCGTCCTCGGTGCGCTCTATACGGCAGCCGGGGTCGGTGGTTTCATTGGCCCCCCTGCCGCCGGTGCCCTCATCGACCGGTTCGGCTACTCGACGACCCTCGTCGTGACCTGTGTCGCCTCATCGCTCGGCGCCGCCAGCTACTTCCTTCTCAGAGATTCGTGACAAGGCGAGCTTGAGGCTCGCATATTGCTGCAATGCTTCGGCGGGGGCACGGCTATCCTCGGGCCCGTGACCGACACCGAGACCAGCGGCGCATTCGTGACCGTGCCCTACCGCTTCGAGCCCGGCACCACGTCGGCCGAGCTGCGGTCGGCGTACGGCGACATCGACGACGGGGCCGAGACCGGGGTCAAGGCCACGGTGGCCGGACGCCTCATGCTCCGCCGGGTCCAGGGCAAGCTCGCCTTCGGCACGCTTCAGGACTCGGGCGGCCGCATCCAGTTGTTCGCCCCGGCCAAGGTCACGCCCGACTTCGACGAGTTCTGCTCCCTGTCGCTCGGCGACTGGATCGGGGTGTCGGGCGAGGTGATGAAGACCCGCAAGGGCGAGCTGTCGGTCAAGGTCGAGAGCTGGGAGCTGCTGGCCAAGGCCCGGCGACCGTTCCCCGACAAGTTCCACGGGCTCACCGACACCGACGTTCGCTACCGCCAGCGTTACGTCGACTTGTGGGTCACCCCGGAGAGCCGCGAGATCTTCCTCACCCGATCCCGCATCATGTCGCTCACCCGCCGGTGGTTGGAGGATCGGGACTTCATCGAGGTCGAGACCCCGATCTTCCATCCGATACCCGGTGGGGCGGCGGCCCGCCCGTTCGCCACCCACCACAACGCACTCGACCTGGAGCTCTACCTCCGCATCGCCCCCGAGCTGTACCTCAAGCGGCTGACGGTCGGCGGTCTGGAGCGGGTGTTCGAGCTGAGCCGGGTATTCCGCAACGAGGGCATCAGCCCCCGCCACAATCCCGAGTTCACGATGCTCGAGCTCTATCAGGCCTACGCCGACTTCAGCGACATGATGGCCCTGACCGAGGAACTCATCGCCTACCTGGCCACCGAGATCTGCGGAACCACCACGATCAGCTACGGAGGTCGTGACGTCGACCTGACCACCCCGTGGCGGCGGGCGTCCATGGTCGATCTGATCGAGGAGGCGACCGGGGAGCGTGTCGACGTCACCCAGGACATCGCCGAGCTGCGAGTGGTGGCCGAGCGGCACGGCGTCGAGGTCAAGGAGTCCTACGGCCAGGGCAAGCTCATCCTCGAGCTCTACGAGAAGACCGTCGAGCCCGATCTTTGGGGTCCGCTGTTCGTCACCGACTACCCGAAGGAGGTGTCGCCGCTGTCGCGCGACCACAGGGAGCGGCCCGGCTTCACCGAGCGCTTCGAGGCGGTCGTCGCCGGGCGGGAGTTGTGCAATGCCTTCTCCGAGCTCGTCGATCCCGACGAGCAGCGGGCCCGGTTCGAGGACCAGGTGCGGCAGAAGGAGGCGGGTGACGACGAGGCGATGGTGGTCGACGAGGACTACCTGCGAGCGCTCGAGTACGGGCTGCCGCCGACCGGGGGCCTCGGTATCGGCATGGACCGGGTGGTCATGCTGCTGACCGACTCCTCGAACATTCGCGACGTCGTGCTCTTCCCGACGCTACGGCCCGAAGCCTGACAGCGGAGGTAGATCCGGGCCGGTCGCCGGAGCTACGCGCGAACTCGCGCGATGTCGCGCGTTCTTGCGCGCAGCTCAGGATTCGGGGTCATGGTCGGTCAACCGAAGGTCTTCGCATCATCGAGCCCGGACTCGACGACACGAAGCAGCGTGTCCGCGCGATCACCACGACCGCCGGTCGCCACCTCGACGTGGACCGTCCCCGACGGGAACGAATCGGCGACCCGCAGTGCCAAACCCTCCATTTCCGCAGGCCCGACGAGCGGCGAGCGGACAATCAGCAGCCGGCGGTCGCCGAGTCGGGCGACGTGATCCTCGGCGTCGACATGATCGGCCAACAGCTCGACCGCCGAGCCCCACTCGGCGGCATCGATCTCGATGAGTGCGACGCCGAGCAGACCCGATGCGGAGGCGAGGCGTTTGTCGAGGTACGACTCGACTTCAGCCGCATCCTGGTCGGCAATGGGGATGTCGGTGCCGGGACGATGCATACCGACAACGTCGGCGTGAACCCCCGCTTCTTGACCCGCCCCTGTGGTTCTGGTCGCTACGTGGGCGGTGCCTGGGCGTCGCCGACGGTGAAGGCGGCCACCATCGCTCCCGTCAGCTCCATGAGCCGTTGCGGCTCGACGGCGAACACGTGCCTCGGGCTTCCGGCCGCGGCCCAGATGGTGTCGAACGTCAGCAGGTGAGGGTCCATCCACGTTCGCAACGGCGACAGGTGGCCGAACGGGGCCACGCCACCGATGGCGAAACCGGTGGCCGACCTGACCTCGTCGACCGTCGCCCGATGGCAGGCGTCGACCCCGACCAGCTCGGCCAGTCGGCCGCCGTCGACCTGATTGACTCCGCTGGTGAGAGCCAGAACGATTTCGCGATCGTCACCGGCGGCGAAGATCATCGACTTCACGATCTGGTCGACCTTGCAGCCGACCGCGACCGCCGCGTCGTCGGCGGTGCGGGTGCCATCCGGGAACTCGACGACCTC
>JBFHEP010000142.1:0-10133 GCA_041584095.1 Acidimicrobiales bacterium | reverse complement strand
TGAGGACCGACCGGTGCGCCGGGCAACCGGCACCGGCACCGAAGTAGCATTGAGTGGAATGCTCCTTCAGTTCTCCGCCTACAAACGGGCCCGTCGTGCTCTAGCCAGAGATCAGGGTAGGTCATTGCCGTGCCGGCTCCCCCTGTGGCGACTGGTTCTCGGCGAGATCGCGGTCCTGGCCCGCCGCGTTGGCCGCTGGCGGTTCACTGCGTTGATCGCCGTCGGGTTCACGTCGATCCTGCTGGCTCAGATCGCGTTCTCGCCGTCGACCCCCGGACCGGTGCTGACCAATCCGTGGCGTTGGGGGGCGGCCGCGCTGATCGCCGCTGTCGGGCTCGCCGGATGGTCCGTGGTCCATGCGGTCCGGCGCAGCGGGAGTGGGGGAACGGCCGCCTAGCTCAGACGTCGGCGGTACGAACCTCGGGTGGCGACTTTCGCCGCCGCCCTGGAATCACACCGTCGAGCAGCTCGGAATTCTTGGCCAGGAGCGGACCCACCACGGCGGTCAGCAGCACGTAGGCTGCGGCCAGGGTGGCCAACTCCGGCTCCTCGTCGAGGCCGACCGCCAACGACGCGATCACAATCGAGAACTCGCCCCGCGCGACGAGCGTGGTTCCCGCTCGCAGTCGACCGCGGCGACCGACGCCGGCCCGGCCGGCGGCGACCCAACCCGATCCGAGCTTGCCGGCTGCAGTGACGACGAGGAGCGCCAGCGCCGGGATCATGGCCGCCGGAAGCTTCGCGGGGTCGATCTGAAAGGCGAAGAACAGGAAGAAGATCGCAGCGAACAGATCTCGCAGCGGTTCGATCAACGCACTCACCCGATGCTGAACCGGACCTGACAAGGCAAGGCCGACCAGGAACGCCCCGATGGCGGCCGAGATCTGGAGTTGCTGGGCCAAGCCGCCGACCAGCAACGTCAGGCCGAACACCGCGAGCAGTAGGACCTCGTTGTTGCCACGGTCGAGGCCGGCGCTCATGAGGTGGCCCCAACGCATCGCCGCGATGAGCACCACGACCACCACTACCAGGGCGACGGCGACGGTCACGATGGTGGACATCGCATCCTGTCCGCTCACGACCGCAGCCACCACCGGCAGATAGACGGCCATGGCGAGATCCTCGATGACCAACAGGTTGAGGATCGACGGAGTCTCCCGATAGCCGAGGCGGTCCAGATCGCTGAGGACCTTGGAGATGACACCCGACGAGCTGATCCAGGTGACACCGCCCAGTAGCACGGCCGCCGGAACCGACCAGCCCAACACCACGCCCATGGCGAAGCCGGGACCGAAGTTGAGGACGGCGTCGACCAGCCCGGGGACGGTTCCGGTGCGCAGGCCGAGTCGGAGTTCCTCACCGGTGTACTCGAGGCCAAGCGTCAAGAGCAGAAGCAGGACACCAATCTCGGCTCCGAGGGCGACGAAATCCTCAGCGATACCGATATCGGCGACACCACCGTCGCCGAGCCCGAGGCCGGCAAGGAGATAGAACGGGATCGCCGTCACCCCCAGGTTCGACGCCAGGCGGGCGAGCGCGGCCAACACGAGGGCGATCAGCCCGATCTCGACGAACGCCAACGCCACGTCGGCCCCGACCGCAGCGAACATCGCGGTGGAGGCCGTCACGCGCCGAGCAGGGTCCGGACCTGATCGATCCCGGACGGTGTCCCCACCACGACCGCCACGTCACCTACGGCAAAGACGAAGTCGGGGCCCGGAGCCGGGATGGTCTCCGTGCCCCGGATCACGGCCACGACCGACACACCGGTGTGGGTCCGGAACATCCCGTCGGCCATGCTGCGATCGGCAAACGACGAATCGTCCTCCACCGCGATCCAGTCGATGGCCAGACCCTCGATCCGCTGCTCGACGACCCGGCTCACCTCGGTGACACTCGATCCGCCCAGCGCTTCGCTGAGCGTTCTGGCCTCTGCCGGGGTGAGGCGCATGACCGTGGTGCTGATGTCGGGATCGTCGCTGTCGTACACCATCACCTCCCGGCGACCTCCCCGGTGCACGACGACGGCGACCTGCTCGCCGGCCGCCGTTTCGAACTCCAGCCGCACCCCGACGCCGGGCAACTTGATCTCACGAACCTCAGCCATGACGCCAACCCTACCCAGGTGGGGGCTGCTCGGTCACCCGGCGAAGATCGACAACTGCCCGCCGGGAGGGAGGCGCCGACATCCCGTCCAGACCAGCGAATCCATGAACACCCACGAGCGTCGGTGGATGGCCGACGGCCCGTATCCCTGGAGGGCGATCTTGTGCTGCGGGCAGGGATAGCCCTTGTTGTGTTCGAAGTTGTAGCCCGGGTAGTTGTCGGCCTGGGCCCGCATGATCCGGTCCCTCGTCACCTTGGCCAGGATCGAGGCGGCCGCGATCGACAGGCATGTCGAATCACCTCGCACCACTTTGCGGGTGATCGGGTGACCGACGAAGTCCCACTTGCCGTCGAGGATCACGGCGTCGGGGGCGACACCGAGGCCGGCGATGGCCCGACGGGCCGCCAGCTTCTGGGCGGCCGACATTCCCAGGCGATCGCAGTCGGCGGCGCTCACGTGGCCGACCGCCCAGGCGTCGCACCATTCGGCGATCCGGTCGAACAGCGCCTCCCGCTCCTCCTCCGTCAGCTGTTTCGAGTCACGCAGCTTGTAGATCCTGCGGTCCTTCGGGACGACGGCGGCTCCGATCGTGAGCGGACCGGCCCACGATCCGCGACCGACCTCGTCGACGCCGACCACGATCCCGTGACCGGCCCCCCAATACTCGCGTTCCACCACCAAACCGGGGGCTTTGGCCTTCAATGCCTTGCGGAGTTTGGGTACGGTGGCGGTCACAACGAAACCAGACTAATAGGGGTAGACCGGAGCTGCAGGTTACGAGAAGCTGTCGCCGGGGGCCGGAACGTCCAGCAGCCCGTCGGTCGTACCGGCCAGAAGGGTCTCGCCCCGGTCGTGCGACGTCGACCAGTCGGGGTCGAGCGACGGGCAGATGATCCGGGCCCGGCAATCGGACCGGTCCCACAGCAGAGCAGGACGGGGTCCATGCCAGCGAATGGCGAAAGAAAACGGGCCGTACAATGTGGCGGCCCGGTGGACCTCGAGGGAACCGCCTCGCCATGCGATCGGATGGTCGGGCACCAGTTCGACGGTCGGCTCCGCAAGATCGATCCGCTCGGTCACCAGAAGGTGCCGAGCCGCACGCCAGAAGGCGGCGGCGTCGACCAGACCGGCCCCCGGTCCCGAGCCGATCGACTCGTCCGGTCCGTACCAGCGGCGAATCAGATTGGCCTGTTGGGACCAGCCGACCAGCTCGTTGTAGCCGACTCGACCGCCCGTCGGAGCAGGCCCACCGGCGGTGATGAGCAAGTCGTCTTCTTCTGCCCGCGTCGCCGCCACCCGCTTGGCGACGACCGTCATCCGGCGTCGTAGTCCGGTGGCCGCATCCTCCTGGCCAAGCCACTCGACCAGAACGGCGAGTCCGCTTGCAGCCCGGCACCAGTACCTGGCCGGTTCGCCGAGGGTTGCGGCCGCCCTTGATCTGAGGAGCCGGCTCGGCGTTCGAAGCCTCGACTCGACCTGGCGGGTCAAATGCAGCAGGGACGGGAGTGCGTCCTCGGCGTGGCGCCTGTCGCCCCGGATCACCAGAGCCCGGGCCAGGCCGTCGACCAGCGCAGCGGCACGAGCGGAACCCGCCTCGTCGGCCGGCGAGAGCCCACCCTGGCCGAGCAACTCGTCGAACAGCTCTGGCAGCCAGTGGCCGAGCCGGTCGGCGTGACCAGATTCGGCCAGGGCGGCCAAGACGGTGCCCAGGTCGCCGTCGACCCCGGGTGGCCGATCGTCGAGCAAAAGGAGGCGGGCCCTTGCCGCGCCGGCGAGCTGAGCAAGTCCAGAGTCGGGAAACTCGAACCGTCCCCCGGCCTCCACCACGGCGTTCCAGCCACGTTCGACGTTGTCCGGCCCTGCCACCCGATCGACATCGATTGCGAGATCAGCCGGGCCGAGGCAATAGCGGAAGGTGGTGCGATGTGGCACCGGAACCATGAGGACGGCGTTGGGGAACTGGCCGACCTCGGCCGCCGACCTCGGCGTATCGGGCCAGATGAGTGAGCCGCCGGCCTCGACCGTCGAAAGAAGATCGTGATCGTCGGCGAAGCCCTGCTCATTGGCCGGTCGGGGCAGCGTGAGCCGGTGGCCGTCGACCACGATCTCACGGAGCGACAACCGGTGTGGGATGAGTATGCCGGGATCGCCGTCGAGAGTATGGGGGCGGAGGGCGATGGCCAGCGCGACGGGGACCGGCGACTGGTTCTCGATCTCGACCACGGCGACCGTTCGCCCGTCGACCAATGTGGCATACACGGTTTGGACCACGTCTCCCGACGGGACCCGGACGGCGGTCTCGGTGATCGGTCCGCAGCCGCGAAGCCGTTGTCGTATCGACGGCTCACGGGCCGGGAGATGCCAGCGGTCATCCGCCCCGATCCACCAGTCGAGCGACCAGCGGGCGCCAGGACCCTGAATCAGTCCCCCGCCGTCAACGAGATAGCCTGCCGGGGAATCGAGCACGGCGACGAGGCCGACACCGCCGTCGGCCACACGTTCGGTCGACCGGGGACCCAGCGCCGAGGTCAAGCCGGCCAGCTCTGTCCCGGTACGGCCTGCTCGTGACCGAGACGCCCCCGGAGCAGCGCATCCTGGGCGAAGTCGGCATCGAGACCTTGATGGCACACGGCGTAGACCTGCTCGGCGATGGGCATGAACACGCCGTGCCGCTCAGCCAGTGCGTTGACCACTCCGGCCGCCTTCACGCCCTCAGCGACCTGGTTCATCTCGGCCAGGATGTCGTCGACGGTCATGCCCTGGCCGAGTTTTCGGCCGACCTGCGAGTTGCGGGATTGGGGGCTCACGCAGGTGGCGATCAGATCACCCATGCCGGCCAGACCGGCGAGGGTCAGCGGCTCACCCCCCAGCTTCGACCCGAGCTCGATGAGCTCGGCCAGACCGCGGGTGATGATGGCGGCGCGGGCGTTGTCACCCTGTCCACGCCCCTCGACCATGCCGGCCGCAATGGCGTAGATGTTCTTCAGTGCGCCGCCGAGCTCGCAGCCGATCACATCGTGATGAAGAAAGACCCGGAATGTCGGTGTGGTGAACACCCGCTGGAGCTTCCGGGCGATGTTGAGGTCGGCCAGCGCCACCACGGCCGCCGTCGGATGACCGGCCATGATCTCCTTGGCCAGGTTGGGGCCGGTCAGCACACCAACCGGGCGGTCGGGTAGAACATGCTCGATGATCTGCGACATCCGGAGCATCGTGCCCGGTTCGAATCCCTTGGCCAGGCTTACAACCGGCACCCAGGGCCTCAGGTGGGGGGCGATCGCTTCACACGTGCTCCGGTAGGCCGATGTCGGTACGCCCATCACCAGCAGGTCGGTGCTGTGGAGGGCTTTCTCGAGATCGGTTGTCGCCGTCAGATCCGGGTGCAGCAGGTAGTCGGGAAGGTAGCGGGGGTTCCGGTGCTCGGCGTTGACGGCGTCGACGGTGGCGCCGTCTCGAGCCCACAGGATCGTTTCGGCGTTGTGCGCACAAAGATGCGCCACCGTCGTACCCCACGATCCGCCGCCGGCGACCAGAACCCGGAGCGGTGGCGCCGGTGGCTTCACGACCTCCGACGTGGTGGCGCCGGCGGAACGATCGGACCCCGCATCCCCTTGTTGTGCCATCCGTTCACTGTAAGCCGCTCACTGGAAACGCCGACGGACCGGCGGCGACAAAGGGCCCTACCAGTCCGGTCAGCCGGACGGGAGAATGCGGGTCGTGGCCAGCACTCGCACGCAGCTCAACCCACGGAAATCACTCGTGTCACCGATCGTGTCGGAACCGGTCCGCCGAGTGCCGCATTGGAGGAATGGGTTGTCGCGCACAACACCTACCGCGTCGTCGACACAACTATTGCACCGGGCCACGTCGGCGTTGTGATCGCCGGCCCGACGGGTCCCCCCGACCTCGACACGCTCCAGGCGGCCGTGGCCACCGACGCCTACCCGAGCCCGGTGCTCGAGGTCGAGTGGGTGGAGTCGACGACGATGGTCGTCACCGACTGACCCCGCTCAACCCCGGGTACCCTTGGCCGGAGTGGGTTCCGAGGTGGATTCGAGATCGTCAGACGCCGGCACCGCTGTACTCGTCCCGGTCAAGTCGTTCGACCTGGCCAAGGGCAGGCTCTCGGATCGGCTCCAGGCCGGCGACCGGGACCGGCTGGCCCGCCGGCTGGCGGCGGGAGTGATCGCAGCCGCCCGCCCGCTGCCCACCTACGTGGTGTGTGACAGCGATCTGGTCGCCGACTGGGCCATCGAGATGGGGATCGGAGCGATGGAGGTCACGGCCACCGGATTGAACCCGGCGATGACCGAGGCCGTCATCATGGCCTCGTCGATGGGCCACGACCGGGTCATCATCAGCCACTCCGATCTTCCACTGGCCGAGGACCTGACGTGGCTCGATCGGGCGCCGTTCGACCGGGGCGTGGTCGTCGTGACCGACCGCCACGGCACGGGCACGAATGTTCTGGCCCTTCCGTTGAATCTCGATCCGCCCTTCGTCTTCCACTACGGTCCCGGCTCGGCCGAGCTGCATCGGGCCGAAGCGGAGCGCCTCGGTCTGAACGTACAGATGGTCGACGACGAGCGGCTCGGGTGGGACCTCGACACCCCCGATGATCTGGCGGCCTGGCTCGCACAGGAGGTCTACGGGACCGAGCGCGAACCGAAAGGAACACGGTGACCGAAGCACAGAATCCGCTCACGCCGGCGAGGGTCGTGATCGACTCGTTCACTGCGAACTTGGCGACGCCCGACCGCGCGCTGGCCATCGGCGCCCACCCCGACGACATCGACTTCGGCTGCGGTGCCACCCTTGCAAAGTGGGCGGCCGACGGCTGCGAGGTGCACGTCTGCATCTGCACCGATGGGTCGAAAGGAACCTGGGATCCGAACGCCGATACCGAGCAGTTGATCGCCACTCGTCAGCAGGAGCAGAGGGCCGCCGCGGCCGCACTCGGGGCCACCGGTGAGGTCACGTTCCTCGGCTGGCCCGACGGTGAACTCGACTCGGGCATGATCCAGCGCCGTCAGGTGGCCGACGTGATCAGGCGAACCCGACCGAACGTGGTGCTTGGCCACGACCCGTGGAAGCGGTACCGGCTCCACCCGGATCATCGCCACGCCGGGCTCCTGACCACCGACGGGATCGTGGCCGCCCGCGACCCGAAGTTCTTCCCCGACCTCCCCCACCCCCATCACCGCCCCGACCTGTTGCTGCTGTTCGAGGCCGACGAACCCGACCACGCGGAGGACGTCGCCGGCTTCGCCGACGCCAAATACCGGGCGCTCACCTCCCATCACAGCCAGTTCGAATCGACCATGAAGTCGGGCGACGATCCCGAGCTGACCCGTTTCCGGCAGCGGGTCAATGACAAGCTGGCCACGGCCGGGAAGGCGGTCGGAATGGAGCTGGCCGAGGTGTTCAAACTCATCGACGACCTGTGAACGGCGGCCCACATTCGGGTCGGCGCCCCGTTGGCGGCGAGGCCCGGACCGTGGTCCCCACTCCGCAGTCGCTAGTGTCCATGCGCGTCCAGCCGATAACGGGCCGGGGGGTGCCCGTGCAGAGTCCCGCCCCATCGTCCATACTTGGCTCATGACCAGCGGCGGTAACGTGCACCAACCCGGGCTCGACGGGACCGACATCGATCTCGGGTTCGACTTCGACATCGAAGACCTCCTGCATCCCGACGAGCAGCGACGATTCCGGCGCCTGTGCATCGACACGACGGCCGAGGAGTTGGAGAACCTGACCGAGGTGATCGGCATCCACCTCGATCATGTCAAGACCAACGCCGGACCGAGCACCGATGTCGAGACCGCAGAACTCGTGGCCGAGGCGGCCACCAAGCTGTTGGCTCTCAGTCGGGAATTCGATCGCCGTGACCGGGCCCTCGTTCGCGGTGCGATCGAGTACTTCATCCTCAACGACGACGCCTCGGACGACCTCGAGGACGTCCTGGGATTCGACGACGACGCCCGGGTGCTCAACTCCGTCCTCGACCGCATCGGCCGAGCCGATCTGAAGGTCCGCCTGCCGGGCTGAGGGTCACTGCCCGGCCCGCTTCCCCACCATGGCAACACACTCGGCCGGGATCATCCTGTACCGGCGCACGGCCGACACCGGGCCGGTTGAACAGTGCGTCGAGATCCTCCTCGTTCACCCAGGCGGTCCGTTCTGGGCCAACAAGGACGAGCACGGCTGGTCGATTCCCAAGGGTGAATTCGATCCAGCGACCGAGCACGTCGCCGACGCCGCCCGCCGCGAGTTCGCCGAGGAGCTCGGTCGACCGGTGCCCGCTCCCTCGACCGATGATCCGGAGGTTGCGCTGGAACCGTTCCGAGCCGGCCGCAAGACCATCCATGCCGTGCTGATCGCCGCCGACTTCCAACCCGATCCCATCCGCAGCAACACCGTCGAGGTCGAGTGACCACCCCGCTCAGGACGGCGCGTCGAGGTGCCCGAGGTCGACCGGGCCGAGTGGTATCGATTGGCCGACGCCCGAACCAAGCTGCACAAGGGACAGGCTCCGATCGTCGACCTCATCGTGTCGGCCCTTGCCGACTGATTGCACGCAACTCTTACGAGATGGAGACAAACGGCGAGTCCGTTTGGGGTCCTCCGGCGACGATGTACCATCGGAATCGTGCTACTAGAGCTCGGCCCGTGCCCGGCTGACGAAGCCGAAGGATGGACGAAGTTCGCCCGTCGCCTCATCATCGAACTCCGTTCCGACCCCGAGACCATGAGTCTGGTCTCGCCCGACATGGTGGATCTCTGGGGCACATACATCGATCGCTGGTCGGCGAAAGCGGCCGAGGCCGAGTCGTCGGGTGCCCCGTTCCGGTGGTCCGGGCAGATCGACGCCGAGGTTGGTGAGTTCCTGCTCCACGGACTGGATCGGTGCCTGCACTCCTCGTTCATTCGTGAGGCCGCCACCCCGCTCGAGGCGGCCACCCACAAACCGTTCACGATGACAGTGGTGCGGGCGTTCGTGGACGGGCTCGCCGCCGAGGGCGAGAGCAGCGGCCACTACGTCGATCAGGTTCTGACCTCATTCAGCGACGTCCTCGACGACTGACCCAAGCCGTGACCTGGCCTTTGGTCGGCGCGCTGTCTACGGGGCTTCGGCCGCCAGTGGCCGCCCGGCCAGCACGTCGCGCTGCGGCCTACCGGCCCGTAGGGCGATTCGACCGTCGACCAGCACCCACGACACCCCTGCCGAAGGGCGCCCCGGCTCGGCCACCGTCGCCTGATCGGCTATTTGCAGCGGGTCGAACACGACGACGTCGGCATCGGCGCCACGCTGCAGACGACCCTTTCGCTTCATCGCCGGGATCATCCGCTCGACCCGAAGCGCAGGCTGGATCGTCATCTTTGCGAGACCCGTACGCAGATCGAGAACTCCGAGGTCGCGAACGTAGCGGCCAAGAGTGCGGGCGAAGGTCCCCGCGCCCCGCGGATGATTGTTGAGGCCAACGGTCGGGATGGCGTCACTGCCGATCATCACCCACGGTCGGGTCATTGCCAACCGAACCTCCTGCTCGGGGATCGAACCGATGGCGGCCACGAGCTTGTTCTCGGCCCTGGCCGCAGCGAACGTCGCGGCGGTCAACCGCTGGGTGGTGCCGGCGATCTGCAGGTCGCCGTAGTCGATCCGGTACCGCTCGCGCCAGCCTCGCGAGAACCTGTTGCTGGCCAGGAACGTACCCCAGAAGTCGTAGGGATAGATGCAGGCGGTCACGTCGATGCCGAAGTCACGAGCCTGCTCGATGAGGGTGATCGCCTCCTCCATGACAAACGTGCCACCGGTACTGGTCAGATGTTGAATGTGAATCGCGCTCTCGTTCCGCTCGGCGATACTCATCACCTCGGCGATCGCCTCGAGACTCGTTCCTGGCGGGTCCGGGTCGGAGTAGCGCAGGTGAAAGAAACTCACATGACCATAGTCGGCGGCGACCGACACGAGCCGGGCCATCTCGTCGTTCGTCGTCCCCGGTGAGTATTCAGGTGAGAACGCGAT
>JBFHEP010000141.1:0-10226 GCA_041584095.1 Acidimicrobiales bacterium | reverse complement strand
TGTCCGCCGGCGAAGCCATCGGGATCACCGCCGGACCATCGCAGCCGAGCTCCTCGTTGGGCACTCATCCTAACGATGAGAAAATCTTTCTATATCCATCTATTAGCTCTTGATGCTCGTATTCGACTCGGATTCGAGGCCGGTGGATGTGGCGGTGAAGTTGCGAGCCTTTCCACCGTGGATGCGGCATGTGCTACTGATCCGGGCTCGGGGCAGATGCCAGATACCTGGTTGTGATGCGCCGTTCGCCTGGCTCCAAGCCGACCACATCTACCCGCACTCGAGAGGCGGACCAACCACGTTGGCCAACGGTCAAATGCTCTGTGATCCCCACAACAAATGGAAGCGCGATGCGGCGTGATGGTCGGCGTGGCCGCTCACTGCAGCTCCGCCAGCAACCGGTCGAGCTTGCGATACCCCTCCTGGATCCCGACCTCCATGCCGCTGGCCACAAACGCATCGCGGGCTTCGAAGCTGTCGACCAACGAGGTGGCCGTCAGCCGGGTCCGACCGTCGCCCAGGTCGATGAGCTCGAGTCGCTCCAATGACACGCTGTCGGGAAACCCCTCGTAGCTGAAGGTCTGGACGATCACTTCCGACGGACGAACCTCGTGAAAGCAGCCGCGAAAGGCGTACTCCTCCCCGTCGTGCGTGCTCACGTAACGCCACTCGCCACCGGTTCGGCAATCCCAGCGGTCGATCGAGTTCGACAGATACTCGGGTCCGATCCATTGGGCGAACAGGTCCGGGTCCGTGTGGGCCCGGTAGACCTTCTCCGGCGGAGCGTCGAACTCCCGGGTGATGGTGACCATCGGAACGTCGTCGTGGAGGACGATCTCGGTTTCCTTGGCGGTGGTGCTCATTCGGGTTCCTTTTGATTGGTTATTGGCGGATCGGGCATGTCGGCCAGCATGGCATCGAGGCGGCGGTAGCGTTGCTCGGCCTGCCGCCGATAGCGCTCGATCCAGGCGGTCATGAGATCGAACACCTCGGCCTCCAGATGCACCGGGCGGGTCTGGGCCTCCCGGGCACGACTGACCAGCCCGGCGGACTCGAGCACCTTCAGATGTTTCGACACCGCCTGGATGCTCATGTCGTACGGTTCGGCGAGCTCGGTCACGGTGGCGTCGCCACCGCTCAGCCGAGCGACGATGTCACGGCGGGTCGGATCGGCCAGCGCTGCGAAGACCGGCGACAGAGGATCGACGGCGGGTTCACCCATGCTGCGCGACTCCCATTATCAACCTCATGGTTGAATACGATACGTCGCCGTCGAGACCTAGTCAACCAATTGGTTGAACTCAAGTCGATGGCGCCGCAGCGGCCTGACCTGTCGTTTCCGAGGTTCCCCGCCGCTGTGGGCAACGTCGTCGAGCCTCAAATATCTCGAGGTGTCTGCTAGGTTCTCGGCCATGGCGAGCGACCTCGACCTTGGCTTCCTGGCCGAACCCGGCGACCTGGCCGACTGGCGCATGGTCATTCTCGTCGACAATGCCGTCAAGGCCGGACTGCTCGACTCGCTGCCCGCCACCGCCGGGGAGGCCGCAGCCGAGGCGGGCATACATCCGAAGGCGGCTCGGGTTCTGCTCGATGCGCTGACGGTTTTCGGCGTGGTCGTCGTCGACGTCGAAGCGGACGCCGACGCCGACGTGTACCGGTCCGGCCCGGCGATGCCCGACGTCGATCAGCGGGCCATACTGGCTCAACACGCCCAGTTCATCGGCCGCTGGGCCTCGGAGCTGCCTGGCCGCCTCCCCGATCCGATCGATCGGGAGCGTCGGCCCTGGATTCGGCCGGGGCTCGCCGGTTGGCTGCAGTCGTTGGGTGCTCGGGCGAAGCGCGAGGCGCCCTCCGTCATCGACCGTTGCCTGGCCGTCTTCCCGGATGCCACGACCGTGCTGGACGTCGCCGGCGGTCACGGTGAGTACGGCATCGAGGCCGCCCGGCGGGGGCTGGACGTCACCCTGCTCGATCTGCCCCAGGTCATCGACATCGTGTCCGAGTGGCCGTCGGTGCGGGAGTCGGGCATCAGGTTGTGGGCGGGCGACGTGTTCGAGAGCCAGTTCGACAACACGTTCGATCTCGTCCTCGCTTTCGGGTTCACCCACACCCAACCGGCGGACCGGATCGCAACGCTGTTTCCCCGCCTGGCGGCGCTGACCAACCCGGGAGGCGGCCTGGCGGTGAACACGTTCCTGAGAGGACAGGGACCGGTGGCCAGACTGTTCGCCGTGCAGATGCTGATCGCCGGGAACAACGGCGACACCCACCGCCTCGAGGATTACGTGACGTGGATGACAGCCGCCGGCTACGACGAGCCCCGGCTCGACAGCGGCAACGGGCGGACCCTTCTCCTGGCTGCCAGATCCCGACAGTGACCTTCGTCCCTGGTGAACCGACGACCGCAATCGTATGTTGAACCCATGGGCCCTTTGTCAGCCGTGAAACGGGGCGTGGTCGCACTCGCCGCCGCAGGCCTCGTTTCATCGGCCTGCCTGGCCGACGATCTCGACCCGAACGCGGCCTTTGTCGACGGCGACGGTTCCGTGGTGCTCACCATGGACGAGTTCAGCTACCAACCGAGATCGATCACCGTCGACGCGGGAGCCACGATCGAACTCGTCGTGGTCAACGAGGGGTCCGTGGAGCACGAGCTCATGATCGGCTCGTCGGCGCTCGACAACGGCGGCTACAGCGAGGATCTGCTCGCCGACATGATGACCCCGTCGGATGCGGAAGGAATCGCCGAGACGGTGTTCGCCCAATCCGATGAGCCCACTGCGGAACCCGAGGATCCGGACTGTGTGGTCCCCGAGCCGGATCACGACGATGGGGCGACCGCCGACCACAGTCACGATCCGCCCGACCTGCCGGCTCACTGCGAAGCTGACGAGCACGGCACCGACAGCGCCGACCACAACGAGTCCGGCGATCATCACGACGACGCCGACCAGGATGCGGACGTTGCCGATCACCAGGATGACATGGGCGATCATCACGACGACGCCGACCAGGACGCGGACGTTGCCGATCACCAGGATGACATGGGCGATCATCATGAGGATTCCGACGACCACCACGGGTCCGACGGGGGGCACAGTGGCGCTCACATCACCGTGCCCGCCGGCGGGACCCAGACGATCCGCCTGACGATCCCGCTCGATGCAGTAGGCGAGTGGGAGATGGGTTGCTTCCTGCCCGACCATTACGAGGCCGGTATGACGGGGGTGTTCATCGTCCGGCCGGGCAGCGCCTGAAAACAGCGGCGCCCGACTCGGCTTCGCCGCCGACCGCCGCCGACCGCCGCCTCGCCCGGGCGGCGCTTGATCTGAGGTACTCCGACGCAGCCACCAACGGCTGAGCACCTCAGAATCCCGGATTCGCCGGTGCTAGGTGCGGGTTGCATCTAGTTGGGTACAGGCGATTTCGCCTATAACGGTCTCGTGGCACGACAACCGGAAGCGGCGGGCGAACGGGCCGCCGGCGCGCCCTTGGGGCGCTCATCGGGCGGCCGTGTCGGCCACCTGACCGGTGTGGCCGCACTGCACGTGGTCACGATCTTCGTCTTGGTGTCGCTCGTGTTCTTCCTCCCCCGAGCGCTGCCGGGTGATCCACTCAACGCCCTACTCGATCCCGAGGTCGGAGGAACGTTCACCGCCGAGGCCCGGGCCGAGCTCGAGGCGCACTACCAGCTCGATCGGCCGATCGGGGAGCAGTACGTCGGCTACCTGGGCCGAATGCTGACGCTGGACTTCGGCTGGTCGATCTCCCGCCAGTCGCCCGTCTCGACACTGGTCGCCGCCAGGCTGCCGTGGACCCTGCTTCTCATGGGTCTGGCCCTGAGCTTCGCCGGAGCCATCAGCTGGATCGTGGGCACGACATCGGCCTGGCGCCGCGGATCGAAATCCGACCGGGGCCTCGTCGCCGCGTTCACCCTCGCCCGGTCGGTACCCGATTTTGCCATCGCCACGGTGCTGTTGGTCGTGTTCGCCGTGCTCGTTCCGGTCCTACCCGTGGCCGGCAATCGCACCGTGTTCGCCCAGTACACGTCGATCTGGCAGGAGTTGGGCGACGTGATCGCACATCTGATCCTGCCGGTCAGCGCCCTCACCATCGGACTCCTGGGCTCGAAGTTCCTGCTGGTGCGCAACAGTGTGATCGGGAGCCTGGGTCAGGAGTACATGATGCTGGCGCGGGCCAAGGGGCTGCCCACCCGAATCCAGAAGTACCGGCACGCCGGACGCAACGCCCTGCTTCCGTTCCTCACCCTGCTCGGCGTGCAGTTCGGGTTCGCGGTCGGAGGCTCCATCTTCGTCGAGGAGGTCTTCACCTACCCCGGCATGGGCACGCTCATCCTGGATGCCGTCGACACCCGGGACTATCCGCTCCTCGAAGCCCTCTTCCTCGTCCTGGCCGCCACAGTGCTTGTCGCCAACTTCGCGGTCGACCTGATCTACACGTGGCTCGACCCCGGCGTGTCGGCCGGAACACCATCGTGACCGCAACGTCGGCCCCTGCCACCGCCACCGTCACGGCACCCCGGGCCGGTTCCGCCGGTGGCACCCGCCGCCGGCTCGATTCGCTGACGATCGGTTTGGCCATCGTCGGCCTCTTCGTGTCGGCGGCGCTACTGGCACCCGTTCTCACCCCGTACCGGGCCTTCGAGCTGGCCGGTCGGCCGATCGAACCACCGAGTGTCGAATTCCCGCTGGGGACCAACGGTGTCGGCAACGACATTCTCACTCAAGTCGTGCTCGGCGCCCGATCATCGCTGCTGATCGCGCTCCTGGCCGGGCTCGGCACGCTCGTGGTCGGTGCCACGGTCGGGCTGGTGTCCGGTTGGCGGGGCGGGGCCCTCGATGTGGTGCTGATGCGTTTCACCGACATCGTGCTGGCCCTTCCCAGACTGCCGCTACTGATACTGATGGGCGTCTACCTGGGACCCACCCTGGTCAACACGGCGCTCGTGATCTCACTCGTGTTCTGGCCGCCGTCGGCTCGGATCGTGCGATCGCAGGTGCTGAGTATCCGAGGACGGGCCCACCTGAGGGCGTCGGTCGGGTTCGGCGCCGGAACCTGGTTCTCGCTGAAGCGCCATGTCGTCCCCGAGGTCGGGCTCATCCTGATCGCATCGCTCATCGCTTCGGCGGGACGGGCGGTGATGTTGGAGGCCGGCCTCGCCTTCCTCGGTCTGGGCGATCCGTCCCGGGTGAGCTGGGGTCGGATCCTGCGGGACGCACTCGACTTCCAGGCATTGTTTTTCACCGACGCCTGGTCATGGTGGCTGGTTCCCCCGATCGTCGCCCTCAGCCTGTTCCTGCTCGGACTGACGCTGGTTGGCATCGGCTTCGAACAGCGAGCCAATCCCCGGCTGTCGCGGCACAGTGAGGAGACGGGCCGGTGAACATGCTTCAGGTCGAGGACCTGTCAATCACCTATCGCTCCGATCCGCCCGTCTACGCGGTCGACGGTGTGTCGTTCGCAGTCGAGGCGGGCGGAGCCATGGCGCTGATCGGCGAATCGGGTTCGGGCAAGTCGACGGTGGCGCGCAGCCTTCTGGGACTGGTCGATCGGGCCGACCTGGGTGGGCGGATCGTCTTCGACGGCGACGAGTTGCAGGCGCTCGGACCCGATCGCTGGCGCGACTACCGGTGGGGACGGATCGGTCTGGTGTTCCAATCGACCACCGCCCTCAATCCGGTTCTGCGCATCGGTCTGCAGCTCACCGAGCCGCTCGTCGAGGGCGACGGGATGTCGGCGGCGTCGGCCGAGGCCCGAGCGCGAGCGGTCATCGACCTCGTCGGACTCGACGCGGATGTCTACGACCGCCATCCGGGCGAGCTCTCCGGGGGACGCCGCCGTCTCGCGTTGCTGGCGATCGCCCTCGTCCGGGACCCGGAGCTGCTGGTGCTCGACGAACCGACGGCCGGCCTCGACCCCGTCACCCGAAACGATGTGCTCGCTCTGCTCCGGCGATTGCGGGCCGAGCGGTCGCTCCTCGTGCTGACCCACGACATCGACGCGCTCGACGGTCTCGTCGACCACGTCGGCGTGCTGTATCGGGGTCGTCTCATCGAAACGGGGGCGGTCGACGATGTGCTGACCCGCCCCCGCCATCCCTACACCTGGGGCCTGCTCAACGCGCATCCCCGCCTCCGTAATGTGAAAGATCTCCGTGGGATCCGGGGCCGCCCACCGGACAACACCGAGCCCATCATCGGATGCGGTTTCGTCGAGCGCTGCACCCAGGCCGTCGACGCATGCCGCACCGACGACGTGACACTGCAACCGGTGGCAGCCGGCACCAGCACCAACGGCACGGGCAAGGTTCGGCACGTTGCGTGCCTGCGCGGCGGGCTGGTGCCGGTGGTTCGGGCTCGGGGCCTTCACAAGGTCTACACGACCGGTCCCGCGCTCAACCGCCGTCGGGTCGTGGCCGTCGACGACGTCGATGTCGAGGTCTACCACGGCGAGGTGCTTGGCATCGTCGGGGCCAACGGGGCCGCCAAGTCGACGCTCGGTCAGCTGCTGCTCCGGCTGATCGACGCCGACGGCGGCACCGTTGAGTTCGATGGCGACGACCTGCTCTCGATGAAGGGCGCTCGGCTCAAGTCGGCCCGCCGGCGATTGCAGATGCTGTTCCAGGATCCCTACGAGGCTCTGTCGCCCAGGCTTCGTGTCGGCGACTGCATCACCGAGCCACTCGAGGTCCAGGGCATTGGCACCGCCACGGAACGGAGAGCGGCGGCGTTGGACGCGCTCGATGCGGTGAGCCTGCCGGCCACTCCCGAGTTTCTCCGCCGCCACACCCACGAACTGTCGGGCGGCCAGCTCCAGCGGGTGGCCCTGGCCCGGGCGCTCGTCTTGGAACCCGTGCTTCTGGTGGCCGACGAGCCGTTCGAAGGCCTCGACCCGTCGGAGCAGGCCAAGATGATCCAACTGCTGAAGTCGTTGCAGGTCGAACGGGGCATGGCCATGGTGCTGGTGTCCCACGACCTCGCCGTCACCCTCCGAACCGCCGACCGGATCGTCGTGATCGACGAGGGGCGAATCGTCGAGGAGGCATCGGGTCCCGAGCTCCTGAGCGCACCGCAGCATCCCGCCACCCGCCGGCTGCTGTCCGCTGCCGGAGCACCCGCCATCTCCGGCGTCGCCAGCGCACGAATCGAGCTCAGTCAACCATGAAGGGGAGCAACACCATGTCCAGAAATCGAGCACGGGCGAGCCGGCTTGCAGCTCTGCTGGCGATCTTGGCCCTGGTCGCATCGGGTTGTGTGGCCGACGACCCGGCCGAGACCACGACCGACGCCGAAACCGAGACCGAGGACACGTCGGCGGTCGACGACACGGAGCCCGAGGACTCTGCGGAGGCCGATGAGGGCGAATCGGGTGACGAGGCCATGGCCGATGGTGACGGCGTCGTCGACGTGTTGCGGCTGGCCGGCGGTGACTTCGGTTACCCCTCGCCCTTCGGCTGGGTGCGCGGGCCCGGCCTGATACAGGCCGGCTACATCTTCGACACGCTTCTGTGGCAGGACGCGACGGGGAACTTCATCCCCTGGCTGGCCACGGAGTGGTCGGCATCCGACGACGGCACCCAGTGGACCTTCACGCTCCACCCGGATGCCACCTGGCACGACGGCGAGCCGGTGACGGCCAACGACGTCGTCTTCACCTGGGAGTACGTCACGCAGGGCGCCGGCGCCGGGCAGGCCGGTTTCGCCGCCAGCGGACTCCGACAGGTGGCGTCCATCACCGCCAATGGTGAGAAGGAGGTGACGTTCACGTTGAACGCCCCGTCCGCCGCATTCGAGGAGGACGTGGCCGCCAGCGTGCTGATCATCCCCGAACACGTCTGGTCCGAGATCGACGATCCGGCCGAGCGGCGGGGCCCGGAGGCCACCATGGGCTCGGGACCCTACCTGCTCGAATCGGCCGACCCGGCAAACGGCAGCTACCTGTATACCGCCAATGAGAACTTCCACCTGGGGCCGCCCGTGGTGAAGCGACTCGAGTTCGTGCCGGTCAACGATGAGCTGCTGGCCATCCAGACCGGTGAAGTGGTGGCGGCCGAGATCGGGTTGGAACAGCCGATTCCGGCCGAGCAGATGGCGACCTTCGACGCGGCCGACAACCTCGGTCGAATCGAGTCACCGGGCGACTGGAATCTGGCTCTGCACATCAACCTCGACGCCGGCTTCCCCTATGACGACGTCGACTTCCGGCGGGCGCTGGCCTACACGGTCGATCGGGCCGACCTGGTCGATCGGATCCTGTTCGGTCGGGGAGTCCCGGCTTCGGTGGGCGGCCTGGCTCCCACCCACCCGTTTGCGGCAGCGGGCCTGCCCACCTACGAGCAGGATCTCGACCTGGCCAACGAACTGCTCGACGGAATCGGCCTCGTCGATGCCGACGGCGACGGCGTGCGGGACCTTCCCGACGGCAGCCCGTTCGCTCCGCAGCTCAAGGCCAGTCAACGGTTCTCGGCCGACACCCCGCAGCTGATTCGGGAGTACCTGCTCGAGGTCGGCATCGACGCCGAGGTGGTGATCCTGGACCGGGCAAGTGCCGACGAGGCCGGCGTGCAGGGTGACTACACGCTGCAGCTCCACGGCTACGGCGGCATCGCCGGTGACGCCGACACGCTCCGACAACGTTTTTCCGATCAGGAGAACTCGACGTCGTTCAACAAGGCGTGGGGCTACAGCAACGCCGCGTTCGACGCACTGGCGGTCGAACAGCTGGCGACCCTCGATCGGGATGCCCGAAAGGAACTCGTGGGACGGATGCAGGAGATCCTGGCCGAGGATCTACCGGTCATCCCGATCTATGTTCCCGACCGCATCCTGTTCTACGACGACACCGTGTTCTCCAACTGGTACTACACGCCCGGTTGCAGCCCGTGTCGCGGCAGCCGGAACAAGCACATGTACGTGACCGGACTCCAGGAGGGATTCTGAAAGAATCCGTGCCGGCCCGCAAGGGCCCGAACCTTCTGGTCGACTGAGCCCACCATCACCTCAACCTCTCATTGTGAGGTTCCCCGACGTCGCCGGCGGCGGCGGGGGACCTCAGATTCGAGGTGAGGGCGTCACCAGCCGGTCGACGAGGACGTTGATGGCGCTCCACACTTCGTGGGCCGCACCGTCTTCGAGTGGGGCGCCGAGACGGTCGGCGCGCACCACGGCCGACTCGGCGGGGATGACGACGTCGAGCGGGACGTCGTGCTCGGTGCAGAGCCGGCGCAGCAGGTCGCCGTGGTCGGCCTCGATCTTGTTGGCCACCCCGACCCAGGACCCGATGCCGAGCTCGCGGGCCAGGCTGATGGTGCGCTGCGCAGTGATCACCGCCTTTCGGCTGGCCTCCATGACCAGGACGAGCACGTCGGCGTGAGCCAGCGTGCCGCCGGATCGGCTCAGGTGCTCGATCCCGGCCTCCATGTCGATGATGGTGTCGTCGACCTCGGATTCGAGCGCCTGCCCCAGCAGCGAACGCACGGTGGCGTGGCCGCCGCAGGTGCAGCCGGCGCCAGCCTCGTCGACCCGCAGGGCGGACATCAGCGTCACCCCCGCCGGGGTGGGGATGCCGTAGTCGGCCATGATCTCCTCGACGGTCAGATCACCCCTGGTCCCGACCACCATCGAGCGGGGCACCGTCGGCACCGCCTCGATCTCGTCGAAGTCGAGGCCGAGGGAGAAGCCGAGGTTCGGATTGGAGTCGGTGTCGACGGCCAGCACCCGCCGTCCCCGCTGCTGCAGTGTGCGGGCGATGAGTGCGCTGACGGTCGTCTTGCCCACCCCGCCCTTGCCGACGACGCCGATCTTCATGCTCCCATGGTACTCGGGGGCGTTCCGTCGACCAGGGCCCGGGCGATGGCGAGCTGGCCCAGTGAGATGCCGCCGTCGTTGGCCGGAACCCGGCGATGGAGCAGGACATCGAATCCGGCTGCCCGCAGTCGCTCGTCGGCCATCTCGGTGAGCAGGCGGTTCTGAAAGACACCGCCGGAGAGGGCGACGGTGGCCACATCGTGGTCGCGCAGGCCGGCACAGGTTGCCACGATGGCGTCGGCCACCCAGTGGTGGAACCGGTGGGCGACGATCGCCGGGTGTTCGGCCGAGCGGAGATCGTCGACGATACGCCCGAGCAGCTCCTGTACGGCGATGATCGACGGGCCGTCGTCATCCGACGGCCGAACGTCGACGGGGTACCGGCCTTTTGCGTCGGTG